>CAKROE010000003.1 GCA_934371915.1 uncultured Blautia sp. | reverse complement strand
ACACCTAACATGTCGGGTAGTATAATCACAAAACAGAAAATACAATCCAAACCCAAAAGAAAATCCGGCATCACCGGTACGAGGACACAAAAATGAAAGATAATTACGACGTCATTATCGTAGGAACAGGAGCAGCAGGTCTTTACTGCGCTCTGAACCTTCCGGAGCGCACAAATATCCTGATGATCACAAAACAGGAGGCGGATCAGTCTGATTCCTTCCTTGCACAGGGCGGTATCTGCATGCTGCGCGGAGAAGACGACTATGACGATTACTTTGAAGATACTATGCGTGCAGGACATTACGAAAATGACAAAAAAGCCGTTGATCTTATGATCCGCAGCTCCAACAGCATCATCCGTGATCTTCTTCAGCGCAATGTTACATTTGCGAGAACTCCGGACGGAGAACTTGATTTTACCAGAGAAGGTGCACATTCCCAGCCGAGAATTCTTTTTTATGAAGATATCACAGGCAAACAGATCACACAGACTTTACTTGAACAGGCACGCACCAGAGATAATATCGAAATCTGCGAATACATGACGATGGTCGACCTGATTTCTGACGACAACATCTGTGGCGGTGTAGTTATCATGGATGAGCAGAATGAGGTTTACCCGGTATATGCGTCCAATGTTGTACTGGCATGCGGTGGACTTGGCGGTCTTTACAAGAATTCTACGAACTTCCCGCATATTGCCGGCGACGGCCTCGGAATTGCGATGAAACATCAGGTTGTTCTTGAACATCTTGATTACATACAGATTCATCCGACAACACTTTATTCCCATAAGCCGGGAAGAAGATTTCTGATTTCCGAATCTGTCCGTGGTGAAGGGGCGCTTCTCTATGACAGGAACGGACAGCGGTTTACAGATGAGCTGCAGCCACGTGATCTTCTGAGTCAGAAGATCTTCAGCCAGATGGAAAAAGATGATACAGAATTTGTCTGGGAAGATATGCGTCCATTGGGCGAAGATACGATTATGAAACATTTCCCGAATATTTTCAACAGATGCCTTGAAGAAGGTTTTGATCCACGTAAAGAGCCGATACCGGTCGTTCCGGCACAGCACTATTTCATGGGTGGAATCAAAGTTGACCTGGGAAGCCGTACTTCCATGAAAGGTCTGTATGCCTGCGGTGAGACGAGCTGTAATGGCGTTCACGGCAAAAACAGACTGGCAAGTAATTCCCTGCTGGAATCTCTTGTCTTTGCAAGAAGAGCAGCAGATGATATAATTTTCGGAAAGAAGCATGAGCCGTGCAGACTCGGTTCTGTAGATATGAAACCATATGAAGACAAAGAAGCAGTACTGGATGGTTATCACAAAATGGTATTAAAGGAAATCGAAAGGATGAAAATGAGCCATGAATGAAATTACAATGAAAATGCAGGCAGATCAGCTGATCCGCATGGCATTACAGGAGGATATCACAAGCGAGGATGTTTCTACAAATGCAGTAATGCCAACGGCAACAAAGGGAACCGTTGATCTGATCGCAAAAGAAGACGGTGTGGTTGCCGGACTGGAAATCTATGCGAGAGTATTTACGATCCTTGATGAAAAGACAGAAATTGATCTTCATTGCAAGGACGGAGATGAAGTAAAAAAAGGTGAGCTGATGGCGACTGTAACAGGAGATATCCGCGTACTTCTTTCCGGAGAGCGTGTTGCCCTGAACTATCTGCAGAGAATGAGCGGAATTGCAACCTACACGAGACAGGTGGCAAAGCTTCTTGAAGGAAGTAATGTGACGCTTCTTGATACAAGAAAAACAACACCAAACTGCCGCGTATTTGAAAAATATGCAGTAAGAGTCGGGGGCGGACATAACCACAGATACAACCTGTCTGATGGTGTCCTGCTGAAAGACAACCATATCGGAGCTGCGGGCAGTGTCACCAAAGCAGTCAAGATGGCAAAAGCATATGCTCCATTTGTACGTAAGATTGAGATAGAAGTAGAGACACTTGATCAGGTAAAAGAAGCAGTTGAAGCAGGTGCAGACATTATCATGCTGGATAATATGACACCGGAGATTATGAAACAGGCAGTTGAACTGATTGACGGAAGAGCACAGACAGAATGCTCCGGTAACATCACAAAAGAAAATATCCAGAAGATCCGTGAGATCGGCGTTGATTTTGTTTCCAGCGGCGCACTGACGCATTCTGCACCGATTCTTGACATTTCCATGAAAAACCTTCATGCGGTATAAGGAGACAATTCTATGAATACAGGAGAACGACGCGGAGAAATATTAAAGATCCTGAAACAGACGGAAGTTCCGATTGCAGCAAGAGAACTGGCAGGACGTTTTGGGGTCAGCCGTCAGGTGATCGTGCAGGATCTGGCGGTGATCCGTGCATCCACACCGGGAATCCTCTCCACAACAAAAGGCTATGTCATGGAGCAGGACAGCAGCTGTACCCGTGAATTCAAAGTACGTCACAGTCAGGACAAGGCAGCACAGGAGCTGAATCTGATCGTGGATTGCGGCGGACATGTAAAAAATATCAGCATCAGTCACAGGGTTTACGGGCGTGTCAGTGCGGAGATGGATATCCGCTCAAGACAGGATGTCAGTGAATTTATTCAGGCACTGCAAAACAGCCGTTCTACGGTGCTCAGCAGTGCAACTTCAGGATATCATTATCATCTGATTGAAGCATCAAGTGAGGAAAGGCTGGATCTGATCCGGGATCAGCTGGAGAAAGCAGGATTTCTTGCACCACTTCAGCCGTGGGAGCAGCATACAGAGAAAGGAAATATAAAATTATGACAATACAGGAAATTCAGCAGGAGATCCTGCGAATGAAAAAAGAGCAGGATGTCTGTGTTCTGGCACATGCGTATCAGGGACAGGAAATACTGGAAGTTGCAGATTATATGGGAGATTCTTATGGCCTGAGCGTACAGGGAGCAAAGAGTAAATGCAAGGGCATAATTATGTGTGGGGTCCGCTTCATGGCAGAGACATGTAAAGTACTGAGTCCGGAGAAAAAAGTATGGCTTGCAAATCCTTCAGCGGGATGCCCGATGGCAGAGCAGCTTGATCTTGAGGGACTCCGCAAACTGAAAGCAGAGCATCCGGATCATACGGTTGTGGCTTATATCAACACGACTTCCGAGCTGAAAACAGAATGCGATGTCTGCGTGACGTCTTCTTCTGCAGTTGAGATATGCAGCAAGATTGAAAATGATAAGATTCTGTTTATCCCGGATCCGAATCTTGGAAGATTTGTAGCAGAAAAACTTCCGGAGAAATCCTTTGTTTTCTATAAAGGCGGATGTCCGAGACATATTGTTGTCAGTGCAAAAGATGTCGAAAAAGCTCGAAAAGCGCATCCGGAGGCACTCCTTCTTGTTCATCCGGAATGCCGTCAGGAAGTAGTTGAGCAGGCAGATTATATAGGTTCTACAACAGGAATTATAGATTATGCAAAAAAATCCGATGCAAAAGAATTTATCATCGGTACAGAAAACAGCATTGTTGAACATCTGCAGTTTGCATGTCCGGATAAGCAGTTTTATCCGCTTTCCGTTATGCTTACCTGTATGAATATGAAAATTACGACACTGATGGATATTTATAATTGCCTGAAAGGAACGGGCGGAGAAGTGATTGAACTTCCGCAGGATATTGTTGATGGGGCAGGACGCTGCATTCATCGTATGGTGGAACTTGGCGGCTGATTTTACAAATACAAAAGAAAAAGGCGGGCAGATTTGTAAAGAGATCTGACCGCCTGATTTATTAGAAATAAAAAAGACAGTCACTGACGGTTGTGACTGTCCTTTTAATTATAAGCTTATAATTAAAAATAAGTGTTTCCTGAATTAGCCAATGCTGTTGACAGCTTTAGTAAGACGGGAAATTTTTCTTGCACAGTTGTTTTTGTGATAAACACCTTTGGAAGTTGCTTTGCTGATTGTAGAGATAGCCTCTGTAAGAGCAGCCTGTGCAGCAGCTTTATTGTTTTCCTGAACTGCAGCTTCTACTTTTTTGATAGAAGTTTTAACAGCAGAGCGGATAGATTTGTTTCTAGCAGCTTTAGTTCTGTTTACTAAAATTCTCTTCTTAGCAGATTTGATGTTAGCCAATTGGTACACCTCCGTTTCAAATTCTGATATTGTGTCGTTGTTACAGAAACAGACACGGGCGCTTCTGTAAACATGCTTATATATATTAGTACATCTGGCAGGGATTGTCAATACATAATTCACGTAAAAATTACAAATAATTCTTATAAATGTTACAGAACGCAAAAATATGAAAAAACAGGAGGATGCAGATATGTCGGGGAGCAGAAGAATCAGAACAGATCTTGCACTTGAGACAACAGAGCGGTTTGCAGAGGAAAATGCGGAAATACGGGGTGTGGAAGTACATGAAGAATACGATGAGGAAAAAGATGTGCGGACGACGGTTGTAAAAATTGTGACAGAAAACGGAGCAAAATCCATGGGACGGCCACAGGGAACGTATATTACGATTGAGGCGCCGGAGCTTTCGACACCGGATGAGGACTATCACAGAGAAATATCTGAAGAGATATCGACTCACCTGCGAAAACTGATCGATCTGAAAAAAGAAAAGTCGGTACTTGTCGTTGGGCTGGGAAATGCAGCGATCACTGCTGATGCACTGGGACCGCATGTAGTGGATAATCTTCTGATGACGCGACATATTATAAAAGAATATGGGCTTCGCGGGATCAAACATGAGAAGATGCACCGGATCAGTGGAATTGCCCCCGGAGTGATGGCACAGACCGGAATGGAGACTGCGGAGATCGTGCAGGGAATTGTTTCCGAGACAAAACCAGATGTTGTGGTTGCAATTGATGCGCTTGCTGCGCGAAGTGTGCGCAGACTCAGCCGTACGATTCAGATTACGGACACGGGAATCCATCCGGGTTCGGGTGTTGGAAACCATCGAAATGGTCTGACAGAGGAAAATCTGCAGGTGAAAGTAATCGGTATTGGCGTGCCGACGGTGGTAGATGCAGCAACGATCGTTCATGACTCGATGGCACATCTTCTGGATGCACTGGAGGAAACAGAACAGAAAGAGTTTTTAGACGAAATGATCGCTCCTAATCTGTACAGCATGTTTGTCACACCGAAAGATGTGGATGAAACTATAAAATATTTGAGTTTTACGATATCTGAAGGTCTGAACATTGCGTTCAGTCAAGTATAATCCGTAAAAAAATATCATAGGATTATCTGAAAGGGGTGATCCTGTGTCAAAGGTCCGGCAGGTACTTTATCTTGTTTTGGAATGTTGCATATTTGTGGTTCTGGCGGTTGTGCCGGGAGTGTTTGTATTGCAGAAAAATGTATTCCGGCAGCTTCCGCTGTACCGTTTCCTGGAAGGACAGGCAGTGGAAGATCGGCAGAGACAGGATCAGGAGACATATGAAAAGCTGGTGGAGAGCAATACGCGGTATCTTGGGAAAATGGTGCGTGAAGAAAATAAAGATGCGAGAGTGACACCGGAAATTACGGAGAAGCCTCAAATTATGGATTCTGCTAAAAATGAAGAAAGATCGGAGGTGACAGAAACTCCGAAACCAGAGAAAGATAATGCTCAGACGGTCAGGACAGAATCTCCTGCGGAAGAGGAGACTGCAACAGCGGCAGCGCAGGTTGTCCCGGTGCCGGAAATCGATCTGGCACCGGAAACGCTGGCAGATTATGATTATCTGATGAATCATTTTTTTATTGTGGATTCTGCTACAGAAACAACGGCAGAACAGATCAATGCAGCACAATTTCTGGCAGAAGATCTTACTTTGCCAAAAGAGGCGGAGATACCACAGATACTCATTTATCACAGCCATTCGCAGGAGACTTTCTGTGATTCAAGGGAGGGGAAAGAGGAAGACACGATCGTTGGAGTGGGAGATTATCTTACAAAACTTCTTTCAGAAACATACGGGTATCAGGTGATGCATGTGACAGAAAAGTTTGATCTGGCAGGAGGGGAGCTGGATCGCAGCAAAGCATATGATTATGCAAGGGCATGGCTGGAACCTGTTCTGAAAGAAAATCCATCCATACAGGTAGTCATTGATCTGCATCGGGACGGTGTACCGGATGACCGCCGCCTGGTGACAGAGATCAACGGAAAAGAGACGGCGCAGTTACTTTTTTATAATGGACTCAGCCATACGATAAACAGCGGAGATCTTTCGTATCTTCCGAATCCTTATATTCAGGACAATCTGGCATTTTCATTTCAGCTGGAATATCAGGCGGCACTTTATTATCCGGAACTTTACAGGGGAATTTATCTTGCGGGACTTCGTTATAATCTGCATCTGCGTCCGAGGGCACTGCTTCTGGAAGCGGGGGCGCAGACAAATACGGTGCAGGAGGTAAAAAATGCA
This sequence comes from uncultured Blautia sp., assembly GCA_934371915.1. Classification (GTDB taxonomy): domain Bacteria; phylum Bacillota; class Clostridia; order Lachnospirales; family Lachnospiraceae; genus Blautia_A. The sequence continues at coordinate 88,352 of CAKROE010000003.1, read as the reverse complement.
ATGGAACCGTTTGCAGATATTTTGGATCGGGTGCTGCAGGGAAAATAAAAATGAAGTTTAAAAAGAAAGACTTGCAAATAAGAACGTATGTTTGTATAATGATAGCATATAGAGACAGAAGTGGCGGAAGAACTGGACTAAAGGTAAATTTCTATGCTATAATGCCCCATGATATGAATCTTTATTATAGAAAGATTATATAAGAGAGAACTTATTTGAAATAACAGTCAGATACATAAGGAGGAACACCGCAGAATGATAGATCAGAGCAAAATCCGCAATTTCTGCATTATTGCACATATAGACCACGGCAAATCCACACTGGCAGACCGTATTATCGAGCAGACAGGTACACTGACTGAGCGTGAGATGCAGTCGCAGGTCCTTGATAATATGGAACTTGAGAGAGAACGTGGAATCACGATCAAGTCACAGGCCGTACGAATCGTATATAAGGCAAGTGACGGAGAAGAATATATTTTCAACCTGATAGATACTCCCGGACATGTCGATTTTAATTACGAGGTATCGAGAAGTCTTGCTGCCTGTGACGGTGCAGTACTGGTTGTTGATGCGGCACAGGGCATCGAGGCGCAGACACTTGCGAATGTATATCTTGCGCTGGATCATGATCTGGATGTCCTTCCGGTCATCAATAAGATCGACCTGCCAAGCGCGGATCCTGATCGTGTTGTCAGTGAGATTGAAGATGTGATCGGACTTGAGGCGGAGGATGCTCCGCGCATTTCTGCGAAGACCGGACTGAATATCGGTGAAGTGCTTGAGCAGATCGTGACGAAGATCCCGGCACCTCACGGGGATGTAGATGCACCGCTGAAGGCGCTGATCTTTGACTCGATTTATGATGCTTATAAGGGTGTTATTGTATTCTGCCGTATTATGGACGGCCGTGTAAAGAAAGGCACACAGATCCATATGATGGCAACCGGATTTACGACAGAGGTTGTTGAAGTAGGATATTTTGGCGCAGGACAGTTTATTCCGTGTGATGAGCTGACTGCCGGTATGGTTGGATATATTACAGCAAGCATTAAAAATCTTGGTGATACCCGTGTGGGTGATACTGTTACTGATAATGAGAGACCATGTGCTGAGGCACTTCCGGGCTATAAGAAAGTACAGCCGATGGTATACTGTGGTCTGTATCCGGCAGATGGTGCGAAGTATGGCGATCTCCGTGATGCGCTGGAGAAGCTTCAGCTCAATGATGCATCACTGTTTTTTGAGCCTGAGACATCCATTGCTCTTGGATTTGGTTTCCGCTGTGGTTTTCTTGGGCTGCTTCATCTTGAAATCATTCAGGAACGTCTGGAGAGAGAATATAATCTTGACCTTGTGACGACTGCACCGGGTGTTGTTTATAAAGTCTACAAGACAAATGGTGAAGTGATCGAGCTGACGAACCCGTCGAATCTTCCGGATCCGTCTGAAATTGAATATATGGAAGAGCCGATGGTAAATGCCGAGATTATGGTGACGACAGAATTTATCGGTGCGATCATGGATCTCTGTCAGGAACGCCGTGGACAGTATGAAGGTATGGAATATATGGAAGAAACACGTGCGCTTCTGAAATATAAGCTTCCGCTGAATGAGATCATTTACGACTTCTTTGATGCGCTGAAATCCCGATCCAGAGGATACGCTTCTCTTGATTATGAGCTGTGTGGCTATGAGCGCAGTGAGCTTGTGAAGCTCGACATCCTTGTTAATAAAGAAGAAGTCGATGCACTTTCCTTTATCGTACATGCTGATACTGCTTACGAGCGTGGACGTAAGATGTGTGAGAAGCTTAAGGAAGAGATTCCGCGACAGCTTTTTGAAATCCCGATCCAGGCTGCCATCGGAAGCAAGATCATTGCCAGAGAGACCGTACGTGCCATGCGTAAGGATGTACTTGCGAAGTGCTATGGTGGTGATATTTCCCGTAAGAAGAAACTTCTGGAGAAACAGAAGGAAGGTAAGAAACGAATGCGTCAGGTAGGTAATGTGGAGATTCCGCAGAAAGCCTTCATGAGCGTATTGAAACTGGATGATAAATAATCGTAACTGTGAGTGTACCGAACAGTTACAAAGAATCTTTGTTCCCGAAGAAAGGGGAGAGGACTATGAAAAACAGATTGTTTAAATCGATTCTGATGGTATGCATACTGGTTTGCTGTCTGGCTCTTGTCGGATGTGGCTGTGGAAAGAAGAAAAAAACAGATCCGGCATCGGAGCAGGTTCTTAAGATCAGTATTACACCGACACCATCCCCGACACCTGCACCGGAGACGGTCAATTCTGCAGCGGTAACGACAAACGGTGATATTACGATGGTGAATATCTATGCAGCAGAGAATCCGGGTGCGGTGACATCGACGGACAGTACCGCAGACTCCGGTAATGCAGACAATTCTGAGAACACAGATAATTCAGGCAGTACAGATGATTCTGAGGATATGAGTGAATCTGACAGTTCAGATCAGGGTGATTATTCCGAAGATTCATATGACTCTGAATCTCAGGGGGATGACAGTGAAGAATAGTAGTAGAACACCCCTCGAACTGTACGTGCATATCCCTTTTTGTGTTCGTAAATGCCAGTACTGTGATTTTCTTTCCGGACCATCGGATGAGGAGACGAAGAACAGATATATAGAAGCTTTGCTGAGGGAAATTCATGCAGCAGAGTATGCAGAAGACTATGAAATCGTTTCTGTTTTTATCGGAGGTGGAACACCTTCCGCACTGAAAGCAGAAGCGATTGCTTCTGTTATGAGGGCATTACAGGAAAAATTCCTTTTCTGTGAAGACGTGGAAGTAACAATTGAAGCCAATCCGGGAACAGTAGATCCGGATAAGCTGGTGACTTACCGTAGTGTCGGAATCAATCGTCTGAGCCTTGGACTGCAGTCAACAGACGCAGAAGAATTAAAGATGCTGGGCAGGATTCACAGTTATGAAGAATTTTTACAGAGCTATCGATGGGCGAGAGAAGCTGGATTTTCCAATATCAATATTGATCTGATGTTTGCCATCCCGGGACAAACCGGAGAGGCATGGAGGCAGCATCTGCATCAGGTGGCAGGGTTAAATCCTGAACACATTTCAGCATACAGTCTTATTATCGAAGAGGGAACTCCGTTTGCGCAGAGAGAGCTTGATCTTCCGGACGAAGATACAGAGTACCGGATGTATGAGGATACGGCAGAGATTCTTGGGACATACGGATATCAGCAGTATGAGATTTCCAATTATGCGAAGCCGGGACATATGTGCCGGCATAATGCAGGATACTGGCAGCGGCGGGAATATCTGGGATTGGGGCTGGGCGCTTCATCTCTTTATCGTGGAATGCGTTTTTCAAATACGTGCCAGATGCAGGAATATCTGAAAGAAAGTAGAAATCCGGAGCAGATCCGCAAAGAAGTGACGGTTTTGTCCCGCAATGCCCAGATCGAAGAATTTATGTTTCTCGGCCTGCGGATGACAGAAGGCATTTCTGAAAAAAGATTTAAAGAGACATTTGGCGTCTGTATTACGGATATTTATGGAGATATCCTGCAAAAATATGAAGCAACAGGATTTATGGAACATATAGAGACAAAATGGTGTCTCACACGTAAGGGAATACATGTGAGCAACCATATTCTGGCAGACTTTTTGCTGGATGAGTGACAGAGGAGAGAAAGATGGCAGAACGAACACCGGGGAAAAAATTTATTAAGATCAGAGGGGCAAACGTCAATAATCTTAAAAACTTAAGTGTAGATATTCCGAGAGATGAATTTGTGGTACTGACAGGTGTCAGTGGTTCTGGTAAGTCTTCGCTGGCTTTTGATACAATTTATGCGGAAGGTCAGAGACGTTACATGGAATCTCTGTCTTCGTATGCGAGACAGTTCCTGGGACAGATGGAAAAACCGGATGTGGAATCAATCGAGGGACTTCCTCCGGCAATTTCTATTGACCAGAAATCGACCAACAGAAACCCACGTTCTACCGTGGGAACTGTTACAGAAATTTATGATTATTTCCGACTGCTGTATGCACGTATCGGCATTCCACACTGCCCGAAATGCGGCAAAGAAATCAAGAAGCAGACTGTCGATCAGATGGTAGACCATATTATGGCACTGCCGGAGCGGACGAAACTGCAGCTTCTGGCCCCGGTTGTCCGCGGACGTAAAGGTACCCACGCGAAACTTCTGGAACAGGCGAAGAAAAGTGGTTATGTAAGAGTGCAGATTGACGGTAATCTCTATGAACTGTCCGAGGAGATTAAGCTGGATAAGAATATCAAGCACAATATTGAGATTATTGTAGACCGTCTGGTGGTCAAACCGGGAATCGAAAAGCGATTGTCTGATTCTATTGAGACAGTGCTGGAACTGTCAGACGGGCTTCTGATGGTCGATACGATGGATGGTAATATCCGTACATTCAGTCAGAGCTTTGCATGTCCGGACTGCCAGATCAGTATTGATGAGATCGAGCCGAGAAGTTTCTCCTTCAACAATCCGTTCGGTGCGTGCCCGGACTGTTTCGGCCTCGGATATAAAATGGAATTTGACATTGATCTGATGATACCGGATAAATCCTTAAGCATCTCGCAGGGCGCAATCGCTGTAATGGGCTGGCAGTCCTGTACGGATAAGGGAAGCTTTACGAGAGCAATTCTGGATGCTCTTGCAAAAGAATACAGGTTCAGTCTGGATACACCGTTTGAAGACTACCCGGACAAGATAAAAGATATTCTGATCCATGGTACAAACGGTCATGCAGTCAAGGTTTATTATAAAGGTCAGAGAGGAGAGGGAATCTATGATGTTGCTTTCCCGGGCCTGATCAAAAATGTTGAGCAGAGATACCGTGAGACAGGATCAGATGCGATGAAGCAGGAATACGAAACTTTTATGCGCATTACGCCGTGTAAGACCTGTAAAGGTCAGCGTCTGAAAAAGGAATCTCTGGCAGTGACTGTGGGTGACTGCAATATCTATGAGCTGACCGCACTTTCCATAGAGAAACTTAAAGTTTTTATGGAAGAACTGAAACTGACAAAGCAGCAGGAGCTGATCGGAAAACAGATTCTGAAAGAAATCCGTGCAAGAGTAGGTTTTCTTGCAGAAGTCGGACTGGATTACCTGTCTCTGAGTCGTGCGACAGCGACGCTTTCCGGTGGCGAGGCACAGCGTATCCGTCTTGCAACACAGATTGGTTCCGGACTGGTCGGAGTTGCGTATATTCTGGATGAGCCGAGTATCGGACTTCATCAGAGAGATAATGACAAACTTCTTCGTGCGCTGATGCGCCTTCGTGATCTCGGAAACAGTCTGATCGTAGTCGAGCATGATGAAGATACAATGCGTGCGGCAGACTGCGTGGTGGATATCGGACCGGGGGCCGGCGAACATGGGGGAGAACTCGTAGAAATCGGCACAGCTGAGTCGCTTATGAAGAATCCGCGTTCTGTGACAGGAGCATATTTGAGTGGTAAATGCAGGATTCCGGTACCTTCTGAGCGTAAAGCACCGACCGGATGGCTGAAAATCCGGGGAGCAGCAGAAAACAATCTGAAACAGGTAAACGTTGCTATTCCACTTGGAATCATGACATGTGTGACAGGTGTGAGCGGCTCCGGAAAGAGTTCTCTGATAAATGAAGTCCTGTATAAGACACTGGCGCGTGATCTGAACCGTGCGAGGGTGATTCCGGGTAAACACAAAGAGATTCAGGGGCTGGATCAGCTTGATAAGGTGATCAGCATCGATCAGTCACCGATCGGAAGGACACCGAGATCTAATCCGGCTACTTATACAGGTGTATTTGATCAGATCCGTGATCTGTTTGCTTCGACTGCAGATGCAAAGGCCAGAGGTTACAAGAAAGGCCGTTTCAGTTTCAACGTCAAGGGCGGGCGATGTGAAGCCTGCAGTGGAGATGGTATCATCAAGATCGAGATGCATTTCCTTGCTGATGTTTATGTACCGTGCGAAGTCTGCAAAGGCAAACGCTACAACAGAGAGACGCTGGAAGTCAGATATAAAGATAAGAGTATTTATGATGTCCTGAATATGACGGTGGAAGAAGCACTGACTTTCTTTGAGAATATTCCGTCTATCCGAAGAAAAATCCAGACACTCTACGATGTAGGTCTTTCTTATATCCGTCTGGGACAGCCATCCACAGAACTTTCCGGTGGAGAGGCGCAGAGAATCAAACTTGCAACAGAACTGAGTAAGAGAAGCACCGGACGTACGATCTATATTCTGGATGAGCCGACAACCGGACTCCATTTTGCAGATGTGCACAAGCTGGTGGAAATCCTGCAGCGACTGACCGAAAATGGAAATACGGTCGTAGTCATTGAACATAATCTGGATGTTATCAAAACCGCGGATTACATTGTTGACATGGGGCCGGAAGGCGGAGATCGTGGCGGAACTGTGATTGCAACGGGCACACCGGAAGAAATTGCAGCATGCCCGGATTCTTATACCGGACAGTATGTAGCTAAGTATCTTAAGTGAGGATGAAACAGGGGCTTTTCATTTCAGCGAAAGTTGTTTATAATAATTTCTGATATAAGATTTGGAATTGTTACGGAAGGGGATTTTTATGCCTGCAAACGATATAGGAATAGATCTTGGAACGACAAACTGTCTTGTATATTCTACAGGCAAAGGCCTTGTATTGCAGGAACCGTCTGTCGTTGTATATGATAAAGATACCGAAAAGATCCGTGCAATCGGAGAAGAAGCAAAGCAGATGAGTAATCATGTGAACTCCAATATGGAAGTGATACGTCCAATCCGTCAGGGCGTGATTGTGGATTTCGTGGTATTAGAAAAAATGCTGAAATACTTTATCACGAAAGCAATGGGACGCCGCGCATTTCGTAAGCCGAGAATCAGTGTCTGTGTACCGAGCGGGATCACGGAGATTGAGCGCAAAGCTGTAGAAGAGGCAACATATCAGGCGGGAGCACGAGAAGTCTATCTGGTAGAAGAACCGATTGCTGCAGCAATCGGAGCCGGAGTGGATATCACGAAACCATTTGGAAACCTGATCGTGGATATCGGTGGAGGAACGACAGATATTGCGGTGATCTCAATTGGCGGTGTAGTAGTTTCTTCGACGATCAAGGTGGCAGGGGATGCTTTTGATCAGGCAATCATCAGCTACATTCGTAAGACGCATGGGCTTTTTATCAGTGAAGATGCGGCGGAGACGATCAAAGTCAGAATCGGAACTGCAGTTGAGGAAGCAAACCCTCAGGTTATGGAAGTAAAAGGAAGAAATGTGCTTACCGGACTTCCGAAAAAAATAAAAGTTACATCAGAAGAAATCCGTGAAGCTCTCAGGGATGCTACGGGACAGATCGTGGAAGCAGTCCATGGTATTCTTGAAAAAACACCGCCGGAGCTGGTCGCAGATATTGTTGATCGTGGAATCGTTCTGGCCGGTGGTGGCGCACTTCTTAAAGGCATGGACACACTGATCGAACAGCGGACAGGAGTCAACACGCTGACTGTCCAGGACGCGATGCATGTTGTGGCTGTGGGTACAGGGATGTATGCGGAAATAATGAACAGAATGGATGCCTGACAGGCATTAGATAAAAGCCATGAGTATTTGTGAAGTGTATCATAGATATTCTGGCTTTTTGCTGTATTATGGTTTGAAGAGAAATTCCAAAAGAAAACAGGAAGAAAGAGGCAGGTATGAGTGAATGTGTGACCGGATATATTGATCATATCATTTTCCGGAACGAAGATAATGGATATACAGTGATGGTGTTGAAAGGCGTAAAAGACGAGGACGAACTGACCTGTGTCGGTACTTTCCCGGTCATTACGCAGGGAGCATCGATCGAGGCAGAGGGAAGCTTTATACAGCATCCCGTATACGGCAAACAGTTTCAGGCAGTGCGGCTGACAGAGAAGATGCCGGAAGATGCCATGGCTATGGAACGATATCTGGGTTCCGGTGCGATCAAGGGTATTGGTGCTGCGCTTGCAGGCAGGATCGTACGGCATTTTGGTGCGGAAACTCTTCGGATCGTTGAAGAAGAGCCGGAGCGTCTTGCGGAAATCAAGGGGATCAGCGAGAAAAAAGCACACGAGATTGCAATACAGATCGCAGAGAAATCCGAAATGCGAAAGGTTATGATGTTTTTGCAAAAATATGGAATCTCTCTGAATCTCGGAGCAAAGATCTATCAGAAATATGGAGATTCCGTGTACAGTGTTTTGCAGGAAAATCCGTATCGTCTGGCAGATGATATCAGTGGTGTTGGATTTAAGATCGCTGACGAGATCGCATATCGGATCGGGATTCACACAGATTCAGATTACAGGATAAAGAGTGGACTGGCGTATACTCTTTTGCAGGCAGGTGGAGAGGGTCATGTATATCTGCCAAAGGAAGAACTTTTTAAGAGAGCAGAGCAGCTTCTGGGAGTAGATGCCTCTTACATGGAGAAACATCTGGTAGACCTTTCGATGGAACGAAAGATTATTCAGAAAGAAGAAAACGGACAGGTACTTGTTTATCCGGCACAGTATTATTATCTGGAATTAAATACAGCCCGGATGCTGCGGGAACTGGATATTGACTGTCCCGAGGATGAACACCTTGTTGAACGCAGGATCAGCCAGATCCAGAAAGAAACAGGCACAGTGCTGGATGAGATGCAGAAAAAAGCAGTCAAAGAGGCGGCCAGACATGGACTTCTGGTGCTGACCGGAGGTCCGGGTACAGGTAAGACGACCACCATTAATGCAATTATCCGCTTTTTTGAAAGCGAAGGTGCAGAGCTTCGGCTGGCGGCACCTACCGGCAGAGCTGCGAAGCGTATGACGGAGGCAACCGGATATGAGGCACAGACGATACACCGTATGCTGGAGCTGACCGGAATGCCGGAAGATGACCGGGAAGGACAGCCGGTTCACTTTGAACGAAATGCGGAAAATCCACTGGAAGCAGATGTGATCATCATAGATGAGATGTCTATGGTAGACATTCATCTGATGCATTCTCTTCTGATGGCAGTGACTGCAGGGACAAGACTTATACTTGTCGGTGATGAAAATCAGCTTCCGAGCGTCGGTCCGGGAAATGTTCTGCGAGATATTATCCGAAGTGGACAGTTTCCGGTCGTAGAACTGACGAAAATCTTTCGCCAGGCGTCTGAAAGCGATATTGTCGTGAATGCACATAAGATCAATCGTGGAGAACAGGTTGAGATCAACAACAAAAGCCGTGACTTTTTCTTTTTGAAAAGATATGACGCAGATATGATCATTCGTGTTGTCATTGCACTCATTCAGGAAAAACTTCCGAAATATGTCGAAGCAAAGCCGTTTGAGATACAGGTACTCACACCGATGCGTAAGGGCCTTCTGGGGGTGGAACGTCTGAACCAGATTTTACAGAGATATCTGAATCCGCCGGATCCGTCTAAAAAAGAAAAAGAAATCGGGCAGGGACTTTTCCGTGAAGGTGACAAAGTCATGCAGATCCGCAATAATTATCAGCTTGAGTGGGAAGTCCGCGGAAGATATGGAATTCCGGTAGACAAGGGAGTTGGTGTTTTTAATGGTGATACAGGAATCATCCGCACGATCAATGAATTTGCCGAGCTTGCCGAAGTGGAATTTGAGGACGGACGATATGCACAGTATACATTTAAGCAGCTTGATGAGCTGGAACTTGCTTATGCAGTTACGATACATAAGTCACAGGGTTCGGAATATCCGGCGGTGATTATTCCGATTTTGTCCGGACCGCGGATGTTGATGAACCGGAATCTTCTTTATACGGCAGTAACAAGAGCAAGAAAATGTGTTACAGTGGTCGGAAGCGAAGAGACTTTCCGGGAAATGATCAACAACGAAAAACAGCAGAGAAGATACAGCTCCCTTGACAGGAGAATTCAGGAAGCAGAGTAAAAAGAGCGTGCCATCGGGGAGAAAGGCATATTCTGGATAAAGAAAATATAAGAATCAGGATTTTGAATTGTCTCAGAACAATAAGGGCATTGTTCCTGGAGGCATTGTATCCGTCACGATGCCCGGTATGTAACAGAATACTGTCGGACAGAAAGCTTCGAATCTGTCCGGTGTGCAGCGGAAGCTTACATCTGATAGAGGAACATTACTGTCTGAAGTGTGGCAAACCTCTGCCGGAAACGGAAGAATACTGTGCAGACTGCAAAGGCAGAAAACGGGAATTTTGCCAGGGCAGGGGTGTTTTTCTGTATAATATGCAGATGAAAAACTCTCTTTTGCGATACAAATATTACGGCAGCCGGGAATATGGCCGGTACTATGCAGAGGAAATATACAGACATGTCGGAACTCAGATAAAGAACTGGAATCCGGATGTTCTGGTGCCGGTACCGATGACGCGTCGTAAGAAAAGGATCAGGGGATTCAATCAGGCAGAAGATCTTGCAGAAAAAATCGGTGAACTTTTACAGATTCCGGTGGCTGCAGGACTTGCTGTGAAGAAAAAAGAAACAAAATCACAGAAAAAGCTGAATGCAGCTGAGCGTATGGGAAACCTGAAAGATGCGTTCGGAATCACAGAATCCGTGCAGGGACTTAAAATCCTGATCGTTGACGATGTCTATACGACAGGAAGTACGATCGAAACACTTGCAGGATGCCTGAAAAAAAACGGTGCCGGAGAAATTTATTTTGTTACTTTGTGCATCGGACAGCTGTAGAGTGGAGAAAAAACACTTTTCATGGTTGTGGATATATGTTACAATTAATCCAAATATGATTATTTCGTAACTGTTCAGTACTTTTTCTGCTGAATAGTTATATTATTTAATTCAGAATTAGAGTTTATGAGGAGCAGAATATGATCAATGAAGAAAAGGTCAAGATAATGACAAAGCTTGCCATGTATGAGCAGGGTAAGGGCAGAAAATATCTTCCTGTCAGTCGCTATTACAGAAGTGATTATATTGGGCTGGCACTGATTAAGAACTTTTTTCTCGTAACGATCGGATATGTGCTGATTGTGGCAGCTGTAGCTGTTTATTTCGGGGAATATCTTCTGGAAAACATTCATAAGATGAATCTGGTGGCACTTGGTGCTTATATTATTATCGGCTATCTGGTCGTTCTGGTATTCTATTCTGTTTTGACCTATATACAATATTCGGTCAAATATCACCGCGCAAAGAAGAGCGTCAGGGAGTACTACAGTCAGCTGACTTCACTGAGTAAGATCTATGCCCGGGAAGAAAGAAAAGCATCCGGCAAAGGAGCCGCAGGAGGGTATCGCAAATGACAGCATTACTGGAATTTAAACAAAAATTAAAAGGATTATATGCACAGTATGAAATATACTTGCTGCCTCTGCTGAAATTTATTCTTGCAGCGGTCTATTTTACCTGGATCAATACCAATATGGGATATATGAGAGCTCTGGACAATATGTTTGTAGTTCTGATTCTTGCTCTGATCTGTTGTATTCTTCCATCAGGTATGATGATCTTTACAGGTTTTGCACTGATGATCGGACACAGTTATGCGCTTGGAATCGAAGTTGCAGGATTTGTGCTTGTCCTGATTCTGTTTATGCTGATTCTTTTTCTGCGTTTCAGCAATGGCAAAAATATGGTGCTTATTTTTACACCACTTGCATTTGGCTTTGATCTTCCGGCACTTCTTCCGGTTGGATGCGGTCTCCTGAGCAGTGCGGTTTCTGCACTTCCGGCAGCAGGCGGTGTGATCATTTACTATTTTGTACGTTTTATCAGAGTACAGTCTCAGGTTCTGATGGGAACTGATCTTGATATTATGGGCAAGATTACACTTATGGCGGATGGTCTCATGAAAAACGGTGAGATGTGGCTGAATGTAATCGCATTTGTAGTGGTTGTTCTTGTAGTAAATCTGATTCGTACCCGTATGATGGATTATGCATGGCGAATTGCTATTATTGCTGGTGGCGTACTTTACATCGTGATTATGCTTGCAGGAAGTATGAGCCTTGGTGTTGAAGTTTCCATGGTGTCACTGATCATCTATACAGTAGTTGCGGTTCTGATCGGACTCATACTGGAATTTTTCGTTTTTGGTGGAGATTACACCAGAACAGAGCGGCTTGAATACGAAGACGATGATTATTATTACTATGTAAAAGCTGTTCCGAAAGCCCTGGTTGCTACTTCAGAGAGAAGCATAAAGAAAATCAACGGTGAAGCGGACAGAGAAGAAAGAAGAACATCTGAGAAAACAGCGGATTATACATCACCGCTTTTCCAGAATGAGCCGAAATCCGAGAAGCGTTCTGCCAGGCGGAAACCGGTTCAGGAAGAAGCTTCCGTTGTCGAGAAAGCCGATATCGATGATATTGATTTTGAGAAGAAGCTTGAGGAATCACTGAAAGATCTTTAAGTTCCGGCTGATTCCGGTATTACATAAAAATCTGCAGCAAAAGGAGAAGAGAGTTTATGCGAAATATTACAGATATATTGGCAAGGTACTTATCAGATATTAATCTGCCGTCTGTCAGTATTATCGATGTAATTGAAATCATTCTGATCTCATTTTTTGTCTATCAGTTTATGGTATGGATCAAATTTACCCGCGCATATACTCTGCTCAAAGGTCTCCTTGTGATCGGTGCATTTCTGATCATAGCATATATTTTCAAGATGAATACGATCCTCTGGATCGTATCTCGTCTTGCCGGTGCGTTGATTACGGCGATAGTCGTTATTTTCCAGCCTGAACTACGTAAGGTGATCGAACAGCTCGGCCAGAAAAAAATCATGGCATCGATCATTCCGTTTGATGCAGGAAAAGAAGTTAAGGAACGTTTTACGGACAAGACAGTCAATGAACTGATCAAAGCATGTTATGATATGGCAGAGGTTAAGACCGGTGCACTGATCGTTATTGAACAGGAAATCCGTCTGGACGAATATGTCAGAACAGGCATCAATGTCGATGCAATCCTGACAAGCCAGCTTCTGATTAATATTTTTGAACATAACACACCGCTTCATGACGGAGCGGTCATTGTAAGAGAAAACCGTATTGTGGCTGCAACCTGCTATCTGCCGCTTTCTGATAACATGGAACTCAGTAAGCAGCTTGGAACAAGACATCGTGCCGGAGTGGGAATCAGTGAAGTAACAGATTCCGTTACGATCATCGTATCCGAAGAAACCGGACAGGTATCTGTGGCGCAGGGGGGCAGGCTGATCCGAAACATCAGCAGTACACAATTACGGGACGTTCTGGAGAAAGCGCAGAACAAAAAAGTCGTAGATAATAACCGATTCAGACAGTTGTTGAAGGGCAGAGTGAAGCATGAAGAAAAAACTGGGAAATAATTTAGGCCTGAAAATTCTTTCTTTTGTGATTGCGATACTGGTGTGGCTGCTTGTAGTAAACGTAAATAACCCGATCGGTACGAAGTCTTTTGTTATATCGGATGTACAGCTTTTGAATGAAGCGTATATAGATGCTGATGGCAAGATGTGCATGCAGGATGAACAACAGGTTCCGATTCGTGTGACGATCAAGGCACAGAGAAAAATCCTTGACAGAATCTCAGTGAATGATATTCGGGCAGTGGCAGATCTTCAGCAGGCGGTCAGCCTGAACACAGACCCGGTAATGGTTCCGATCACGGTATCATGCGACCGTATTCTGCAGGACAATATAGAAGTCAGCCCTCAGAATCTCAGCCTTCATCTGGAGGATAAAGATACTCAGGAATTTGTAGTTAACGTTACAACAAATAACACAAAGCCGGACAGAGGATATGAGATAGGTTCACTTACTTCGAATCCGGAGAAAATTAAAATTACAGGTCCGACTTCTCTGATTAATAAAATAGATAAAGTAAATGCGTCTATTGATGTGGATGGCGCGACAGAAGACATTACCACAGAAAAAGATGTCAAGATCATTGATAAGAATGGCGAAGAATTCACAGATTCTGATATGAGCTACCTGAACGTTTCACGAGTATATGTAACTGCAAAACTCTGGAAGGTACAGGCAAACGTCAAAATTAAGGCAGGATACAGCGGTTCCCCGAAATCCGGCTATCAGGTAGAGAGTGTAAGTACTACGCCAAATGTGGTCAGTGTTGCAGGAAGTGAAGAAGCACTTGCTGCCCTGAAAGAGCAGAACAATACAATTACCATTCCTGATTATGTTGCGGATATTTCTGACAGGGACAGTGATTTTGAAGAAAAAATCAATATTTCAGATTATCTTCCGGATGGACTGAAACTGACCAGTGATTCCAGTGAAGACATGTTTGTCCGGGTAAATGTATTACCGATTGGAAGCAGTGTATGTGAAGTTCCTACAAAAAATATCGTGGTGAATCATGCACCGGATGGCATGCAGGTATCTTTTGATACAGCAAACATAGAAGTTCGTGTCCAGAAGACGGACAGTTCACTTGATGATCTTGCAGAAGATCAGATAAAAGCATCCATAGATCTGAGCAATGTGAAAGAAGGCAGCTATGAGGTTCCGGTGAGTATTGAGATACCGGATGGATATGAACTTGTAGATGATGTTACAACAGGTGTGGAAGTATCTGTGATTTCCACAGCAGAATGAAACAGCTGACAGGAGATAAAAAATGGTCAATCAGAAAATAACGATCAACAATCCGTCGGGGCTGCATTTACGACCGGCCGGAAATTTGTGTAATGAAGCGATGAAATACCAGTCTGTAATCACATTTGAATTTGAAGGCGGAACGGCCAATGCGAAAAGCGTTCTGAGCGTTTTGGGTGCCTGTGTAAAATGTGGCGATGAGATTGAACTGATCTGTGATGGAGCAGATGAGCAGGAAGCAATGAAAGCTTTGACTGATGCAATCAGCGGAGGTCTTGGTGAATAGATTTTTAACAAAAGGGAAATAGGAGGAGTAGTTGTGAAGAAACGAGTTGTGGCAATAATGTTGAGCCTGACAATGTGCCTGTCCATGGCGGCAGAAGCAAGTGCTGCCAGTGAGGCTGATTTTACAGCTGAGACAGCTGTGCCAGATGCTTCAGAAGTGGCTGTATTTGATGATACAGCAGATGAAGGTTCTTCGGATGATGCAGTAGTTGTTGAGCCTGATGATACAGGGGCAGACGATGTACAGATTGATATGGGATCTGATGAAGACACCAATACAGATGCTGCTGAAGAGACCAATGAACAGGAATCAGAACTGGATGCATTCAGTTCAGAGGATGAAGCAGTTGACATTCAGATATACAGTCAGGATGAAACTGCAGGTTCAGAAGATTCATCTGATCAGATTGCGGCTGAATGGCTGAATGGTCAGGAAGCAGCCGTTAAAGAAAACAGATGGATCGAGGAAAACGGCAGGTGGAAGCTGGAAAAACCTGTTGCAAAACCGGTTGTAGAACAGAGTGAGGAATCCACCGAAGTACCTGTAGCAGAGAATGCATCTGATGATGAAGTACTTGTTGCTTCAGAAGAAAATCAGGATGCAGAAATTGCAGTAGAATCACAGGATGAAGTATCTGCCGAAACAGCAGAATCACAGGATGCGGCAGCAGAGACAACTTCTCCGTATTTTACTTCTGCAGATGGCCTTGTAAAAGTTACTACAATGAATACAGACAGTGCAAATACAGAACTGGCTGAAGGATACTATACATTTGATAAGGATGGATATCTTGTTACAGGAAGAAGCCAGGTAGAGAATGATTATTACTACTTTAAGACTTCCGATGAAGTAAACGTAACAAAAGATCTGGGAACAGATGAAATCACTCCATATAACTCTGAACTCGGTCAGAAAATTACAAATGCATGGAAATGGAATGCAGCTGATCAGGCGTTCAATTACTACGGCAGTGACGGTAAAGAGGAGACAATCGCTCCAAACAAGATCTATACGATCGACGGAGATTCTTATTTCCTGCTGAGCGGCGGAAAACCGTATATTGGTACCCGTACTATTGACAAAGCAATCTACAGCTTCAGCAATGCCGCAAATTCCAGTGATATTCCCGGTAAGATGGTGCGTAATGCATGGGTAGGCGAAAACACCAAGCATGGTGTACAGTGGCGCTATTTCGGTTCTGATGGACGTTACCAGAAAAAAGGAATCGGAGCTTACAAAGTTTTAGCAGATAGCGATGATTATTATCTCCTTGATGCAAATGGCTATCTGATCAAAGGCAAAATGGTAAAGGCAGCTAATAAGTCCTATTACATGTCCAACAAAAATGGTGTGGTTTACAGAGAAAAGCTTGTAAAATCCGGTAAATACAGATATTACTTTACATCAGACGGACGCCGTGCGACATGGAAAAAACGCTGGGTACTCTGCAAAGGAGCCGGAAACAGATATTATTATTTCGGTAAGACAGCAGGTCGTGTACAGGAGAAAAAAGGAATTCAGAAAGTTACTGTAAACGGTAAATTCAAAGGATGGTTCTATTTCTCCAAAAAAGGAAATATGGTCCTGAATAAATGGGTAAGCGGAAGATACTACAAAGCAGACGGTTCTATGGCAAGTGGTCTGACAAAGATCGGAAGCAAATATTACTTTTTCCAGAGATCTACCAAAAAGGCATATAAAGGTAAAGTTTATAAGAGCCAGTGGATCAAATTCAATAAGAAATATTACTGTGCATCCAAAAACGGAAGCCTCTATGTAAATGGCTGGAGAAGGGTAAGCTGTGGTGGTCACAAGTATTACTTCTACTTTAAAGACTGTGTGGCTCAGACAAACCAGAAGATCAAACGTGGTGATGTATATGGTACTCTTGACGGCAGAGGCCGTTTCATCGAGTCCGGCTGGGTTGTAGCAAACAGCTCAAGAAATCTTGTTCGTTACATGGATCCAAAGACCGGAAAGTACGTAAAAAATACTATAAAAGAAATCAATGGTATTCAGTATCGTTTTGATAAGAATGGATACAGAGTAAATGACAGAACGAAAGAAGTTAAGCGCAGCAAATATTATCTGAGCTGTGATCGTGTCAATGGCGTTATGACTGTATATGCAGACAAGAAACGTACGATTCCGATCAAGACTATCCGTGTTTCTGTAGGAAACCCGACCACACTGACACCGGCAGGAACTTTTACAGTTAAGAGATCACTCAGATGGCAGCCTTTGATGGGACCGTCATGGGGACAGTATGGATCACACGTTGTAGGTGGTATTTATGTTCACTCTGTGGCATGTGGTGAGAAGAATGATCATAACCTTCCGGTTGGAGAGTATCTGAGACTTGGCAATCCGGCATCTCACGGATGTATCCGCTGCTGTGTAGCAGATGCAAAATGGGTATTTGATAACTGCAATGGTTCAGAAATCAAAATCTACGATGGCATTTATCAGTCTGATGAAGCCTTAAAAGGACCTCTCGGAAGAAAAGCCCTTACACCACTTCGTGGAGCTAAGAACTTTGACCCGACAGACCCGGCATATAACTAATAAAATACAGAGAACCTGCCACTGGCAGATTCCCTTGCATACTTTGGCATACAGGGCGCTCTCCCAGAGGAGGGCGCTTTTCAGGAGGAAAAGAAAATATGAGAACATATCTTGTAACAGGTGGAGCCGGATTTATCGGATCCAACTATATTCATTACATGTTTCAGAAATATGACAATGAGATCCGTATCATCAATGTAGATAAACTGACATATGCGGGAAATCTTGAGAATCTTAAGGACGTCGAGAATCGTGAAAACTATACATTTGTCAAAGCAGATATCTGTGACAGTGAAGCAATCATGAAAATCTTTGATGAAAATGATATCGACCGCGTTGTTCATTTTGCAGCAGAGAGTCATGTGGACAGAAGTATCCGTAACCCTGAAGTATTTGTAAAAACAAATGTACTTGGTACACTGGTAATGCTGAATGCAGCAAAATCTGCATGGGAACTTCCTGATGGAACATTTAAACCAGACAAGAAATTCCTGCATGTTTCTACAGATGAAGTGTATGGTTCCCTTGAAGAAGATGGCGGTTTCTTCTATGAGACAACTCCATATGATCCGCACAGCCCATATTCTGCAAGTAAGGCATCTTCTGATATGCTGGTAAAATCCTATATGGATACTTACAAATTCCCGGCAAACATCACAAACTGCAGCAATAACTACGGACCATATCAGTTCCCGGAAAAACTGATTCCGCTGATCATCAACAATGCACTTCAGGGAAAGAAACTTCCGGTATATGGCGATGGTAAGAATGTACGTGACTGGCTGTATGTAATGGATCATGCAAAGGGCATCGACATGGTACAGGAAAAAGGCCGCCTGTTTGAGACCTACAACATCGGTGGACACAATGAGAAACAGAATATCCAGATTATCCACATTATTCTGGATACATTACAGGAAATGCTTCCGGATGATGATCCGCGTAAAGCTCTTGTAAGCGAAAATTTGATCACATATGTAGAGGATCGTAAAGGACATGACCGCCGCTATGCGATCGCACCGGATAAGATCAAAGAAGAAGTTGGCTGGTATCCGGAGACATGCTTTGAAGACGGCATCCGTCTGACTATTGAATGGTTCTTCGAGCATGAAGACTGGATGAAGAATGTAACCAGTGGTGATTATCAGAAATATTATGAAGAAATGTACAAAACCAAATAATCAGTTTTTGCACTGGTCAAAATGCTGTGATTCCCGAATTTGTCAGGGAATTACAGCATTTTTTCTTTCAGGAGATACAGAGGAAGATTATTTTGGCGAAAATAGGCATTGAATTTACTCTATGATTGTGCGAAAATAATATGAGATATGTCTTGCGTTAGAAGAGACTTGAATTTAGTTTAATAGTGGAGGTACACAGATGAATAAAGGAATATACCGAATTGCAGCGGGGATAGGAGCTGCGGTGATTCTGGTGTCTTCTTGTACGGTACAGGCATCTATGGTAACGACCAATGGCACACCGGCAGCGGTTGCCACGGACAGTATAGCGAACTGGCCGGCTGCTCCGGCTGTAACTTCCGAGACGGCGGTTCTGATGGATGCAGATACAGGAGCAATTTTGTACGATAAAGGAATGGATGAATACCGTTATCCGGCAAGTACGACGAAACTTATGACACTCCTGATTGCAATCGAAAACAGCTCACCAAAGGATGTTGTGACATTTACAGAAACAGGCGTCCGTGATGTGACCTGGGACAGCAGCAACATCAATGCACAGCTTGGCGAGACCATGACGATGAAAGATTGCTGGTTTGCAGCATATATTAAATCTGCGAATGAGGTTTGTGCACAGATCGCAGAATATGTCGGCGGTACAGAAGCAAACTTTGTGGAGATGATGAATCAGAAAGCAAAGAAGCTGGGATGCACGCATACACATTTTGTAAATGCGAGTGGTCTTCCGGACGAAAACCATTATTCCTGCGCCGAAGATCTTGCGAAGATTATGCGGGCCGGGCTTAAGAATGCCAGATTTCGTAAAGTTCTGGAAACAGTAAGCTATACAATACCGGCAACAAACATAAGTGCAGCGAGACCTCTGCACACACACGTGCCGCTTCTGGCAAAAGAGTCCAGCCTGTATTATGAAGGCTGTATTGGCGGAAAGACCGGATTTTCCACAGAAGCACAGAACTGTCTTGCTGTGGTTGCAGAACGAAATGGAAGAACCTATATTGCAGTAACTATGCGTGATACGAATCTTGGTATCAACTGTGCAGACAGTACCGCATTGTTTGATTATGCATTTAACAGCTTTGACAGCATTGAGGTTGACGGAAAGGCAATGACAGTACCGAAAGGTGTAACGGCCGCTGACCTTACGATGGAAAGCAAACAAAAAGGCAAAAAAACATTAAATCAGTATTATTATCAGGGGCAGTTTGTCGGTTATGTAACGGTGAAAGATACACCGGCACCGGAACCGGTACAGCAAGCCGAAGACACGCCGGCTGCAGAGGAGTCAGAAGCAGAAAGCACACCGGCGACAGCTCAGACAGATGGAGCAGATACAAATGATACTACAGAATCTGAGAGAAAATCAGTAGATGAGCAGATTCGTGAGATGCGTACAGAAGGAATTTCTTCGACAGTAAAAATGCTTCTGATCATCGGTGGGGCGATGCTTGTTGTCCTGATAGGACTTCTGATCGCGCTTCATTTTAAAGACAGATAACAGACAAAACAAATAAAAACAAAACAGAAAAAGGAGAAACCTTATGAAGGGAATTATCTTAGCAGGTGGTTCAGGAACCAGATTATATCCATTAACAAAAGCTATTTCCAAACAGATCATGCCGGTTTATGACAAGCCGATGATCTATTATCCATTATCAACTCTGATGCTTTCAGGAATCCGTGAGATCCTGATCATTTCCACACCAAGAGACCTTCCGGTCTTCCGTGATCTTCTCGGTGACGGAAGCCAGCTCGGCATGCGCTTTGAATATGCAGTTCAGGAACAGCCGAGAGGACTTGCAGATGCATTTATCATCGGTGAAGAATTTATCGGAAACGATGCGGTTGCACTTGTACTTGGCGACAATATCTTCTATGGTCAGAGCTTCTCAAGAGTACTGCAGAATGCTTACAAACGTACCGAAGAAGAAAAGGGCGCAACCATTTTCGGCTATTATGTAAGAGATCCTCGTGAATATGGTGTAGTAGAATTCGACGAAAACGGCAAGGCTCTTTCCATCGAAGAAAAACCGGAACATCCGAAGTCAAATTATGCAGTTCCGGGACTGTATTTCTATGATAATGATGTTGTAGAAATTGCAAAGAATGTAAAACCATCTGCACGTGGCGAGATTGAGATCACAAGCATCAACAACGAATATCTCAACAGAGGTACACTGAAGGTTGAGACACTTGGACGCGGATTCGCATGGCTGGATACCGGAAACCATGATTCCCTTCTTGATGCAGCAGACTTCGTAGCTGCATTCCAGAAACGTCAGGGACTTTACATTTCCTGTATCGAGGAAATCGCATACAAACGTGGATTTATCACAAAAGAACAGCTTGTAGAACTGGCACAGCCACTTCTCAAGACAGCTTACGGCAAATATCTGATCGAAGTAGCGGAGGGATTATAAAATGGGTAAGATCACAGTAGAAACCTGTCATATCGAAGGACTGAAAGTAATTACACCAACCGTATTCGGGGATGAACGTGGTTACTTTATGGAAACATATAACTACAATGATTACAAAGCAGCAGGAATTGACATGGAGTTTGTACAGGATAATCAGTCAAGCTCCCGCAAGGGTGTGCTGCGTGGACTTCATTTCCAGATCAACTATCCGCAGGATAAACTTGTGCGTGTAGTGAGCGGTGAAGTTTTTGACGTTGCTGTCGATCTGCGTGAAGGTTCTGCAACTTACGGACAGTGGTATGGAGTCCTTCTGTCTGCAGAAAACAAAAAGCAGTTCTTCATTCCGAAAAACTTTGCTCACGGATTCGTGGTTCTTTCTGATACCGCAGAGTTTGCATACAAATGCACAGATTTTTATCATCCGAACGATGAGGGCGGTCTTGCGTACAATGACCCGGACATCGGTGTGGAATGGCCGATTCCGGAAGGCATGGAATTGATTCTTTCTGACAAAGACCAGAAATGGGGAAGCTTCAAAGAGTACACAGCCAACAGGAGTAAAAAAGATTGAAAAACGAGACATGGCTGCCGGGAGAAATCTACAAAAACAGAAAGTTAGTATTCTCTCTGGCAAAAAATGATTTCAAAACAAAATATGCCGGTTCTTATTTCGGAACAATCTGGGCATTCATTCAGCCGATCGTAACGATCTGCGTATACTGGTTTGTATTCGGACTTGCACTTCGCAACGGTTCAGACAAGGGGGTTCCTTTTGTTCTGTGGCTGATCGCGGGGCTGATTCCGTGGTTTTTCTTTCAGGAAGGACTGATTGGAGGAACAAATGCGCTCCTCGAATACAATTATCTGGTCAAAAAGGTCGTATTTAATATTCGGATTCTTCCGGTTGTGAAAGTATTTTCAGCGGTTTTTGTACATGCATTTTTTATCATTATCGTACTGCTGATCTATACTTTTATGGGATATCCGCCGAGCCTGTATGCAATACAGCTTCTGTATTACAGTTTCTGTATTTTTATGCTGATCCTTGCATTGACTTATATGACAAGTGCAGCAGTTGTATTTTTCCGTGATCTGAGTCAGATCATTAATATCGGTCTGCAGGTAGGCGTGTGGGTGACACCGATCATGTGGGATTTTAATGATCTCGGCCTGGGCGGTAGCCTTGCAAAAATTCTGAAACTGAACCCGATCTTTTATATTGTACAGGGATACCGTGATTCTCTGATAAACAAGGTGGCAATCTGGCAACATCCGGTACTTACTCTTTATTTCTGGGTATTTACGATTGTCGTATTTTTCCTTGGAACCAGATTGTTTAAAAAACTTCAGGTACATTTTGCGGATGTACTGTAAACGGAGAGTAGAATGAGTGAATTTGCAATTGAGGTAAAGCATCTGGACAAGATGTATAAACTATACAACAAGCCTTCCGACCGACTTCGTGAGGCGCTTGGATTCAAAGTTCCCGTACGTGAGCATTATGCTCTTCGGGATGTGAATTTCGAAGTAAAAAGAGGCGAGACTGTGGGAATTATCGGAACGAACGGTTCCGGTAAATCCACAATTCTCAAGATCATCACAGGTGTGTTGAATCCTACTGCAGGTGAAGTGAAAGTTGACGGAAGGATTTCTGCACTTCTTGAACTTGGAGCCGGGTTCAATATGGAATATACGGGAATCGAGAACGTATATCTCAACGGTACCATGATGGGATTTTCAAAAGAAGAAATTGATGCCAGACTACAGGATATTCTGGACTTTGCGGACATCGGTGATTTCGTGCATCAGCCGGTCAAGGCATATTCCAGTGGTATGTTCGTTCGTCTGGCTTTTGCTGTTGCAATCAACATTGACCCGGAGATTCTGATTGTTGATGAAGCTCTTTCTGTCGGCGACGTGTTCTTTCAGGCAAAATGTTATCGTAAATTCGAAGAATTCAAAGATATGGGAAGAACCATTCTCTTTGTAAGTCACGATCTCAGCAGCATTTCCAGATACTGTGACCGTGTAGTACTTCTTAATAAAGGTGTAAAGCTGGCAGAAGGTTCTCCAAAGAAGATGGTTGATATGTACAAACAGCTTCTGGTCGGACAGGATCCGGCAAAAGCCGCGGCAGAAAACGAAAAGAAAAAACGGGAAAGCTGGAGCGAAAAGTTTCAGGTCAACCCGAATATGCTGGAATATGGCAGCAAGCTTGCAGAGATCACGGATTTTGTTGTGGTGGACGAAAAAGGACGCTGCACCAACACCATCGACAAAGGCACGACCTTTACGATCAAGATGCGTGTGAAATTCCATGAAAGCATTCAGGAACCGATCATGGCATATACCTTTAAGGATATTCGTGGAACAGAGATTACGGGAACCAACACCATGTTTGAGAAAATGCACGTAGAACATTCTGATGCCGGAGATGTGTGTACCGTAACCTTTACGCAGGACATGTTTTTACAGGGAGGGGAATATCTGCTTTCTTTTGGATGCACCGGTTACAAAGACGGTGATTTTACGGTATTTCACAGACTGTATGATGCATGCAACATCACGGTTATTTCAACACAGAATACCGTTGGCTTTTATGATATGAATTCAAAAGTAGAAATCTACTGTGGAGATGAGGATTAATGGAAAAAATCGGACAGGTTCTTCTGGATGACACACTTTATCCGGGCAAAGATTTATATACAGATGGTGCAATTGAAGACGAGATGCTGGAAATCGCGCGCAATTACCGAGAGGAAGAATGGAACCAGGTGATTGCGGAGCGTGCAAGCTGGCCGATTCTTTATCATTTTTCTCATATCAGAGAAAATATTCTGAGCTGGCTTCCGTTTACCGGGGAAGAAAATGTTCTCGAGATTGGTTCCGGATGCGGTGCGGTTACCGGTGCACTCTGTAAGAAGGCAAAACAGGTGACATGTATCGAGCTTTCGAGGAAGCGCAGTCAGATCAACGCGTGGAGACATCGCGACTGTGACAATCTGAAAATTCTGATGGGAAATTTTCAGGATGTCGAGAAAACACTTACAGAAAAATATGATTACATTACCCTGATCGGGGTTTTTGAATATGGAGAAGCTTATATCCAGAGTGATACACCGTATGTAGATTTCTTAAAAATCATTTCAAAGCATCTGAAACCGGACGGAAAGATCGTGCTTGCAATCGAGAATCGTCTGGGCCTGAAATACTGGGCAGGATGCACGGAGGATCATTTCGGTACACTTTTTGAAGGACTGGAAGGTTATCCGACAACCAAAGGTGTCAAAACTTTTTCCAGAAAAGAATTTTTGCAGATTCTTTCCGATGCCGGAAATCTGCATGCAGAATGGTATTATCCATTCCCGGATTACAAGCTTCCGATGACTGTTTATTCAGACAGACGGCTTCCACTGAAAGGTGAACTGAATCGTCTGGAGACAAACTACGACCGGCTTCGTCTGCAGCTCTTTCAGGAATCTTCAGTATATGATACATTGCTTGCAAATGAGATGTATCCGGATTTTGCCAATTCATTCCTTCTTCTGATCAGTAAGGAAAAAATGGAAACCGGCACGGTCTATGCGAAGTTTTCCAACGAGCGTGCACCAAAGTTTTCAATCATCACGGAAATCTGTGAGAATAATAAGAAAGAAAAAGTTGTGCGCAAGGTTCCGGCAGATGTAAGAGCCGAAGCACATGTAAGAAATCTTACGAAGATTGAGAAAGAGCTTTCCGACTTCTATGGCAGGGAAGGTCTGAAACTGAATTCCTGCAGGGTAGAAGCTGATGGAGTTTCACTGGAATACTTAAGTGGTGAGACACTGGAAGCACGTCTGGACAACCTGCTTGAGCAGGGTAGGAATGAAGAACTGGAAAAACTTCTGTTTACTTATATTGATAAAGTACGCCGTATTCATTCAGGCGAGATGTTCTTTAAGACACCGGAATTTATCGAGGTGTTTGGAGATGTTCCGCCGGAGGAAAATTATCGCTGCAGCGGTATATCCAATATCGATCTGGTTCCGGCAAATATTCTGCTTCAGGATCGTGGCGTATCGGTGATTGATTATGAATGGACATTCCGATTCCCGGTTCCGTGCAACTTTATTATTTATCGAATGATTCATTATTATCTGGAAAGTGATGGCAAACGTGCAGTATTGCGTGAGCTTGATTTCTATAAAAAGGCTGGAATTTCAGAGGAGGAACTGGAAATCTATGCAGAAATGGAACGTAATTTCCAGAAGTATATGGAAGGAAGCCATGTGCCGCTTCGTTCTATGTATGATGAGGTTTCACCCGGAAAAGTAGATGTGATGGCTTATTATGACAGAATCCGTGCGGCATTTGCGCTGAGAAGACTGCAGGTATTTTATGACAGAGGCAGTGATTTCTCAGAAGCGGATTCTGCTGTTTATCCGATGTCAAGATCCGGACTGGATCTTTGTATTACTGTTCCGGACGATGTACGTAGACTGCGGCTCGATCCGGGCGAAGCTGCCGGTGGACTGATTCTTAAGAAACTGACATTTGAAAACGGAAAAGAAGCTGCTTTTACTTCCAACGGTTTTTCGATGGGAGAAAACAGATATTATTTTGGTGGCGGGGATCCGCAGTTTGTAATAGACAGTATTCCGGAGAATGCAGGAAAACTTCATGTTGAGATTGAAGTAATGAAAGAGACAGAAGCGCAGGATGCATTCTGGAAGAGTTTTTCGATAATTTCTTCTGAGAAAGATCAGGAGATACAGAGACTGAACCGCCAGATTCATGAAATGGAAAATACAAAGGCATGGAAACTGTACCGGAGTATTAAAAAGAAATAGGGGATTATTTATGGACAAACTTTGTTTCAGTATTGATGAAGAACGATATGATGACAGACACGGACATGTGCTGAGCCTGGTAGGCTGGTATATGCATCCTGATAAGAAGGAATGCAGTTTTCAGCTGATCGGTGACGGATATGAAGTGATCGATATACCGGAAGCAGAGCGGTATGACCGACCGGATGTGGCACAGTCTCTGGAAGTGGAGACAGAAGGCTTTTTTCCTGGATTTACGGTAACGATTCCGGAGGTTCTGAAACTTCGCCAGAAGTATGACATACTGGAACTTCTTTTGCTGGACGGAGAAGAAAAGACTGTAATCTGGGAGCATACCGGTGATGAGTTGGACGAACTGGTTAAGGACAGGCTGGTTGAATTTCACATTGACCGTATAGAAGTTCTCTACGGACTGATGCTTGAGATTCAGGGATGGACAACAGATCAGAGAGGTGAAGTTGAAGTAACTGTTCATAAAGAAAATGCAGAACTTCTCGATTGCAAGATTACGAGAGGACGCAGACCGGACGTTGTAGAACGACGCCATCTGGACGACGATTACAGGAATCAGGAGATCGGATTCAGCATTTCCGCAGCATTTCTCGAAATCCCGGGAAACAGGATCGTGCTTCATTTCTGCGGTGATTCTACAACCAAAACATATGAGATTGACATAAAGGCTCTTCGCAGGGAACAGAAGGAAAAAGAGAAAGCAAAAAGCTTCTGGGGACGTCTTTTTCACAAAGACAAAAACGGAGAACGCAAAGAAGATTATGAAGAATGGTTTCAGCGTCATAAAGCGGACAGAAAGACTCTCCGCAGACAGCGACATGCACATTTTGAGCAGAATCCGCTGATCAGTATTGTGATTCCGCTGTACTGCACACCAATACCATATCTGAAGGAACTGATTGATTCTGTATGT
The DNA here is from genome assembly GCA_934371915.1 of uncultured Blautia sp. Lineage (GTDB taxonomy): Bacteria > Bacillota > Clostridia > Lachnospirales > Lachnospiraceae > Blautia_A. Next base: position 61,507 of record CAKROE010000003.1, on the reverse strand, counting down.
GCACAGACTTACACGAACTGGCAGCTCTGCCTGGCAGACGGAAGTCCGGATCAGAAAGCAGAAGAATACATTCAGAAGCGTTATGGCAGGGACAAAAGAATCTTCTATAAACATCTGGAGGATAATGGCGGAATCTCCGTTAATACAAATAAAGCAATCGAGATGGCAACCGGTGAATATCTGATGCTGAGTGACCATGATGATACACTGGAACCGGATGCGCTGTATGAGATCGCCAGGGCGATTAATGATCATCAGGGACCGGAGATTATTTATACGGATGAAGATAAACTGAGCATGGATGGGGAATTCTACTTCGAACCTCATTTCAAATCAGATTATAACCTGTTCCGTTTAAGGGACAATAATTATATCTGCCATATCTTTGTTGTAAAGAAAGCACTGGTGGATCAGGTCGGCGGTCTCAGACCGGAGTTTGACGGTTCACAGGATTATGACTTTATCCTGCGCTGCTGTGAGCAGGCAAAACAGGTGATTCATATTCCGAAGGTGCTGTATCACTGGAGATGCCATATGAATTCTGTTGCGGCAAATCCGGAGAGCAAGACGTACGCATATGAAGCAGGATGCCGTGCGATTCAGGAGCATTACCGCAGAGTCGGCATCGAAGCGGAAGTAGAAATGACGAAACATCCGGGCTGGTACCGGAGTCATGTAAAGATTCAGGGCGAGCCGCTTGTGTCGATCATTATTCCGAATAAAGACCATATTGATGATCTTGAGAAATGTCTTTCTTCTATTTATGAGAAATCTACCTGGAAGAATTACGAGATTCTGATCGTCGAGAACAACAGCGAAGAGCAGGAGACTTTTGAATATTACAAAAATCTTTCCTGGCGTTATCCGAAAGCACGGGTACTTACATGGAAAGAAGGGTTCAACTATGCCGCAATCAATAATTTTGCTGTAAAAGAAGCAAAAGGAAGCTATCTGCTGTTTCTGAATAACGATGTGGAAGTGATCAGTCCGGAATGGATTGAAGAAATGCTGATGATCTGTCAGCAGCCGGATGTTGCAATCGTCGGAGCGAAGCTTTACTATCCGGATAACCTGATCCAGCATGCAGGAGTTGTACTTGGTATGGGCGGAATTGCAGGCCATATTATGTGCATGGCATCCTGCGAAGACAAAGGATATTTCGGAAGAGCAGTAAATGTACAGGAAATCAGCGCCGTGACTGCGGCATGCATGCTTATGAAAGCAGAAGATTTCCAGGCAGTTGGTGGTTTTGATGAAGAGTTTGTTGTCGCATTCAATGACATTGATCTTTGCATGAAGGCGCGTGCAGCAGGCAAAAAAGTCGTATTTACACCATATGCGGAGCTTTATCACTACGAATCCAAGTCAAGGGGAATGGAAGATACTCCGGAGAAGCAGTTCCGTTTTGAAAAAGAAACAAAACACTTTGAAGAAAAGTGGGGAGAGCAGATGGCAAAGGGAGATCCTTATTACAACCCGAATCTGTCCCTGAAAGAAGCTGACTGTTCCCTGAGAGAAGACTGAGAAACGAGGTTGGATATAGATTATGTCGAGAGAGATATTTGAGGTAACGAAGGACCGCTTCCATCTGCAGGATCCATGTTGTTATATCCTGCAGGGGACATGGCCGAAGGAAGCAAAGATGCGTGCCATGCTGGATGGTTCCGAAATAAAATCCGAGATTCAGCGTCTGGAAGTAGTCAGTGCACTGGAGCGTTTTAAAGATCCAGATCTGATGAGGGGCGAGCGTATTACGGCGGCTGTGCAGCTTCCGGAGGCATTGGAAGGATATCAGAAGCTGAGTGTTTATGCAGATATGCCGGATAAAACGTTCTGCTGGTTTTCCATTGCAGTAAAAAATCTGGAAAAGCGCAGAGGCAAACCGCAGTTTTTTATCGAAGAAGAAAAAATCCAGCAGGGTTTCTTACGAATCCGTGGATGGGCAGTGGCAGATCAGCCGGTACGCATCCAGCTCTTTAATGAAAACAAAGAGAAGATCCAGGCAGAAATTCTCCGCACAGAACGCGTTGACGTAGAGCAGATGTATGAAGAAATGATGCACGAGGACAAGACCGGATTTTTTGCAGAACTGACTAATCTTACCGGAAAGGTTGTTTATGTAGTGTTTTATGCAGGAGAGATGAAATCCGTCCATGTGGTACATTTACAGCCGGCAGTCATCCTCCGCAAAAAAATAGAAAAATATGCGCAAAAAGGCATGCGCTACTGGAAATCACAGGGAAGTGCCGCGCTGGCAGGCAAGATCGCAAATAAGATCAAAACGGCTTCGACGAGAGAGATTCCGTATCAGAAATGGATCGTGCGTCATCTGCCGAACGCGAAAGAACTGGAGCGCCAGAGAAGAGAAAAATTTGAATATCAGCCCAAAATCAGTATTGTAATTCCGCTGTACAAAACACCGGAGAAATATCTGCGTCAACTGGTAGAGACGGTGAAAGCACAGACTTACCCGAACTGGGAACTCTGTCTTTCCGACGGAAGCGGAGAAAATTCACCGATTGCGGAACTTCTGAAATCTTTTGCCGCATCAGATGAAAGGATACGTATTGTTTCCCACAGGGAGCCGCTTCAGATTTCCGAGAATACAAATGCAGGAATTGAAATCGCAACAGGAGATTATATCGCATTTGCAGATCATGATGATGAACTGACACCACATGCACTGTTTGAATGTGTGAAAGCATTAAATAAAAACAGAGAGATTCGTCTGCTTTATTCAGACGAGGATAAAATGTCGATGGACGGACATAAGTTTTTCCAGCCACATTTCAAGCCGGACTACAATCCGGATCTGCTCTGTACGGTAAACTATATCTGTCATCTGTTTGTGGTGGACCGAAAAATCATTGACCAGGTTGGCATGCTCCGCAAAGAATATGACGGGGCGCAGGATTATGACTTTATTTTCCGCTGTATCGAAGCTGTGAAGCCGGAGGAAATCTATCATGTGCCGAAAATCCTTTATCACTGGAGATGCCATGAGGATTCCACTGCGGAAAATCCGGAGAGCAAGACGTATGCGTTTGAAGCCGGAAAGCGTGCGATTGAGGCGCATTACCAGAGAACAGGAATCGATGCGGAAGTGCACCAGGGAGAATTTCTCGGACTGTACCGTACAAAATTCCACAGAGATCATGATCCGCTTATTTCGATCATCATCCCGAACAAGGATCACATCGATGATCTGAAACGCTGCATGGATTCGATCGAACAGAAATCTATTTACCGGAATTATGAATTTATCATTGTTGAGAATAACAGTACCGAGGATTCCACTTTTGAGTACTATAAGGAAGTTGAAGCACAGAATCCGAAAGTACATGTTGTTTACTGGGACAAAGAATTTAATTATTCTGCAATCAACAATTATGGTGCCACATTTGCAAAAGGAGAATACATCCTTCTGCTGAATAACGATACGGAGATCATCAACGAAGATTGTCTGGAAGAATTACTGGGCTATTGTATGCGCAGTGATGTCGGTGCAGTCGGAGCACGTATGTATTACGAAGATGATACGATCCAGCATGCAGGAGTCGTGATCGGCTTTGGCGGAATTGCGGGACATTGCTTTGTACTGCAGCCGCGTGGAACGACCGGTTACTGCCACAGGATTATCTGTGCACAGGATTACAGCGCGGTAACCGCGGCATGTATGATGGTAAAACGTTCTGCTTTTGAGGAAGTAGGAGGACTTACCGAAGAACTGGCAGTTGCATTTAATGATATTGATTTCTGTATGAAACTGCGCACTGCCGGATATCTGATCGTGTATAACCCATATGCAGAACTGTATCATTACGAGTCCAAATCCAGAGGTCTGGAAGATACTCCGGAGAAAGTGGCCCGGTTTAATAAAGAGATTCAGACATTTGAAAGACGATGGCCGGATATCATGCGGGATGGAGACCCGTATTATAATCCGAACCTGACATTAAAGAGTCAGGACTTTTCGTTAAAACGGATATAGGAGGAACGAGAAATGAAAGTACTGGTTACAGGCGTAAAAGGCCAGCTTGGCTATGATGTAATGAACGAACTTGCAAAAAGAGGCTACGAAGGTGTCGGTGTGGATGTTGCAGAGATGGACATTACAGACAGCGCTGCCGTTGAAAAAGTAATGACGGAAGTTCATCCGGACAAAGTGGTACACTGTGCAGCATGGACTGCAGTAGATGCCGCTGAGGATAATCAGGAAGTTTGCCACAAGGTAAATGTGGATGGCACGGCCAATATTGCAAAAATGTGTGGAAAACTTGACATTCCGATGGTTTACATCAGCACAGACTATGTTTTTGACGGACAGGGAACACGTCCGTGGGAGCCGGATGATCCGGTTGTAGAGCCTCTGAATGTGTATGGACTTTCAAAATACGAGGGTGAAGTTGCAGTTGAAAAATATGCACCGCATTATTATATTGTCCGTATCGCGTGGGTATTTGGGCTGAACGGAAAGAACTTCATCAAGACCATGCTGAATCTCGGAAAAACACATGACACACTGACTGTTGTCGATGACCAGATCGGAACACCGACTTACACATATGACCTTGCAAGACTTCTGGTTGATATGCTGGAAAAAGAAGAATATGGAAAATATCATGCAACGAATGAAGGCGGATATATTTCCTGGTGTGATTTTGCAAAAGAGATCTTCCGTCAGGCAGGAATGGATGTAAAGGTAATCCCGGTAAGCTCCGCAGAGTATCCGGCAAAAGCAAAACGTCCTTCCAACAGCCGTATGGAAAAGAAGAAACTGGAAGAACATGGATTTACCCGTCTTCCGGACTGGAAAGATGCACTGGGACGTTATCTTAAAGAAATTATGTAAAAGAAAAGCAGCTGCCGTAACTGACAGCTGCTTTTTATGTGCCGCGACACATGTTTTCTGTTCTGATTAAAATTTATCAGTTCAGGCTTTTGCAACTTTGATGATGCGAAGAAGAATCAGGAGAAGAAGCAGGATACCGACACCACCGATAATAAAATACGGAAGGTTGTTACGGTTTTCGGTATAATTTTTGGCCGCGTCCATATTTTGGACACTGGCATCGACAAGAGAAGTATCTTCGTCCTGTGTGGCTGCCATGACAGATGTTCCGACAGCTGTTCCGCCGAAGAGATACTGGCGGCTGTACTGTCCGTCCTGAACTTCACCGTCCTGTGTAGTCAGCGCATCGGCGGTAGTGCCAACCGGTACATATACATCTCCGCCGGATACCATGTTGAAGTCGTTATCTCCGAGTGAGAGTATATTGAAATTATCAAATCCGTAATTTAAAAGGCTGGCTGCTTCGGTGGCAGTGGTGCCAGATGCTCCCTGAAGGACAACTGCAATCAGGGTGATGCCGTTTTTCTGGGCACTGCAGACAAGGGTGCTTCCGGATGCTTCGGTATAGCCCTCACGTCCGCCTGTACAATACTGATAATAAGCAGCATTATTGTTGGTCAGCATAGAAAAATTGTTGGTCAGGACTCGTTCTCCGCCGGAAACATTAGTTGCCGGGATGGTATAAGATGCAGTACCTGCAATTGTCTGGAATGATTCGTTGTCGGCGGCGGCTTTCATGATCAGCGCCATATCGTGTGCCGTTGTATGCTGATTCTCATCCGGAAGACCGGTTGGGTTGGTAAATACCGTGTTGGTACAGCCAAGTTCTGTCGCACGTGCATTCATCATCTGAACAAAGCCGTCAACAGATCCGCCGATGTGCTCGGCAAGCTGAAGGGCAACATCATTTGCAGAAGCAAGCATGATCGCATACAGACATTGTTCTACGGTAAAAATCTCATCAATCTGTGCAGAGATATTGGCTCCTCCGTCGGTAACCCCTGATACACCGGTTGCAGTCATAGTGACCTGGTCGGAAAGCTGCGTATTTTCCAGTGCAAGGAGTGTGGTCATGACTTTGACGGTAGCTCCCGGGTAAAGAACCTGATCCATGTTTTTGGCATAGAGTGTTGTGTTGGTAGAGTCTTCCATGATGACGGCAGCAGTGGATGTGATATCCGGACCCTGCGGCCATCCGGCTATATCGTTCGTTGAGATCGCGGAAGCGGCAGCTGTATCAGCTGTTTCTTCGGCTGCAAGAACAGGTGTCTGAAGAAGCAGGGAACAGCAGAGCCCGAGTGCGATCAGACCGGAATGTATTTTTTTAAATTTCATAAATCTGTACTCCCATTTCGTATGTATTAAAACTGATTATACTTTTTGTAAGTAATGCTCGAAATCTATCATATCCCATTTCGGATGGTAATTCAAGCGGAACAGATGAGCTTTTTATACACTGGATTTATTTTCCGGTTCCACGTGACAGAAAGGCAATACATCTGCCTGAAATCCATTTCAGAATGAACGCAAAAAATGCGATGAATACAAGTTCAACGGCAAAAAGAATGCTGACAGACCAGGAACCGCGCAGATATGGTATGGAAGCCGGTGTAAGTACATATATGACAATGTGGTGCACGAGAAAAAACTCGTAGGAATAATTGCTTAATAAATCCAGTAATTTCAGCCTTTTTTTCTGGAGGAGCGGTTCAAGGTATGAGATGGAAATACAAAAAGCAACAGCAAGGATTTCCACCTTTAATTCGTAATGTATTCCCAGCCTGAACGGGGAAACAAAGAAGAATATAACCAGAGGAACGGAAAGAAACGCCCACTGAGATCTGAATTTATGCTTTGTATAGCCAAGCAGCATACCTAAGACAAAATCATATCCCTTGATCAGCAGATTTACATGCACCGGAGTATGAAATGGATAATAAAACAGCAAAAGCAGATAGATACATGTGGAGCCGATGAAAAAGAGGCATGGATTCTTTTTCATCAGGAAACGGAGCAGAGGAAAAAGTAAATATAATATGATCAGTGCGCCGAGAAACCATTCACCGATACCAAGGGAAAATGTATGGACTCCGTGCTGACTGACCCATTCATCCATTCCGAAGAATGTAAAAATGATTTTCCATGCGGAGGTTTCCGGCGGGAAGAAGGAGGTAAAAGAACCGGTCGTTCCCACTTTATATATAAAATAGGTAATATAGGTGATGTAAAATGGAATCAGGACTCTTATAAATCTTTTTTTATAAAAACATCGAATATCAAAATTCTCTGTTGTGCTGTATGCGAGACCGGCGCCGGATAAGATAAAGAATACGGCAACACCCAGCATGGCAATGTTCATATTATCATTTTCATAAAAAGGCAGAACTTTATCTAACGGAAATAATTTGGAAAAGTAAAGCTGGGATATCATATGATAAAAAATAATAAACCAAAATGAAATACATCTTAACAGATCAAAATATCGAATTCTTTTCATAAAGAGCCTCCTCTCAGTGCAATGATAATAGAAAAGCAGTGACAGCGCAAGCGAAATTGACTCCACCCTTGCAAAAAACAGGGCGGAATGATAAAATAAATCCTATTATAAGAGAAACAGGCTGTTTTGCTCTGCAGACAGGCAGGGTGTAAGCAGCGTCAGAGGATACAGACAGATTATGAGCAAAAACAAAGAAGTGACAGGACACATCCAGTGGAGCCGGATGCTGAAAAAACTCAATCCGTACACGATCCGTAAAGGATTGCGCTATTTCAAACATTACGGCCCAAAGGAATTCTGGATTCGTCTTCATGAACGCTTTGAGCCGGAAGAAGTGCCGTATGGTCCGTGGTACGAGGCCTATATTCCGGATGATACAGAACTGGAAAAACAGAGAAAATACAAGTTTTCCTATAGCCCGCTGATCAGTGTGGCAGTTCCGGCATTTCGTACACCGGAAGTTTTTCTGCGCCAGATGATCGATTCGCTGCTGGCACAGACATACAGCAACTGGGAACTCTGCATTGCAAACGGAAGTCCGGAAGATAAGAAAATGCAGACAGTGCTGGATGAATATACGAATAAGGACAGCAGGATCCGGGTAAAAATACTGAACCAGAATCTTGGAATTGCGGGAAATACCAACGCAGCGCTTGAGATGACGCAGGGAGAATATGCCGGCATTTTGGATCATGATGATCTTCTTGCACCGAATGCTCTTTATGAGATCGCACGTTATCTGGAAAGTGACCCGGAGGCAGATGGTGTCTACACAGACGAAGACAAGGTAACTACCGAACTGGACGAGCATTTTCAGCCACATCTGAAACCGGATTTTAACCTTGATCTTTTGCGTTCCAATAACTATATCTGCCATTTTTTTGTTGTAAGGCAGTCGATCATACGTAAAGTCGGTGGATTCCGTCAGGAGTTTGACGGAGCACAGGATCATGACTTTATTTTCCGTTGTGTGGAAGAAGCAGGAAAAATCGGACACGTGCCGGAGATTTTGTATCACTGGAGAACACACAAAGCATCGACAGCGGACAATCCTGCAAGCAAAATGTATGCGTTCGAAGCAGGAAGACGCGCAATCGAGGCACATCTTGCGCGGATGGGACAGAAGGGAATGGTAACACATACACCGGATCTGGGATTTTTCCGTGTGCAGTATCCGGTACAGGGCAGTCCGAGGGTGTCCATTATTATTCCGAACAAAGATGAGAAGGAATCTCTGGAAGCCTGCCTTCGTTCTGTTAAAGAAAAGACAGCTTATCAGAATTACGAGATTCTTATTATAGAGAACAACAGTACATCAGAGGAGATTTTTGCGTATTATAAAGAAATAGAGAAAGATCCGAAAATCCGTGTCCTTCGCTGGGAGCGGGAGTTTAATTACTCTGCGATCAATAATTTCGGAGTGCAGCACGCAAAAGGCGACTATCTGTTGTTTCTGAACAATGATGTTACGGTGATCACACCGGACTGGATCGAAGAGATGCTCGGCATGTGCCAGCGAGAAGAAGTGGGAGCAGTCGGCGTGAAGCTTCTTTATCCGGATGATACGATCCAGCATGCAGGATGTGTGATCGGAATCGGTGGAATTGCAGGACATATGTTTGTTGATATGCCGGCGAACCGTACCGGATATCTTCACAAGGCATCGATCATTCAGGACATGAGTGCGGTAACAGCAGCATGTATGATGATGAAACGTACTGCTTTTGAGGAAGCAGGTGGTTTTACAGAGAAGCTTGCAGTAGCTTTTAATGATGTGGATCTCTGCCTGAAAGTGAGAAAATCCGGCAGACTGATCGTGTATGATCCATACGTACAGCTTTATCATATGGAATCAAAGACAAGAGGTGCGGAAGACAGCGAAGCGAAGGTACGACGTTTTCAGGAAGAAATCGAGTATATGAGAGAACACTGGATCGATATTCTGAAAAACGGTGATCCGTATTATAATAAGAATCTTTCGCTGACAAAGTGGAATTATTCACTTCGTCCTCTGAAAGGAATGGACAGTAAGGGTAAGGATAGGAGATAATATGGAAGTATCGGTGGTCATACCGAATTTTAATGGAATTGCATTTCTGGACAGTGTGCTTGCAAGTCTGGAAGGGCAGACACTGAGTGATTTTGAAGTCATACTGGTGGATAACGGATCTACAGATGGAAGCTGTTCTTTCGTGACAGCCAATTATCCGTGGGTGCACCTGATCGAGCTTACGGAGAATTTCGGATTCTGCGGAGCGGTCAATGCAGGTATACGTGCGGCAAAAGCACCATATGTTCTGCTTTTAAATAATGATACAGAAGTAAAAGAAGATTTTGTGGAGGAAATGCTTGCTGCGATCAGACGTCATAAGAATGCTTTTTCCTGTGGTGCCAGAATGGTACAGTACCATGATCGCGACAAACTGGATGATGTCGGGAATTACTACTGTGCACTGGGATGGTCTTTTGCCCGCGGCAGGGGGAAAGATATCCATGCATATGAGACGGAGGACAAAATATTTTCCGCATGTGCAGGGGCAGCAATCTACCGCAAAAAGATCATAGAGAAGATCGGTTATTTTGATGAAGAGCATTTTGCATATCTGGAGGATACGGATATCGGTTACCGTGCAAGAATTTACGGTTATGAAAACTGGTATGCGCCGAAAGCAATCGTCTATCATGTCGGCAGTGGCACAAGTGGTTCACGTTACAATCAGTTTAAGACAAGATATTCATCCAGAAACAATATTTACCTGATCTATAAGAATATGCCATTTTTGCAGATTATCTTAAACTTTCCGTTTCTTGCAGCAGGTTTTCTTATAAAATTCCTGTTTTTTGCAGTAAAAGGAATGGGAAAAGAATATGCAGCCGGCATCAAAAACGGTTTTTCTATCAGCATGAAAAACAAAAAAGTACCGTTCCGAATCAAACATCTGCCGAATTACTGTAAAATTCAGCTGGAACTGTGGATCAATATCATTCGCCGGTTTCGGGCATAAAGGCAATTTTACATTACTTTATGGAATTTTAATATAATATACGGAAGATATTGTTGATTTTAGGAAGTAACTAGTATAAGATAAACGTGGCTGTCCGGAGTCAGTTTTCGGACAGAAATGTGAAAAACAAAGAATTGGATTGAGGTGGGAGAGTGTGATTCAGGACAATCAGAAGAACTTCACCCGGATGCAGATGCTGATTGATGCGGTCGTCATTGCAGTTTGTTATGTACTTGCATGGATGATTCGTTTTATCGGTCCTTTTGCTTATTCAGCAGTCCGCGCACTTACTTTTGAGCAGTATATGTTTGCACTGGTATTTATCATACCGGGATATTTGCTGTTGTATCAGGCATTCACACTGTATGAGCCGTTGCATATGCAGGGACGCAGGCTTGTTCTGGCAAATATCATCAAGGCAAATGTACTTGGACTTCTGCTGATCGTATTCAGTCTTTATATGATGGACGAGTCGGATTTTTCAAGACTGACTGTTTATATTTTCTGTGTGATCAATATTGTCGCAGAATGGCTTGTACGTCTGTTCATTTTTTCGGCACTGCGCAATATGCGGCGCCGGGGGCTGAACCAGAAGCAGATGATACTGGTAGGCTACAGTCGTGCGGCAGAAGAATATATTGACAGAATACAGCAGAACCCGCAGTGGGGGTATGTTGTAAGAGGAATTCTGGATGACAATGTTCCGGCAGGGACAATCTATAATGGAATCAAGGTTATTGGGCGTATTGCGAATCTGTCCGTGATCTTACCGACCAACCGTCTGGACGAGATTGCGATCACACTTGGACTGAGTGAGTATTACCGCCTGGAAGAAATTGTTGCAATGTGCGAGAAATCAGGTGTTCATACGAAATTTATTCCGGATTACAACAAGATTATTCCGACCAAACCATATACCGAAGATATCCTGGGACTTCCGGTGATCAATATCCGTTATGTTCCGTTGAGCAATACCTTTAACTTCATGGTCAAGCGTGCGATGGATATCGTGGGTTCGATCATGGCGATCATTGTTTCGTCACCGGTCATGCTTGTGATGTGCATACTGATCAAGCTGACATCACCGGGACCGCTGATCTATCGTCAGGAGCGTGTCGGACTTCACAATAAAACTTTCTGGATGTATAAGTTCCGGTCTATGGAAGTACAGCCGGAGGCCGAAGAAAAGAAGGCGTGGACAGTCAAAAACGATCCGCGTGTGACAGGGATCGGTAAATTTATGCGCAGGACAAGTATTGATGAGCTTCCGCAGCTTTTTAATATTCTGCGGGGAGATATGAGTCTTGTAGGACCTCGTCCTGAAAGGCCGTTCTTTGTTGAAAAGTTTCGGGAAGAGATTCCCAGATACATGGTCAAGCATCAGGTTCGTCCGGGACTGACCGGATGGGCACAGGTGAATGGATACCGTGGTGATACATCGATCAAAAAACGAATCGACTGTGACCTTTATTATATAGAGAACTGGTCGATCGGTTTTGATATAAAGATACTGTTTCTTACAGTCTTTAAAGGATTTGTAAACAAAAACGCATACTAAAAGTAAGGGGAGAAAAGATGGCAAGACCAAAAAAGAGATCCAAAACCAAAAAGATACTTTTTGCAGTAGAAATCATAGTACTTCTTGTGTTTATCGGAGGTCTGTATGTATATGGACAGCTGATGTCCCGAATGGACAAGACAAATACGCAGAAACTTGATACACAGAAGGTTCAGGTCAATGAAGAAGTACAGGATGCAATTAATTCCGAAGATTCACATCTGACCGGTTATACGACCTATGCTTTGTTCGGAATTGATTCCCGAAGCGCAAATATGAAGTTTTCCGGTAACCAGAACAGTGATACCATGATCATCGCGAGTGTCAACAATGATACCAAAGAGGTAAAACTTGTATCTGTTTATCGTGATACACTTCTGAACCTTGGCAATGATACCTATTCCAAAGCGAATGCAGCATATGCATATGGCGGTCCGGAACAGGCAATTACCATGTTGAATACCAACCTCGACTTGAATATTACAGATTATGCTACTGTTAAATTCGATGCACTTGCAACGATCATTGATGATCTGGGCGGTCTGGATATGGATATGTCCTATGCGGAGATCGTGCATATGAATAACTACTGTGTAGAGACAGCCGAGGATACAGGACTCAGCTATACACCAATTGAACTTCCGGAAAAACCGGAAGATCAGGAAAAAGTTCAGTACAGTTATCATCTGAACGGTGTACAGGCAACATCTTATTGCCGTATCCGTTACACAGCAAGCCTTGATATGGGACGTACAGAACGTCAGCGTAAAGTTATTCAGATGATCGTTTACAAAGCAAAACATGCTGGACTGAGCAAGATCTTCAACATTATGGATGATGTATTCCCGATGGTAACGACATCTTTGGGTAAAGAAGATATTCTTCAGCTTCTTCCGACACTGATCGGATACAGTATAGATGAGACGACAGGTTTTCCGTCATCCTATAAATTCTCCAATGTAAAGGGAAGTATTATCGTACCGACGGATCTTGTATCAAATGTACAGGAACTGCATAAATTCCTTTACGACGATGTCAACTATACACCATCTGCAACAGTAACTGCCAACAGTGAAAAGATTCTTGAGATCGTCGGTGGTGCAAGCAACCTGGATGATGTACAGACAAACATCGGTGAAGAGAACACAGAAAATGATACCGTTATATTCGAGAACGATGGTTCCGGATGGACAGACACAAGCGGCAGCGGCGAGCAGTATGATACTGACAACAGCGGCGATACAACCGGTGGAGAGGATAATACCTATGTACCGGATGACACAACCGGCGGCAATGACTATATAGACGATAGTACCGGTGGTGATGATGTTTATGTGCCGGATGACACAACCGGAGGAGATACGACCGGAGGAGATACGACCGGAGGAGATACGACCGGAGGAGATACAACCGGAGGAGATATGTCCGGTGGTGATACGTCCGGCGGCGGAGGAGACGGTGGAGATATCGATGCCGGCGGTGATGCAAGTGATGCAATCGAGGCTTCCGAACAGGGTGCACCCGGTGAGGCAGATGCTGCATAAGTAACGTCACATAATAACATAGGATAAAGATCAGAAGGGAATTTCTTGTTGAAGAAATTCCCTTCTTCTGTTACCATCATCAATAAGGAAATCATAAAGAACAGGCATGAAAAATGCTGATAAGGAGATATTATGAAAAATAAAACAGTGGATGTGATCATTCCGGCATATCACCCGGGAAATGAATTTGGCGCACTGATTAAAAGACTGGAAAAGCAGACGGTCCGGATTCACAGAATCATTGTGATGAATACAGAAGAATCCATGTGGAATACAGAATGGGAAAATTTGTCTGATGTGATGGAAGTACATCATCTTACAAAAGCAGAGTTTGACCATGGAGGAACCAGGGCACGGGCGGCTGAACTGTCAGATGCAGAAATCATGGTCTTTATGACACAGGATGCCATGCCGGCGGATCGCGAACTGCTTTCGGAACTTCTAAGGGCATTTGAGCAGGATGAGAATATTGCTGCAGCATATGCAAGACAACTCCCAAATGCGGAGTGCAGCTTTGTTGAGAGATACACAAGAGCTTTTAATTATCCGGACACGTCTCTGGTCAAAACAAAAGCAGATCTGAACCAATACGGAATCAAAACATATTTCTGTTCGAATGTCTGTGCCGCATACAGAAAAGACATTTATCAGAAACAGGGAGGATTTGTACGCCGGACTATTTTTAATGAGGACATGATTTATGCAGGTGGTCTGATCCAGGCAGGATACAGTATTGCTTATGCGGCAGAGGCAAAGGTCATCCATTCTCATAATTATAATTGTATGCAGCAGTTCCACAGAAATTTTGATCTTGGTGTGTCGCAGGCGGAGCATCCTGAAATATTTGATGGGGTACCGTCTGAGGGAGAAGGTATGCGCCTTGTCAAAAAGACACTTGTCCACCTTATTCATTCAGGAAGGATGTGGCTTATACCTGGATTTGTTTTGCAGTGTGCAGGTAAGTATGCCGGATATCTGGCGGGCAAAAATTTTCGCAAACTGCCAAAGAAATTTGTTTTGTGGTGTACGATGAGTCCGAATTACTGGAAATGAGCAGAAACACGCTTTTTTAAAGGAGTTGTCACATTTTCAACACAATTGACTGATACACTGTTTTCATGATAAGAAATAAGAAGAAAGCAGAAAGGAGCACAGCATGAACGACGAAGAAAAATGGAATTCGGGAAATGCTCCACAGAATGATAGAGATACCGAACGGTTCAATGAACCGCTGAGATATGAACATTATAATATGCATCAGACGTATGTGAATGAAACAGGGCATGGACCGGACAAAAAGAAACGCAGGAAGAAAAGCGGTGGCAGGAAACTGGCTTCGACGATTTCTCTTGCAGTAGTTTTCGGACTGGTTGCCGGTGTAGTATTTCAGGGCGTGAATTTTTTTGCACATCAGTATGTGTTTACAATGACAGATGATGCAGAACCGCAGATTGAGACAGCGCAGCTTGCCGTGAGTGCATCGTCAGATGATGCAGCCTCAGAGGGTACAGATTCTTCCGGGAATGGTACAGCTGATGCAGCACAGGGCGCTTCTGCTCAGATAGGAAGTGTTACGGATGTGGCAAAAGCAGCGATGCCGACTGTTGTCGCGATTACATCTGTCAGCGTACAGGAGATTCCGAATTATTTCCGCGCATTTGGATTTGGATATGGATATGGCGATACACAGCAGTATTCCAGTGAAGGCAGCGGATCCGGTATCATTGTAGGTGAGAATGATGATGAACTTCTGATCGCAACAAATAATCATGTGGTAGATGGTGCGACGACACTCAGCGTATGTTTTGCCGGAAGGGATGTAGTCAATGCGGAGGCAGAGACTGTGGACATGTCTTCGGAGAGTGATGGGGATGTCAACGTGGAGGATGCTGTCAGTGCGAAGATAAAAGGCACAGACGAAGCAAATGATCTTGCTGTGGTTGCCGTACAGAAATCTGACATTCCGGAGGATACCTTATCACAGATCAAGATTGCACAGCTTGGGGATTCTGATTCAATGGAAGTCGGAGAACAGGTCGTTGCGATCGGTAATGCACTTGGATATGGACAGTCTGTAACATCCGGATGGATCAGCGCATTAAACAGAAGTATTTCGACAAGTGACGGTACGACAAGTGATGGACTGATCCAGACAGATGCAGCGATCAACCCGGGCAACAGTGGCGGCGCACTTCTTAATATGCAGGGAGAAGTGATCGGTATCAATTCTGCGAAGTATGCCGACAGTGCGGTCGAAGGTATGGGTTATGCGATTCCGATCTCGAAAGCACAGCCGATACTGGAAGACCTTATGAACCGTCAGACGAGAGATAAAGTAGAGGATGATTCGAAGGCAGCATATCTTGGAGTTACTTCTGCAGATCTGTCAACGGAAGCAATCCAGATGTACGATATGCCGGAAGGCGCATTTGTGATCCGTGTCGATAAAGATTCTGCAGCAGGCGAGGCTGGTATTCAGAAGGGCGATATTATTGTAAGCTTTGACGGACAGACAGTAAGCGGCAGAGAAGATCTGGAAAATAAACTGGCTTATTATGAAGCCGGTGAATCAGTGGATGTTGTTGTTTCCAGAGCTGATAACGGAGAATATGTACAGAAAACAATTTCCGTGACGCTTGGAAACCGTTCGGATTACACGGGCTGATCGAATTTATAAAAACTTTATTTTACAGTGTGATAGGTTATGTTATAATGAACGCATAGGTAAATGGGCCGGGACAGGAACCATTAGCCTGTGCGTTTTGCATATGAGAGCAGTTGCGAAGCGCCGTAAATGAAAGGAGTTTATATGACAGATAAATACAATGATGAAATCATAGAGGAAGAAAATCAGGATACAGACGATCAGACCGATGATTATGAACCGGAGAAGTTCTGTACCCTCTGTCACCGTTCCGAGCGTCAGGCAGGAAAGATGATAGATCTTCCGAATAATATACATATATGTCCGGACTGCATGCAGAGAAGTTTCGACAGCATGAATACACAGATGCAGAGTGGTAATTTTAATTATGGCGATTTATTTAATATGCCGAATATCAGTATGATCGATCTGAGCAGTTTCCAGAATCAGATGGGACAGCAGCCGAAACCAAAGAAGAAAAAAAGTGAAAAGAAAGATCCGGTCCTCGATCTGAAAAAAATTCCTGCACCACACAAGATCAAGGCAACACTTGATGAATACGTGATCGGACAGGAGCATGCGAAAAAGGTTATGTCCGTTGCCGTTTACAATCATTATAAGCGTGTTGCGACCGATACAATGGATGAAATCGCAATCGAGAAATCCAATATGCTGATGATTGGACCGACCGGATGCGGTAAGACTTATCTGGTCAAGACACTTGCGAAACTTCTGGATGTACCGCTTGCGATTGCAGATGCGACATCCCTTACAGAGGCAGGCTATATCGGTGATGATATTGAGAGCGTTGTTTCGAAGCTTCTTGCGGCAGCAGATAATGACGTCGAGAAGGCCGAACATGGAATTATTTTTATTGATGAAATCGATAAGATCGCGAAGAAGAAAAACACGAATCAGAGAGATGTCAGCGGTGAGGCGGTACAGCAGGGAATGCTGAAACTCCTCGAAGGCAGTGATGTCGAGGTGCCGATTGGTGCCAACAGCAAAAATGCAATGGTTCCGCTGACTACAGTGAATACAAGAAATATTTTGTTTATCTGCGGAGGCGCTTTCCCGGATCTTGAGAATATCATCAAAGAGCGTCTGAACAAACAGGCATCGATAGGATTTTATGCAGATCTGAAGGATAAGTATGACGATGATCCGAATCTTCTTGAGAAGGTTACTGTGGATGATCTTCGAAATTTCGGTATGATTCCGGAATTTATCGGACGACTTCCGATTATATTTACAATGAATGGTCTTACAGAAGATATGATGGTACAGATTCTGCGTGAGCCAAGAAATGCGATCCTTAAGCAGTATCAGAAGCTTCTGGCACTGGACGAAGTCAAACTGGAATTTGAGGAGGACGCGCTTCGTGCAATTGCAGCGAAAGCAATGGAGAAACACACCGGAGCCAGAGCGCTTCGTGCAATCCTTGAGGAATACATGCTGGATATCATGTATGAAATTCCGAAGGATGACAATATTGGAGAGGTAGTGATCACCAGAGGTTATATTGAAGGAAACGGCGGACCGAAGATTCTTCTTCGCGGGCAGGAGGTACCGCTTCTTGAAAGTGGACAGTAATTTTGCAACATAGATTTTGCACAGACTAAGAAAGAGAGGAAATGTATTATGGCAAAGGATTTTTTTGGTAATCTCGGACAGGCACTTTCAAAAACTGCAAAAGAATTAAGCGGACGTGCGGAAGATGCTTATGAAACACAGCGTCTTAAGAATAAAATATCCGCAGAAGAACGTCAGATTGATAAAATCATGGCAGATCTTGGAAAAATCGTGTACCAGCGTTACAAAGAAGAAGTACCGGTAGACGATGCACAGAAAGCACTTTGTGAGCAGATCGATCAGCGTATGGAACAGATTGAACAGTTGCGTACAGATATCGATGAGCTGAAGATCAGAACCAGACGAATCTGCCCATCCTGCGGTAAAGAAGTCGAGAAGAATGCTGCATTCTGTAAATTCTGTGGTGCGGCTTGTCCGACACAGGAAGAGGAAGAAGATGCCGGGGATACAATCGATGGTACTGCCGAGGAGGTAGAGGAAGAAAAAAAGTCGGAAGAAGCCGCAGAAGAAGTGGCAGAGACAGAGGCCGAAACAGAAGCGGCAGATACTGTAGAGGCTACCGAAGAACCGACAGCCGACGAAGCTGGAGAGGAAGCTGCAGAAGCTGAATCGGAGGAAAAAGCAGACGAAGCTGCAGAAGAAATTACCGAAGAAGCAAAAACAGAAGAATAAACAGAGCTGACCGCAAGGTATAAATGCGCAGATAAAAACGGACAGATGGGAAAAGATTCTCATCTGTCCGTTTTATCCACAGGAAATGTTGTGTTTATGTAATCGGTCGATTAGTTACAGTGTATAAACAATGATTCCGGCAATAATGATCAGGTTGCCGATAAATTTGCCCCGTGTGATTTTTTCTTTCAGGATCACTTTTGAGAGCAGCAGGACGAATACATAGGCGGCGGTATCAATGACCGGTCCGTAGCGCATATCGACTTTTGTGTAGCACCAGGTATTCAGAAGAAGAATACCAAAAAAAAGAAAATAAGCGAGGATGACACGCCAGTTCAGATACTCTCTGAGGGGATTGCTGTATTTGATGTTTGCACTCTGCTTTAAAAGAATCTGGGAGATTGCAGAGAAGAAAGTTCCTCCCAGCATAATAAGAAGAAATGTTCTATTCATAACGCTGCACCGTCCATACTCCAAATAATACGATCAGAATCCCCAGAATGTTCTGTGGGGAAAGCTGTTCGTGAAAGATGATCACTGCCCAGATCTGCGACCATAGAAGGTAGACGCTTTTGTTGGCATAGGCAGTTGACAGAGAAAATTTCTTGATGACCTGCTGCCAGGCAATCGCATAGATACCACAGTTGGCGATCATAAGAAACAGAAATACATAGAGAAGCGGTGTGTGCATTCCGTTTCGGTTATACTGGATCGATGCAAGCTTCGAAAAAACGCTTGTCAGTGAAAACAGCAGGATGTTTAAATGAAGCTGTAGATAATTACGGAAATTTTTCATGGTTCCTCCGAAAAATATAAATGGTTTTCTGACATTGTACAACAAATACCGTGGATTTAAAATAGGAATCGACAGGAATTTTTTGATTGCTTTACAAGACATATCGAAAATGATATGATAAAAATGAATGCTATAATTAGAAAGAGCGAGGAAAACATATGAGTTTGTATTCCGTTGTGGTTCCTGTGTATAATTCAGAACATACGCTTGAGGAACTTTATACCCGCCTGGAAAAGGTTTTCCGGGAGGTCATAAAAGAAGATTTTGAGCTGATTCTCGTCGATGACGGATCGAAAGACCGTTCTTTTGAAGTGATGACAGAGCTTCGGAACAAAGATCAGAGAGTCAGAATTATACAGATGGCAAGAAACTTTGGCCAGCATCCGGCACTTTTGTGCGGTTTTGCACATGTCCGCGGAGATTTTGTCGTAACAATGGACGATGATCTGCAGCATCAGCCGGAGGAACTGCCGAAGATGGTTAATGTAATGAGAGAGCGTGATGACGTGGACGCGATCATCGCAAGTTATGAAGGAAGAAAGCATGGATTTATTCGCAGACTTGGTACGAAGTTTTCTGTGTGGGCGACATCCAAAATGCTTGGTAAGGATCCGAATCTCCAGATCACCAGTTACCGTCTGATCCGTCGTTTCCTTGTAGATGCGATGGTAAAGACGAATACATATCTGCCGCAGATCGGCAACCTTCTGGTACTGACCTCGAATCGTATTATCAATGTGCCGGTACAGCATGCCGCCAGAGCATACGGAAAGAGCGGCTACTCCTTCAAGAGACTTCTGAAGGATCTGATCTATGATATTACCGCACATACTGCATTTCCGCTTCTTATGGTTCGAAATATCGGTATTGTAAGTTTTCTGATAAGTATGGTGATGGCAGTTTATTTCCTGATCCGTTATTTTGCATTTGGAATTTCAGTTGAAGGCTGGACATCCTTAATGCTGGTGATGCTCGCTTTTTTCGGGCTGATCCTGTTATCAATCGGTATTATGGGGATTTATCTGATGAATATTTTGAATGAGGCGAAAAAAATGCCTCACTACGTGATCCGTCGGGAGGACACAGACTGATGAAAAAAGAAATCGGCGGTTATTTTGAACTGGAGGAAATGGCGGGAGAGGAGTACTATCCGGACCTGTATAAAGTAAATCTCGGAAGGACTGCATTATTGTGGCTTCTTGAGACGCGTCGCTATAAGAAGATATATCTTCCGGTGTTTCTTTGCCAGTCCGTCATTGATATCTGTGTAGAGCATGATATTGAAGTGGAATTCTACCATCTTGATGCAGATTTAAACATTCTTCTGGAAGAAAGGAGACTTCCGGCAGAGGAATGTCTCTATCTGGTCAGTTATTATGGTCAGCTCACGGACGAAAAAATCCTGTACTGTCAGAAGGTTTATGGCAATGTGATCGTGGATCATACGCATGCGTTTTTTCAGAAACCACTTAAGGGAGTGGATACCCTGTATTCCTGCCGGAAATTTTGGGGCGTCAGTGATGGGGCATACGTATCTTCGGATGTTGTTTTATCCGGGGAAAAGCCGGAGGACAGATCCGGTGCGCGTATGAGCCACATTCTGGGACGTTACGAAGAAAATGCAGGGAAATATTATCAGGCAATGCTTGACAATGCAGCCGGTTATGAGGGCATGGAGATCCGGAAGATGTCACGGTTGACATGCAACTTTCTCAGAGCAATTGATTATGAGAAGGGTAAAAAGCAGCGAGAAGAGAATTATGCACTTCTTTCCGAACTGCTCCCGTCAGAGACTGTATTTAACCGTGTGATTCCGGAAGGTCCGTTTGCATATCCATATTATCATGAGAATGGGATGGAGCTTCGCAGATGGCTGGCGGGACACAAAATTTTTGTGCCGACTTACTGGAAAAACATGTTTGAACAGTGCAGTGAAGATTCGCTGGAATACCAGTGGGCAGCAAATATACTTCCTCTGCCGTGCGATCAGCGATATGGTGAAGAGGAGATGAGATACATGGCAGCAAGGATCAGAGAATGGGAGGCATCCACAGAATGAACCACAGATTATTGATTCTGGGAACGCTTGGGGAATTTGTACAGCTCGTACAGAAAGCAAAACAAAAAGGATATTATACGATCGTCTGTGACGGCTATCCGAATGGAGAGGCGCGGGCATATGCCGATGCTTCGTATGTTTTACCGGTGACAGATACAGATGCGATTGCAGAACTCTGTAAGAAGGAAAAGGTCGATGGAATCATCACTTCGTTTTCTGATCTTTTGATGGAATGTATGGTCAAAATTGCGGCGAAGGCAGATCTCCCGTGCTATCTGAAACCGGAGCAGCTTCCATGGTATCGCGATAAATCCGTGTGCCGTCAGACCCTTTCGGAGCTTGGGCTTCCGACACCTGGTTATGTAAAAATACCGGTAAGTCTGTCCTGCGAACCGGATAAAATAAAACAGCTGGTTCAAAATCTGTCGTATCCTCTGATCAGTAAGCCGATGGATAAATATGGTTCAAGAGGAATCTATATTATCCATGACGAGAGGGAACTGTCAGAGCAGGTTACGCGGACCGCAGAATTTACAGATCTGGAAGAGGTACTTGTAGAAGAGTACAACGATGGATTTGAGTTTAATATGATGACCTGGGTCGCTGATGGAGAGGTAAACGTGATCAGCATTGCAGACAGAGAGAAGACACAGCCGGGGGCAGATATGCTTCCGCTCAGTACGCGAAATGTTTATCCGTCCCGTCTTCTTGCTCATGTTTATGAACCTGCGAAGAATCTGCTTCAGTCTTATATTGCACACACGGGTCAGATGGATGGACCACTTTCGATGCAGTTTTTCTGGAAGCCTGGTAAAGGCATTCAGGTTTGCGAGATCGCGGCAAGATTTTTTGGCTATGAGCATGAACTGACCGATATGGTCTATGGTTTTAATATAGAAGAACTTTTGCTGGCCGGTGTATATCAGAAGGAAAAAATACTGGAGATGTTCGCAGGACATGATGTTTTTCATCCGCTGCATCATGGAGCAGTTGTATATTTCCATGGAAAACTTCGTAAGATTGCTGATCAGACAAAGGCATATGAACTTGCCGGAAATGAAGCTGTAGTCAAACCGTGGATCTTTTATAAGACAGGTGAGACTGTAGTGGAATATGGACCGAATCCATATCTTGCACTATATTATATGGAATCAGAGAGCAGAGAAAAACTGGATGAGATTACCGGATATTTCTTTGACGAGATGAGTATGACTGATCCGGACGGGCAGGAGATTACATATCGAAACCAGATGCCGGATTATTTTATAACAGAAGAGTAGAGGAGACAGATGATCGATTTTAACAGACCGGCACTTGTCGGAAAAGAATTAAATTATATTCAGGATGCGGTTGCGCAGGGAATGCTCTGCGGTGATGGCAAATACACAAAGCTGTGTTCCGAATGGATGAAGAAACGTTTCGAGGTCAATCAGGTGTTTCTGACGACATCCTGTACACATGCGCTGGAAATGGCGGCATTTTTAAGTGATATCCAGCCGGGAGACGAAGTGATCATGCCGTCTTATACCTTTGTTTCGACGGCGGATGCCTTTGTGCTCCGTGGTGCAAAAATCGTATTTGTAGATATCAGACCGGATACGATGAATATTGATGAAAATCTTATTGAACAGGCAATTACCGACAAAACCAGGGCAATCGTTCCGGTTCACTATGCAGGTGTTGCATGTGAGATGAACAGGATTATGGAAATTGCACAGAAATATAATCTGAAAGTTGTGGAAGATGCTGCACAGGGCGTAGATGCCTACTATCATGGAAAAGCTCTGGGAACGATCGGTGATTTTGGCTGTTATAGTTTCCACGAGACCAAAAACTTCACAATGGGTGAGGGCGGTGCACTTGTTTTCCAGAAAAATGAATATCAGGAAAAAGCAGAAGTCCTCAGGGAAAAGGGCACGGACAGGAGTAAATTTTTCCGTGGACAGGTAGATAAATATCGCTGGATCGATTACGGTTCTTCTTATCTTCCAAGTGAGATGAATGCGGCGTATCTGTATGCGCAGCTGGAAGAATGCGACAAGATCAACCGTAAACGTCATCAGGTTTATGACGGTTATCATGAGAGACTGGCAGATCTGGAAGCACAGGGCAAACTTGACCGTCCTTTTGTCCCGGATGGCTGTGCACATAATGCGCATATGTACTATATCAAGGTGAAAGATCTGGCGACCCGTACCAGACTGATCGCATATCTTCGTGAAAACGGAATCGCACCGGCATTTCATTATGTTCCGCTTCACAGTTCCCCGGCAGGAGAAAAGTTTGGAAGATTCTGTGGTGAAGATGTATATACGACGAAGGAGAGCGAACGTCTTCTGAGACTTCCGATGTTTTATGATCTTTCTATGGATGATGTGGATTATATTGCAGAAAAGATCCATCAGTTTGAATTTTGAGTGCAGTGGAGGAAAGAGTATTGAAACGTAAAAAAGTCAGTACGGAAACGGTAGTGGAAATTCTGTTTTTCCTGTTTCTTCTGGTGTTTTATCTGATGTGGGCGAGAGTTCAGCCAAACGGCGCCGGACCGGATGAGCCGATGAGATATCAGATCGCCTATTATATTTATCAGCATGGAAGTCTTCCGGTCGGGGATGATCCTGCAGTTCGAAATGTTGTATGGGGAATTTCATATGCATTTTCTCCGATTCTGGACTATATGATAGCGGCAGTGTTTATGAAACTGGTAAGTTTCATAACGACAGCACCGTTTGCACTTCTCATGGCAGCACGTTTTGTCAACATTCTTCTGGGGCTTGGTACGGTGTGGCTGGCACTGGATATGGGCAAGCGTCTCTTTGACCGCAGAAAAGCCTGGATTTTTGCTGCATTTGTCGGTTTGCTTCCGGGATCGTTGTTTGTATTTACTTATGTTAACTGTGATGCACTGGCGGTATTTTCTACGGCAGTGATCATTTATGCGTGGGTGCGATATCTCACGGAAGGCTGGACATATAAAAACTGCATCATTCTGGCGGTTGGCGTGGCAGTATGTGCGCTGTCTTATTACAATGCATATGGATTTATTTTGTGCAGTATTTTCTTCTTTGGTATTACGTTGTTTATGGAGGCAAAGAAGAACGGCAGCTACGGAGATTTTGCAAAAAAAGGTCTGCTGGTCTGCGCAATTGTTCTGATTCTGGCTGCATGGTGGTTTATCCGAAATGCCATCCTCTATGACGGGGATTTCCTTGGTATGAATGCTTCTTCTATCTGTGCAGAGAAGTATGCAAAACCGGCTTACAAACCATCTCAGAAACAGACTCCGCAGATGGCAGGTTACACCTTCTGGGATATGTTGAATCAGGGCTTCCCGAAATCTGAGGGATTTTCGTGGGTGGAACTTGTCAGTGAAAGCTTCGTGGGAAGATTCGGAAATATGGATGTGTTCATGCCGAAGTGGCTGATCAACAACTATATGGACTTTATTAAGGCTGGATTTTTACTGATCTTCCTGCATCCGGTAAAAACATTTGCGCTTCGCGTGAAGAAGCAGTGGAACGTGAAGGGGATGTTTAACTGGTTCATGTTGATCGCGATGATCATTCCGAATATTTTGAATGCGTATTATTCTTATGCATCTGATTATCAGCCGCAGGGACGTTACAGTCTGCCGATGCTGATCCCGATGACTTATTTTATGGTGATGGGATATGGAAACCTCTTTGATGTGACGGTTAAGAATGAAAAAGTGCGAAAAGGTGTGTACGCGGCGATCTGCGTGGCACTGATGGTGCTGGCGCTGTTCGTGTTCTTTGCTGTGATCTGGCCGGAGTACAGAGATGTACCGTTCAGTATACGGGCATTTATAGCAGGGGCGTGAGAGGAAGAGATTGATAAAGGATTCCCGGTGGTGGGATATAATAAGAAAATCAGAAGGAAATTCCCGGCAGGTATCATCTGATACTGGCTCAAATCGGAACTTCTAAGATATCATGGTGTACAGAACTTTGCTAAAAACGATACAGAAAATGCAGAACTCGCTGACGCTCAGACAGCAGCATTTTCTGCATCAACGCAAAACCTGTACAACCAGATACCTTCACGAAGTTCCTCAAGCGAGCCGATACCAGATGATACCTGCCGGGAATTTTTCTGAAGTTTCCAGATATCCCGCACCGGACTTTATACGGGATAGTGCGGAGCGTGAGCGGCCCCCACATGTAAAACTAAAGAAAAGCTCTGAATATAAAGATACCCGATCCGGTAACCTCTGGAGGAATTTATGGTAACACTCAGGTTATTCGCAGGCTGTGTCATGGATCAAAAGCACATTGTCTGAGCGACAGCGAGTTATGTGCTTTTGGTTCATGGTTTTAACAGACTGAGAATAGCCATAGTGTTTCCAAATTCCGAAGCTGTTACCGGATCGGGTATCTGTTATATCAGAGCATATCCTTTATTTTACGCTTTTTGTTTTTAGATAAAAAAATAATGCAGGAGATGGGACTTGAACCCACACGATCTTGCGACCACAGGCACCTGAAGCCTGCGCGTCTGCCAATTCCGCCACTCCTGCATTTCGTTATGAATCAGCCGCTCTCGTCGACTGCCTGTTTATAATAACGCAACAAAACCCAAATGTCAATAGAAAAAATAAAAAAAATTAAATTTTTTTAATAATACTTGCAAAAGCAACAATTTACCAAATCAATCATCAGAACAAAGTTTTTTTGAACAACTTAATTATTTTTAGTACTTTAACCTGTTGAAAAACAAAAGCTCTTGTGATACAATCTTGAAGATTTAGGATAAAACAAGAGAAAGGGAGATTATATGAAAGCATTTCTGATATTAGAAGACGGCCATGTTTTTAAAGGAACAAACATCGGTTCGACAAGAGAAGTCATCAGCGAAATCGTGTTTAACACATCCATGACCGGATATCTTGAAGTAATGACCGACCCGTCGTATGCAGGACAGGCTGTCTGCATGACCTACCCTCTGATTGGTAACTATGGTATTTGTTATGAGGACCAGGAATCCAGAAAACCATGGATTGATGGTTTTATTGTTCGTGAATTATCACGTGTCCCAAGTAACTTCAGAAGCGTGGACACAATTCAGCATTTTCTTGAAAAACATGATATTCCGGGTATTGCCGGTATTGATACCCGTGCTCTCACCAAAATTCTTCGTGAAAAAGGTACCATGAATGGTATGATCACTGTCAATGAAAACTATGATTTAGACGAAATAATCCCCCGCTTAAAAGCATATACAACAGGAAAAGTAGTTGAAAAAGTTACCTGCAAGGAAAAAGAAGTACTCAAAGGAAACGGACCAAAAGTAGCACTCATGGACTTTGGAGCAAAACGCAATATTGCACGTTCTCTGAATGAAAGAGGATGTCAGGTGACAATCTATCCGGCACTGACACCGGCAGAAGAGATTCTGAAAGATGCTCCGGACGGAATCATGCTGAGCAACGGCCCTGGAGACCCGAAAGAATGTACCATTATTATAGAAGAAATCCGCAAACTTTATGAATCCGATGTACCGATTTTTGCAATCTGTCTTGGACATCAGCTTATGGCGCTTGCAACAGGCGGTGATACACACAAGATGAAATACGGACACCGCGGCGGCAACCATCCGGTAAAAGACCTTGAGACAGGACGCGTTTACATTTCTTCACAGAACCATGGTTATGTGGTAGATGCAGAAGGCCTTGAGAAAAAGGGCATTGCCAAACCTGCATTTATCAATGTAAACGATGGTACAAATGAAGGAATGGCTTACGAAGGAAAGAACATCTTTACCGTTCAGTTCCATCCGGAAGCATGCCCGGGACCGCAGGATTCCAGCTACCTGTTTGACAGATTTATGAAAATGATGGGAGGAACAGATCATGCCGAGAAATAAAGATATACATAAAGTTCTTGTAATTGGATCCGGTCCGATTATCATCGGTCAGGCAGCAGAGTTTGACTACGCAGGTACACAGGCCTGCCGTTCTCTGAAAGAAGAAGGCATGGAAGTAGTTCTTCTGAACTCCAATCCTGCGACGATCATGACAGATAAGGATATTGCAGATAAAGTTTACATCGAGCCACTGACAGTAGAAGTTGTAGAGCAGCTCATCCTGAAAGAACAGCCGGACAGCGTACTTCCGACTCTTGGTGGACAGGCAGGTCTGAACCTTGCTATGGAACTGGAGGAAAAAGGCTTTCTTAAAGAACACAACGTACGCCTGATCGGTACTACTGCAGAAACTATCAAAAAAGCAGAAGACCGTCAGGAATTTAAAGATACCATGGAAAAAATCGGTGAGCCGGTTGCGGCATCCAAAGTCGTAACAACCGTAGAAGACGGTGTGGCATTTACCAGAACCATAGGATATCCGGTTGTTCTCCGTCCTGCTTACACACTTGGAGGAAGTGGCGGCGGTATTGCCAACAATGAATTCGAACTCAGAGAAATCCTCGAAAACGGCCTCCGCCTTTCACGAGTAGGAGAAGTTCTGGTAGAACGCTGCATCGCAGGATGGAAAGAAATCGAATACGAAGTTATGCGTGACAGTGCAGGCAACTGTATCACAGTCTGCAACATGGAAAATATTGATCCGGTTGGTGTACATACCGGTGACTCCATCGTAGTTGCTCCGTCCCAGACACTGGGTGACAAAGAATACCAGATGCTTCGTACTTCTGCACTGAACATTATTACAGAGCTTGGAATCACAGGCGGATGTAACGTACAGTATGCTCTTCATCCGGAGAGTTTTGAATACTGTGTTATCGAGGTAAATCCACGTGTAAGCCGTTCTTCCGCACTGGCAAGTAAGGCTACCGGTTATCCGATCGCCAAAGTTGCTGCAAAGATCGCCCTGGGTTATACACTGGATGAAATCCCGAATGCTATTACAGGAAAAACATATGCAAGTTTTGAGCCAATGCTTGACTACTGTGTAGTTAAGATTCCGAGACTTCCATTTGATAAATTTATCACTGCAAAGAGAACCCTGACAACTCAGATGAAAGCAACCGGTGAAGTTATGAGTATCTGTCACAACTTCGAGGGCGCTCTCATGAAAGCTATCCGTTCTCTGGAACAGCATGTAGACAGCCTTATGTCCTATGACTTTACAGGTCTTGATGAAAGTGAACTGATTGAAGAGCTGGCAGTTGTAGACGACCGTCGTATCTGGAAGATTGCAGAAGCAATCCGAAGAGATATTTCCAAAGAATACATCCACAGAATCACAAAGATCGACCGCTGGTTTATCGACAAGATTGCAATCCTTGTAGAGATGGAACAGGCACTTAAGACTCAGCCGCTTACAGAGGAACTTCTTCTGGAAGCAAAACGCATGGAATTCCCGGATTACGTGATCGCAAACCTCTGCGGAAGAACAGAAGCCGATATCAAGGCGCTCCGTCAGGGCTACAAGATCACAGCCGCTTACAAGATGGTAGATACCTGTGCTGCTGAATTTGCTGCCGCAACACCGTACTACTATTCCGTATATGGCGGACCAGATACAGAAAACGAAGCAGTAGCAGCTCATGATAAGAAGAAAGTCCTTGTTCTTGGTTCTGGACCGATCCGTATCGGACAGGGTATCGAATTTGACTTCTGTTCTGTACATTGTACATGGGCATTCAAAAAAGAGGGCTACGAGACAATTATCGTAAACAATAACCCGGAAACTGTCAGCACCGACTTTGATATTGCAGATAAACTGTATTTCGAACCACTGACACCGGAAGATGTAGAAAACATCGTAAATATTGAGAAACCGGACGGAGCAGTTGTACAGTTCGGTGGACAGACTGCAATCAAACTTACCGAAGCACTTATGAAAATGGGTGTAAAAATCCTCGGAACATCTGCTGAAGATGTAGATGCAGCCGAAGACCGTGAACTGTTCGATGAGATTCTGGAACAGTGCCAGATTCCGAGACCGAAGGGACATACCGTATTTACTGCCGAAGAAGCCAAAAAAGCAGCCAACGAGCTTGGATATCCGGTACTCGTACGTCCTTCCTACGTTCTTGGTGGACAGGGTATGCGTATTGCAGTCAGTGATGAAGATGTAGAAGAGTATATCGGAATCATCAACCAGATCGCACAGGAACATCCGATCCTTGTTGATAAATACCTGATGGGTAAAGAAATTGAGGTCGATGCTGTATGTGATGGTGAGGATATCCTGATTCCTGGTATCATGGAACATATCGAACGTGCAGGTATCCATTCCGGAGACAGTATCTCCGTATATCCGGCACAGACAATCAGCCAGAAAGCAAAAGACACGATTGCAGAGTACACACGCCGTCTGGCAAAAGCACTCCACGTAATCGGTATGATCAACATTCAGTTCATCGTATGCGGTGAAGAAGTATATGTTATCGAAGTAAACCCGCGTTCCAGCCGTACCGTACCGTACATCAGCAAAGTAACAGGAATTCCGATCGTGCCGCTGGCAACAAAGGTTATCCTCGGATACAAACTGAAAGAGATGGGATATGAGCCGGGACTTCAGCCGGAAGCAAAACATATCGCGATCAAAATGCCGGTATTCTCCTTCGAGAAGATCCGTGGCGCAGATATCAGCCTCGGACCTGAAATGAAGTCCACAGGTGAGTGTCTTGGTATCGCAGAGAACTTCAATGAAGCTCTGTACAAAGCCTTCATCGGTGCCGGAATCAAACTTCCGAAATACAAAAACATGATTATTACTGTCAAAGATGAAGATCAGCAGGAAGTTGTTCCGATCGCAAGACGTTTTGAAGCTCTCGGATATCGTATCTACGCAACAAGAGGAACAGCAAGAGTTCTTAAAGAAAACGGAATCAAGGCGATCCGTACCAATAAACTGGAACAGCCGGCACCAAACCTTATGGACCTCATTCTCGGACATAAGATCGACGTTGTTATCGATACACCGCCGCAGGGTGTGGAACATCAGAAAGATGGTTTCGTGATCCGCCGCAATGCAATTGAGACAGGTGTCAATGTTCTGACCAGTCTGGATACAGCAGAAGCACTTGTAACCAGCCTTGAAAACACAGACCTTCACAATCTGACACTGATCGATATTGCAACAATCGCAGACAGATAAAAGAATAAAAGTAACTTTACAACCGGAGAGACGAAACTGTTTCTCCGGTTTTTGCTTTAGAAGAAATTACAGATATTACAGCAAATAGCTAAACAAAAGTTAAACTTTATATGAAAACCTGTGGAGAGGTTTACGAACCATGAAAACTGTAATATACTGATAAAGTATGAATTGTGAGAGCGCAGCATGAGCAATTCGAAGCTATCATAAAAAATAAGACAGAGAAAGGAAAGAAAAATGAGCGTTCTGGAATTTATAAAAGTTGTGATTCTCGGAATCGTTGAGGGTATTACGGAATGGCTTCCGATCAGCAGTACCGGTCATATGATTCTTGTTGATGAATTTATCAAGATGGAAATGACACCGCAGTTTAAGGAGTTTTTCCTTGTTGTGATCCAGCTTGGTGCGATTCTTGCAGTTGTTGTCTTGTACTGGAGTAAACTGTGGCCGTTTTACATAAGAGAGATTTCTTCGAAAAAACAAAAAGAACTTAACCGCATGAATCCGGTATCCCGCGTGGTGATGACGTTTGTCGAAAAATTCTGTGACAAGGATAAATGGATCCTGTGGTTCAAGATTCTTGTAGCATGTATCCCGACAATCGTGATCGCGCTTCCGTTTAATGATGTTATCGAAGAAAAATTCAACAATTATGTAGTAGTTGCGATTGCCCTGATCGTATACGGTGTGATTTTCATTCTGGTGGAGAACTACAACAAAAAAAGAAAACCGTTATGTACTTCCCTTGAAGAGTTAAGCTTTGGTACCGCATTCAAGATCGGTATCTTTCAGGTACTTTCTGTTATTCCTGGAACTTCCCGTTCCGGTTCCACGATCATTGGAGGAATCCTTGTGGGAACTTCAAGAACCGTGGCAGCAGAGTTTACCTTTTTCCTGGCAATTCCGGTCATGTTTGGTGCAAGTCTACTGAAACTTGTAAAATTTGGTTTCGCTTTCTCACCGGCAGAAATTCTGACACTGGTGACAGGCGTTGTTGTTGCATTTTTTGTATCCGTTATCGCAATCAAGTTCCTGATGGGGTACATCAAGAAACATGACTTCAAGGCATTCGGCTGGTACCGAATCGTTCTTGGTATCCTTGTGCTGGGTTATTTTGCGGTTGCTGTTCACAGATAATATTCCGCGAGGTGTTTTGTCATGAATATGGCAAAATCCCGAGACATACAGGGCAAAATCCCATCACCGAAGGTGATATGGAATGGATTTTGACCAAGTTGCTGTGAACGGAGTGAACAGTAACATTTTGCGGGTAGAAATTTCCTCTGATAAAGCCGGAAATTTGACTTTTGGCAGATTACGTGGGATAATATCTGTGATTTTATAAACAAGAAAATGTATCAACGGTCTCACATAGACCGGAAAGGATGGAAATAATGAAAGCAAAACATATCATCGCCGTTCTTGGCATGACAATGATCCTTGCACTTGCAGGATGCGGATCAAAGGGATCTGTCGTTGAGGTAACTCCGACACCGGCAGCAACTCCGACACCTACCGAAGTTCCGGTAACAGTTACACCGGTACCGACTTCTACACCGGCACCGAAGGTAATTGGTGTAAAAACATCTCAGGCAAAATATATCTACCTGACCAACAGTCTTCAGAACGATATCAGAGAAATCTATCTGATGACATTCGGCGGAGAAAACTGGGGCAAAAACCTGATTCCGTCAGAATCTTCTGTAAAAGCGGCAGAACAGGTGCAGATGTATTACACAGCAGATTCTTCTTCCGCATCAGACAGCAGTGAGGAAAGCGCAGATTCAAGTACTGATACAACAGATACTTCCGGTGCATCGGCTCTGTACGATATGAAGATTGTGACTGCATCCGGTGACGCATACCAGATCTACAGTGTAAACCTTGGCGATATGGAAAAAGCTTCTCTTGCTTACGACGAAGAAAGCGCTGTTGCATACCTTCGTTATATGAGTCTTTCTGAAAAGAAAGAAAAAGATACAAAGGAAAATTCACAGCAGACATCTTCCTCTGACGATAGCTCTGAGGATACAAGTTCTGATGACAGCAGCTATGACAGTTATGACGACAGCAGCTATGACAGTAGTTATGACGATTCCTATTCTGATGACAGCAGTTATGATGATGGAAGTTATGACGATAGCAGCAGCTATGATGATGGCAGTTATGATGATTCTTCTTACGATGATGGAAGTTATGACGATTCCTACGATGATTATGTAGACGAAGGCTATGACACCGACGAAGAAGGCGGAGACTGGAATTATTAATCTATAAAAATTTCTTTAAGATTTATTGGCAACTTCTATTGCAAAATGAGTCAGATAAATTGACAGAAATTTTCTGTACAGTTAAAATATTATCAGTGCAGTGAGAAAAAATACTGAAAAAGTGCAGAAAAGAAGGGGAATTTATCATGAGGAAAAAATTTTTGACGATCATGTTAGCAGGTGCTATGGCAGCAGGCATGAGTGCGGGTAGCGTACAGGCAGCAGCCGTAGAGGATGCAAGTGGTGATCTTTATGTATTTATCGCAGCAAGCTTAAGCAATGCAATGGAAGATATCCAGAAGGATTTCAATAAGGAATATCCGGATGTCAATATTCTTTTTAATGCAGACAGTTCGGGAACACTTCAGACACAGATTGAAGAAGGCTCCAGATGTGATGTTTTCTTCTCCGCAGCTACCAAACAGATGGATGCGCTTGTAGATGAAGAACTTGCAGAAAAAGATTCTGTTGTAGATCTTCTCGAAAACAAAGTTGTTCTGATCAAACCAAAGGATGGCGAGACAAAGGTTACCGGATTCGAAAACATCACAGATGCAGAGAACATTGCTCTTGCAGGCGAAGATGTTCCGGTTGGCCAGTACTCCCGTGAAATCTTTAAGAATCTTGGTATTGAAGATGATGTCAACAAGATGGAGATCAATGAAGGAAAGAATGTTACGGATGTGCTTGCATCTGTAAGTGAGGGAAGCAACGAGATCGGTATTGTTTATGCAACAGATGCAGCTTCTGTTGCTGACAAAGTAGACATTATCGCAGAAGCTCCGGAAGGTTCTCTGGAAACACCGGTTCTCTATCCGGCAGGCCTTACAATTGATTCTGAAGCATCTGATTCCGAAGCCGCAGCAGCAAAAGCTTTCTTAGAATATCTTCAGACAGATGATGCAATGAAAGTATTTGAAGAATACGGATTTGCAGAGTACAAAGCAGATGATGAGAAAGAAGATGCAGAAGCTACGGAAGAAACTGATGCAGATACTGCAGAGGAAACTGAGACAACAGAAGAAGCAAAATAAGATAAAATTATATACAAAAGGGGTGGCAGATATGTCAGCCCCTTTTTGTACATACAGAGGAATTAGAAAGAATGATGGTATTTATACAGGAAATTAACTGGAGTCCACTGTGGATCTCCTTAAAAACCGGTTTTGTGGCGACGGTTATTGCTTTTTTTCTGGGGATTTTCTGTGCAAGAAAAATCATGAAACTGAAACCAGTATCGAGGGCTGTTCTTGATGGAATTCTTACGATGCCGCTGGTACTGCCACCGACAGTAGCCGGTTTTTTTCTGCTTCTGATATTCAGTCTGCGCAGACCGTTTGGAAAATTTTTGCTGGAAAGTTTTGACTTCAAGGTCGTGCAGACCTGGAAGGGATGCGTGATCGCTGCGGCAGTCATTGCCTTTCCGTTGATGTATCGTAATGCGCGTGCTGCTTTTGAGCAGGTGGATGTAAACCTCATTTATGCAGGGCAGACGCTTGGCATGAGCGACCGTAGAATTTTCTGGAAGGTTATTGTTCCGGCAGCAGCGCCTGGTATTGCATCCGGTACCGTTCTTGCCTTTGCAAGAGCAATCGGTGAATATGGTGCAACTTCTATGCTGGCGGGGAATATCCTGGGTAAGACACGTACCGTATCTGTTGCGATTGCGGCAGAAACTGCCGCAGGAAATTATGATGTGGCAGGTTTCTGGGTTGTGGTGATCGTTCTGATCTCGTTTGTGATCGTGGCACTGATAAATATTGTCTCGGGCAGAGGCATGAAGAGCAGAAGGTGGATCTGATGGCATTACAGGTAAATATAGAAAAAAATTTCAAAGGATTTTCTCTTAAAACTGCATTTGAGAGCACCACATCAGCGACCGGAATCCTCGGAGCTTCCGGAAGCGGAAAAAGTATGACGCTCCGCTGCATTGCCGGGATTGAAACTCCGGATAAGGGGAAAATCGTGATCAACGGAAGAACGGTGTTTGACTCTGAGAAGAAAATAAATCTGAAACCGCAGGAGCGGCGGATCGGTTATCTTTTTCAGAATTATGCACTGTTTCCGACAATGACGGTCAAAGACAATATTTTCTGCGGCTATCGTGGAGAAAAATCGCAAAAAGAAGAAAAGGTACGTGATTATCTGAAGAGATATCAGCTTGATGGGCTGGAGAACCGTTATCCGGCACAGCTTTCCGGTGGGCAGCAGCAGCGAGTGGCACTTGCAAGGATGATGATCGGGGAACCGGAAGCAATTCTTCTGGATGAACCGTTTTCAGCGCTTGATGGCTACCTGAAGGATATTCTGCAGAAAGATATGCAGGAATTTCTGGAACAGTATCGGGGTGACATGCTGATGGTTACGCACAGCAGAGATGAAGCATTTCGCTTTTGTAAAGAACTGATGCTTTTGAAAGAGGGAAAAACACTGATCTTCGGAAATACAAGAGAGCTATTTGAACAGCCACAGCTTTTGGAAGCTTCCAGACTGACCGGCTGCAAAAACAGTTCAAGAATCGAGAGAATGGGAGATTATGAAGTATTTGCGCTGGATTGGGGCGTATCACTTAAGACTGTGCAGAAAGTGGAGAAAGATATGACACACGTTGCCATTCGTGGACACTGGATCCAACCGGCGCAGGAAGCGGGAAAAAACTGCATTGCCTTTGAGGCAGCGGAATATGTAGAGACAACTTTTGAACAGCAGTATCTGGTAAAAAGCCCCGGCATGGAAGAGGGAGCAGTGCTCTGGTGGATGCGTCCAAAGAGCAGCTTCCGTGATGATCATAATGAAAATCTTCCACCATATCTGTATCTTCCGCCGGAGCATCTGATGTTACTGAAGTGATTTCGTTTTCAGATAACCGGCAACGAGCATAGCCAGTTTAAAGGTCATAGCGTCTTCGAAAGTACGGAGATCGAGACCGTATTTTTTCTGAATCTTTTCGAAGCGGTAGACAAGCGTGTTACGATGTACGTAAAGTTGTCTGGAGGTTTCGGAGAGATTCAGATTGTTTTCAAAGAAAGTACGGATGATTGCCAGTGTTTCGCCATCGATGGAATCAAGCGATTCGTCACCGAAGATTTCTTCGATAAACATTTCGCAGATGGAGACGGGAAGCTGGTAGATCAGTCGTCCGATACCAAGAGTCCGATAGCCAAATACAGCACGTTCAGCATAAAAGGTCTTGCCAATCTCGAGAGCTGTGCGTGCTTCTTTATATGCATTGGAAAGTTCACGGAGATCGTCGGCGGTATTGCTGTAGGCTACCCAGGCCTGTGTCATTGCTTCCGCACCGAGCATGTCAACCAGCATATGAGCGATATCCTCGAGATCTTCATAAGTTTCTGTAGAAGAAAGTTCGCGTATGATGATAATACCACTGTCATCGATTGCGGTGATAAAATCGTGCGTGCGTGCAGAAAAAATATTTCTGATTGTTGCCAGCGCATGTTCATCCTGGTTCTGTCTGGTTGCGACAAGGAAGACGGCTCTTCGTGCTGTGGTGGAAATACGCAGTTTTCGGGCGCGGTTAAAGGCTTCTACATCGGTGTAACTTCCGAGAAGCAGTTTTTGCATAAAAGTGTTCTTGTCGTTCTTTTCGGAAAAGCCCTCCAGAATGCTCTGAATCTGGCAGACAGCCAGTTCACCAATCGTTGAAACAGAAGCATCACTTCCCCATACGACGAGGAGATAGGAAACGTCGTTCTTTTCGGGAACCTTGTACAGACAGCAGGTTGTATTGGCCATGCAGAGTGCGGTGCTCTGGCGGAAGTCATCAAGTTTGGCTGCGGCGGGAAGTCTCCTTTCACTGGTTGAAACAAATACAGAGTTATCTTCCTGAAGCAGACAGAAGTCGAGATGACTGATGCGTTTCCAGTCATCCATATATTTTTGAAGTGTGCGTTGTACGGACATGAAATAAATCATCCTTTCTGAAAAAAAGACCCGGGGTAAATATGCCCCGGGTCTGATATTCTGATTGAATCTTAGTTTGTGATAACCAGTTCTGTATCTTTATCAAAGAAATGTGTTTTTTCCATGTTGAAATCGAATTTAACCGGATCACCTGTTTTTGCTTTTGTACCTGGATCAACACGAGCTGTGATCTGTGTGCCGTTTACATCAAAGTACAGGAATACTTCTGCACCAAGAAGCTCGTAAACTTTAACGGTAGAAGACATGGAGCCGTTCGGTGTATCTGCAACGTCTTCCGGACGGATACCCATAACAACGGTCTTTCCTACATAACCGCCATCTTTGAGCGCTTTAGCTTTAGCTGCCGGAATAACGAGTTCATCACTTCCGATAACTGCAACAATGTCGGAACCTTTTTCTTTGATCTGGGCATCAAGGAAGTTCATCTGCGGAGATCCCATGAATCCTGCAACGAAAAGGTTGCCCGGTTTCTGATAGAGGTTCTGAGGTGTATCAACCTGCTGAACAACACCGTCTTTCATAACAACGATTCTGGTACCAAGAGTCATAGCCTCTGTCTGGTCATGTGTTACGTAGATGATTGTAGCACCCAGTCTCTGGTGGATTTTGGAAATCTCGATACGCATCTGTACACGAAGTTTAGCATCCAGGTTGGAAAGAGGCTCATCCATAAGGAATACCTTAGGATTACGAACGATAGCACGTCCCATAGCAACACGCTGTCTCTGTCCACCGGAAAGAGCCTTCGGTTTA
Source organism: uncultured Blautia sp. (assembly GCA_934371915.1). Taxonomy (GTDB): domain Bacteria; phylum Bacillota; class Clostridia; order Lachnospirales; family Lachnospiraceae; genus Blautia_A. The sequence continues at coordinate 24,237 of CAKROE010000003.1, read as the reverse complement.
CGATCAAGAAGTTTCTCAAGGTCAAGGATTCTTGCAGCTTCACGAACTGCTTTGTCGATTTCAGCTTTCGGAACTTTACGAAGTTTCAGTCCGAATGCCATGTTATCATATACAGTCATATGAGGATACAGAGCATAGTTCTGGAATACCATTGCGATATCACGGTCTTTTGGCTCTACATCGTTCATAACTTTGTCACCGATCTTTAAGGTACCGCTGGTGATTTCTTCCAGTCCGGCTACCATACGAAGTGTAGTAGATTTACCACATCCGGAAGGTCCTACGAAAATGATGAATTCTTTGTCTTCGATTTCAAGGTTGAAGTCTTTAACGGCTTCGAAACCGTTTGGATATGTTTTATTAATGTGCTGTAAAGATAAACTTGCCATTATTTTTCCCTCCAAAATATTATGTAAGTTTTGCTCATGTTTTGAACTGTTATCAGTATACTGGAATTTCCCGGAGGAATCCAGAGTTGAATCTTACAAAGATTTTGGAGGTTTCTTGACAGATTGACGAAAAGCCCGGGCAGGTTTGCCATTCTGCCGAAAACAGATGGGAGTTATCATAAAGATATTATAGAAGATAAGGCTTTGGCTGGCAAGTGATGATATGGAATGGATTTTAACCAAGTTTGCTGTGAACGGAGCGAACAATAACAATTATTACGAAATAAAATATATTGTCTAACTTGCAGATGCTAATGGCCTTTTCATCATCCGATAGTATACGGGAATCAGAAGTGCGCAGGCACCGAACCACGCAAGTGGGCTGGCAATGCATACGGAGGTATAGCCGATGATACCGGAAAGTCCGACGGTCGCTGCAATACGCATGACGAGCTCGATCATACATGCCGCGAAAGGAGCGCGTCCATTCTGCATACTCTGGATCGAGGTTCGGTAAACGGCCAGCAGTCCCAGGATAAAATAGAAAGGAGCCACGATCGTCAGATACGCATCGGAGTAATGATAGATTTCGACTGTCGGATCAGAGAGGAACATCCGCACGATCGGATGGCGAAGAATCAGAATACCGATGCACATGAGAAAGTTGAAGCCTTCTGTCTGAATCAGAGATGCACGTACACCCTGGCGGATACGCTCTTTTTTTCCGGCACCGAAATTCTGTGCAACATAGTTGGAGATGGCAGTCATCATGGCATTATTTACAAGTACAGAAAGTTGATCTGCTTTAGATGCTGCAGTATATCCGGCTACGGCAGCAGTTCCGAGGGAGTTTACGACAGTCTGCATTGCGAGCTGTCCGATACACATGACAGACATCTGAAATCCCATTGGAAATCCTGTTTTCAGGTGAAGACTGATCGTGTTTTTAAGATCATGAAAATCATCACGATGAAGATGCAGTACCGGGTAGTTTTTCAGTCCTACGATCAGACTTAAGAAAGCCGAGAGAAACTGGGAGAGGATCGTAGCCCATGCAGCGCCTGCAACTCCCATATGTAAAGGTACAATAAACAGGATATCAAGGAAAATGTTCAATACAGAGGAGAACACCAGAAAATAGAGAGGTGTTTTGCTGTCGCCCAGAGCACGTAGCATATTGGAGATCATATTGTAAAAAACAGTTGCACCTGTTCCGAGAAGAACAACAAACATATAGTCATAGGCTTCACCGGAAATATCAGAGGGAATCTGCATCCAGCGGAGAATCTGATGAGCCAGTGTGCAGCAGATCAGTGTCAGTACAATTGTGAAAATAATACTGAGCAGAGTGGAGGCGGCAACACTTTTTCTCATTCCTTTTTCATCTTTTGCGCCACAGCGCTGGCCGAGACAGATACCGAAGCCGCCTGTGAAGCCGTTGATAAAGCAGAAGACAAAATAAATAATAATGCTGGTAGATCCGACTGCCGCAAGGGAATTTGCCCCCAGTGTTTTTCCGACGACCACAGAGTCGGCAAGTGTATAAAAGAGTTGGAACAGATTTCCGAGAATGACCGGAATTGCAAATTTTAATAAGGACCAGAATGGATTTCCTGCGGTGAGATCCATTTCTTTAGATTTTGATCCGGACATAATATTAAGAACCTCCTTGTAGTAGTGATATGTTTTTTTACTGCACGCCTCATTATAAAGAAGATGGAGACAAAATACGATTCCGGTATTGCTGCATATGATACAGATATTGACTTTATATGGAGGATGACAAGAAGAGCTTTTGGGATTAAGAGGAATGGAAAGCTTTACAAAATTCAGAAAGTTAAGTATGATAATAAAAAAATACTGCAGATAAAATTATACATAAATTGCAAAATTTGGAGAAATATGAAATGGCAAAAAGAAAAATCCTGATGGATGATACAAGAAGAGAACTCTCAAAACATGGAACAGAAACCTTTCCTATGACGGTAAGTCATGATGATCTGTGGGCTTTTGAGGGAAAAAACGTTCCGATCCACTGGCATGATGATCTGGAGATAAATCTTCTGAGAGAGGGAACGGCTGTTTTTCAGGTTTATCAGAAAAGCTACAGTGTAAGACCGGGAGAAGGATTTCTTCTGAATCGAAATGTGCCGCACAGCTGTAATTCACCGATCAATGAACATGTCCGGTACAGTACGATTCTTGTAAGACCGGACTTTCTGTACGGCGATTTTGGCAGTGATATTGAGCGTAACTGTTTTCGGCCTTTTTTACAGAACTGCGCGGTGCCCTGTATTCATCTGACTGCTTTGGATGAAAGTGGAAGAGAAATTCTGCGGAAACTGAATCAGGTGGAGACTGTATTTGATCAGAAACCATTTTGTTATGAACTGAAGATTAGAGGACTTCTGTGTGAGATATTCAGTATGATTCTGTCTGATCATCAGAGGGAGCTGACCAAATTTGTTCCGGCAAACCAGCAGGAACTGGAGCGGCTGGAAAAAATGCTGAATTATCTCAACACACATTTTGAGTCCGTGATTTCGCTGCAGGAGCTGGCAGATCAGGTGCATTTGTCACGTGAGGTTTGCTGCCGCCTGTTCAAAAAAATGACAGGAAAAACAGTTACCGGATATCTGGAAGAATATCGGGTAAATAAAAGCTTTTCACTGGTACAGAGCGGCCAGTACTCTATGACACAGATTGCGGAAATGGTCGGTTTCAGTAATCCAAGCCGATTTGCAAGTGCATTCCGAAAGAACTTCGGGTGCAATCCTAAAACATATAACAAAACAAGGAAAGACTGATAAATTGGATGTATGCACCTGATTTATCAGTCTTTTTGTTATATTATGACTATTCCATGTATGTATGGACAAGAAACTCAAGCTCTCTGTGAGTTTCCATGATAGCTTCCTGAATTTCCAGTTCATAATCAAGAAGTTTGGAAATCCAGCGGCAGACTACTTCATCAATCTCATGTTGTGGAATTACGATATTGTTGGAAAGTTTTGGCGGCACTGTTGGCTTGGTATATTTATATATGGACTGATACAGTGGCAGCCAGGGATATAATTCAGCCAGCTCATCATTGGTATATGTGTTCGAAATTGCGGATTGTCCGCCTAAAAGGGTTGAATAGTTTGAAATCTGTTCATCGCAGGTCCATTTCAAAAATTTAAAAGCAGATTCTTTATGCGGAGAACGACTGCTGATACCAAGGCTCCAGCCGCCAAGAAGTGGTGCCCTGCCGGGAATAAGACTGTAGCCTATAGAACCGATGATGCTGTTTTTTCTAAGGTCTGTAACATCAGTAAGGAAAGACGGATAGGAAATAAGCATCGCGGTTTCACCTGACAGGAAATCCTGAACAACACTTGTATCAGTTGCAGTACGGTAATCTGGTTTTGCACATTTGATTGATCTCATGAAATTTATATATGCTTTCAGAGACTGATCAGAATCCAGACAGACATGTCCGGATGAATCAAAAAGATTGCCGCCGTATGCCCGCAGACGCATATAGATTTCAGGAGTAAGGCATTCACTGTATGCGGTGGGGATAGAAGTTCCATAGTGGATTGCATTTGTTTTGTTTGTAAAAAAGTCTGCAATCGTATTAAATTCTTTGAGTGTGACCGGAGGGCGCAGAGAAATATTGTTTTCGCGTTCATATTTGGTCATCAGACTGTGGTCTTCAAAAAGATCTTTTCTGTAATAAAAAATCTGAGGAGCATACATAAACGGTATACCATAATGTTTCCCATTAAAAATACTATAATATTTCAGACAGCCGGGAAGAAAGATATCTGTATCGAATGACTGCATTTCCAGGCTGATATCGGACAGAATCCCCTCAGAAGCAAACGAAGAAAGCCATGGAATATCGTACATGACAACATCGTAAGGAAGATCAGATTCAGTCTCATGTTCCTGCAGGATTGCTTTGTAAAGCAGGTGATGAGGAAGAAGAGTCGTTTCCACTGAAATTCCTGTTTTGATTTCAAAATTACGAATCAGACCAAGTAGTGAATGAACCTGTGGGGTGTCAAGTAATAATGCACGGATTTTTTTCGTGCACGTTGCTTCTTTTGGTGAGGAGTCTTCCAGAGATGAACTCCTGAGAGGCAGAGTATGCTTGTAGTTACTGAAGTGTCCTCCACTGAGAATGATCCGTTCAGTTTCTTTGGTAAGAGGAGAACTGAGTTGTTCTGTAAGAAGTTTGGCAGCAAGCTGACCAAGTTTCATTGCAGGGCGTACAGTGGATCCGGAAGCAAATGAATGGGTATGGAGGTTCCAGTGTTCTTCACCGAGTGTAAAAACAGGGATATTCTGTATTGTATAACCGAGGATGGTAATGCCTTCTATAATGCCGGCGGCGAGAGACTGAGATGTGGCTACAATGGCATCAGGATAGTGATTTTTCAGAAGTCTGATAGTTTTACGAAATGCATCTTCTTTGCTCATATCTGTTTTGAGGAATAGTTCTTTTGCCGGATGAACACCGTGGTTCCGATAGGAATCGCAGAATCCACGGATGCATTCCGCTTCACATTCAAAACTGTCCGGACCGGACATCAGATAAATATTCTTGTAGTTTCCGACTAAAAGTGAGTCAACCATATCACGCATCAGAACGCGGTTGTTAAAAGAGATATAGTTGGCATCCAGACTGTAGATATTCCGGTCAATCATAACAAGTGGAATATTCTGGGAGGTATAGTTGTCATAATAAAATTTCCAGTTTTCAGGCTGGCAGGAAACCAGAATAAGTCCACATATTTGTTTGCGCAGGAAATTGCGTGCAATGGAGTCCTCAGATTCAGGGATGTTTTCTGAAAAGGCAAGATTAATGTAGTACTCCGCAGGTTGAAAATATGATTTAATTCCCTGAAACAACTGGACATAATACGGATCGTTCAAACTGGGAAGAATGACGCCAATGTCTGTATTTTGTCGTGATTTCAGGCTGCGGGCATTCTGATTTAACGTATAATGAAGTTCATCCACTGCATTTTGAATCTTCTGTGCAGATTCTTTACTGACCTGCTTTGTATTGTTGAGATAATTAGACACTGTTGCAATGGATACTCCTGCCAGGCGGGCAACGTCTTTGATAGTAGCCATTAAATGATTCACCTCTCTTTCATACGCTTTTTCTTTTCAACAACATACCATAAAAAAAATGACTTGTAAATGCAAATTGGTTAAATGGATTTCACTTAAACGTTTAAATTAAATATATAGTAAAATGCATGTAAAACATTGACGAAACAGGGTCAAGAAAATAAAATAACATCATATCAAAACTACACAAAAGGAGGAACGAAAATGAAAAAAAGACAGCTTTTAACTATGGTACTCGCAGGTGCAATGGTGATGGGAACAGTAGGGTATGGTACACCGGTACTTGCTGACTCAGAGAAGAAGGATGTCAAACTTGGGGTATCCATTATGGAACTGACAGCTTATCCATGGTTCCAAGGTGTTGTTGACGGATGCGAACAGTGGGCGGATGAAAACGCTGATGAGAAGGGCGTGAATATCAAATTTGATTTTGAGGATTCTCATTCAGATGTACAGACAATGCTTACGAATCTGGATAATATGCAGGCAGCAGGCTGCGATGGAATCATTCTTTTCCCGGCAGATGCTTCTTCGGCAATTCCGACTATGAAAGAATGTGTAAGCAATGGAATTCCGGTAGTAGTAGGGGATTATCCTCAGGAAACATCTTCTGACAGTGATGTTGTCTGGTCGACATTTGTTGGTCATGATATGAAAGCACTGGGACAGAAAGCAGGTGAGACTGCAGTTGAGTATCTTGATACTCTTGGCAAAGAAGATCCGGTTTGTCTTTTTATTTCCAGACCGACATCCGGACAGGCTTCTTCTGACAGATTTGAAGGCTTCAAGGAAACTGTACTTGCGAAATATCCGGATGCAAAGATCATCGAAGAAGGTGACACAGGAGCCGGTACAAGAGATTCCGCCCAGACACTTATGGAAAATGTTCTGCAGAGAGAATCTGAGATTGATGTAGTTTGTGGACATAATGATGCGGAAGTTGTTGGCGCTTATAATGCAGCAACAGCGCAGGGCAGAGATGAAATTAAATTTATCGGAATTGCCGGTGACGTAGATGTTCTCGGATGGCTTCAGGATGGAAATGAATCATGGCTGGGTGAAGTACTTCAGAATCCGGTAGTACTTGGATATCAGGCAACAGATGCCATCATCAAAGTACTTCTTGACAATGAAGAACTGCCGGAGAAATATGATCTTCCGGAACCTGAGGTAATCACTCCTTCAAACATCAGTGATTATGACTGGAAAAACTGGGAATGGCTGGGATGATTATAAAAAGATTACCGGCGGCTTGATAAGCTGCCGGTAAAATAAAAACAGGAGGGACGGCTGTTTATGATTCAATTACTTCCAGAGCCGAAAATGGCTGAGGATTTTGAAAAAACAACTATAAATATTAATGCTATTTATTTTTGCGGAGAGATCAGTGACGAACTTAGGAAACTGGCACGGGAGCGTTTCTGGAATTATCAGGATATAAAAATCAATGAGGCATCTGAGGATAATTTTAAAGTTACTGCAGTGCATGCATTACCTGATATAGAAGTAGAAGATGATATTCTTTACAGAGAACAGGGATACGATCTGGAAATACAAGAGGATCATGCAGTAATCAGTTATGAGACGAGAATTGGGTTCATTAATGCCGTAACTTCCTTAAAGCAGCTGATATGGAATGAAAGTGCGGGATATGTTCTTCCAGTGTGTCATATCACAGATTATCCTTCTTTACCGGTACGTGCTATTGCACAGACATTTTCATGGTATGCAGGATATGGTCGATTTGGTTTTGACAGCCAGCTATGGGGATATGAGGAATGGGAGCAGTACCTTAATATCTGTCTGGATAATAAGATCAATCAGTTTAATCTGGTTATGTACGGATACTGGCCATTTGAAATGGAAGAGTATCCTGAAACTGTTTTCAGAAATGTTCCGATCAAGATCTGGAATGCAGAAAACAGAAGGTGGCTGACAGTAAGATATACACATCCGAATCTGGAAGAACCATTTCTTGATAAATTTATAAAACTTGCACATAAATATGGAGTCAAAATATTTGCTTATGTAGGATTAAATTCATATAATGGAGCCTTCACGATTAAGCATCCGGAGGCAAGAATGAAACCTCCAAAGGGAAGCAGTTATATGAATGATTTTGATTCTCTTTGCCTGAGCTATCCGGGAAATACAGAATATATCATAAAATCTATGGAACAGATTGCAAAACTTGGATTTGATGGATATACACTGGAGGAAAGCGAGGAAGGTTTCTGGTTCTGTGAATGCGAAGAATGTAAAAAACGTTGGCATGCAACGACAAAAACTCCGGGAGAAGCAAAACATCAGGCCAATATGTGGCTGCTGAAACAGATTTATGATGCAGTGAGAAAAATTAATCCGGAGGCTGTTATTGGAATCAGAGCATTCCGACAGCCGCCGCTGGAAAAAGATCCAGCATTTCTTAAGGAATGTGTGGATTCCATGCCTGAAGACATTATGCTTTTCTGGGCACCGGGACTTTATGTGCCTGAGAGTGAATTTGAAAAATGGTGTAATGCATTTGGCAGAGACAGAATATGGGCAAGGGATACAGAATCAAATTCCATAACATCTACGATGGGAAGGCTTTACAGAACCTTTGCAAGTAATGTTATCCGCTATGAAGATGAAGCCAATGAACAGGTAATTGAGACAGATATTCGACAGCACAGAGGCAGTGTGCGAATGGGAGTCCATGGAATTAATGGATTTATGTTTGAGTGGTATGGGCTGTTTATGCATCTTTTTGCACATGGAAATTATGGATGGGGTTCTCAGATGGAGAATGAAGAATTTTACCACAGAGCTTGCAGACAAAATTTCGGAGATTTGGGCGAGACTGTTCTGTATGTAATGAGAAATATGGTTACTGTTCATGAGAGCCAGATACCATTATATACAACACCTTTCCCATTCCAGAAAAATAAGATGACCAGGGACGATATACCTGCCATTATAGCTGCAAAACAGAACCATGATAATATTCTTAGTAAGATACATATGCTTCAGAAAGAAGCATACCTTAATGAGAAACTGAGAGTATGGCTACCTCATTTTGATAAATTGGAAAATGCAGAGCGGAGGAACGCAATTATCTATGATATGGTACTGGCAGCTCTTGCATATGAAGATGAAAAGGATGAGAAAAAGAAAGAGCAGCTTCTTGATGAAATTCTGTATTACAATGAGCAAGATTTTGATATTGTCAAGGAAATGTTTTTTGATGTAAATCCTGTAACAGAAACTGGTGTAGGAAGCTGTATGTTCCCATATCATGAGATGAAGAGAATTATATACAATATCAGACATCCGGAAACTGAGGACAAGAATGTAATCAGTTCGGGGGTTGAAGCTTTTGGCTGGCTGTGGCTGTAGAAAGGAGTTGTACTATGAGTACGGAGAATAAAAAAGTAACTCCTTTGATCGAAATAAAGAACTGTGTAATGGAGTTTCCGGGGGTAAAGGCACTGGATCAGGTGAATTTTACATTAATGCCGGGTGAGTGTCATGCACTTGTTGGTGAAAATGGTGCAGGAAAGTCAACTCTTTCCAAATGTATCACCGGTGAAAACCAGATGACATCAGGGGAACTTCGAGTAAAAGGAGAATTGATCAAAATTCCGTCGTATAATGTCCGAGAATCGCAGAAGAGAGGTGTTGCGATTGTTCATCAGGAGTTTACTCTGATGGAAGATATGACGGGAGTGGAAAATATTTTTGTCGGACGTTATCTGAAAAAAAATGGACATATTGACTGGAAAGCATTAAATAAACGTGCAGAAGAACTGATGGAATATATGCAGTGTGAGGTGAATCTTCATGTTGCCGTAAAACATCTGCGTACTGCAGAACAACAGATCATACAGCTTGCAAAAGCCCTGCTTGATGATCCTCAGGTCATCATTTTTGATGAACTTACAGCAGTACTTCAGGAAAAAGATATTCAGAACATTTTCCGAATCATCTCAGTCCTGAAGGAAAAGGGTATTGGAATTGTTTATATTTCCCACAGACTTGATGAAGTATTTGCATGCTGTGATTCCTATACAGTTCTCTGTGATGGAAAATATATCAATTCAGGTAAGGTAAAAGATATTGATTATAACGGTCTGGTAAAAATGATTATCGGAAGAGAACTCGAAAATGTTTATCCACCGATCAATGAAAATCTGGGAGACGTTATACTTGAAGTTCGAAACCTGACTGCGCCGAAAGCTTTCAGGAATATCAATATCAAAGTAAGAGAAGGCGAAGTTGTAGGAATCGCAGGATTACTCGGTGCCGGAAAAACGGAACTTGTACAGGCAATATTCGGAAATCATAAGATTGTAGACGGAGAAGTTCTGGTGAAGGGAAAACCTGTAAAAATCAAATCACCGCAGCAGGCAATTAAACTTGGCATGGGACTGGTTCCGGATGAGAGACGTACACTTGGCCTCGTAATGAAATTTGATATCAAAGATAATACGGTAATTCCGTCTATGGATAGGTTCAAAAAATTTGGGATTTTCCAGGATCATCAGGCTGAGATGAAGGCTGCATATGAAATTAACGAAAAAATGAATCTGGCATATCATTCTCTGTGGCAGAACGTAAAGAAACTGTCAGGTGGAAATCAGCAGAAAATCGTAATTGCAAAATGGATGCTCAGGGATACGGAAATCTTTCTTCTGGATGAACCGACAAGGGGAATTGATATCGGGGCAAAATTTGAAATTTACAGTCTGATCCATGAACTTACCAAACAGAAGAAAGCAGTCATTCTTGTTTCACCTGAAATGGAAGAACTGATTGGATTATGTAACAGAATTTATGTAATGTATGAAGGTGCGATTCTTGACGAAGTAGAAGGTGAAAGAAAAACGCAGGAAGTTATCATTAATAATTTGTTAGGGGTGAATGCAGAATGAGCGATTATAAGGAAAAATCAAAGAAATACAGCGGTGGAATAAAAGCATTATTAAGTGATTGGATGATTGTGTTTCTGTTTATAGTACTGTTCATACTTTGCTGTTTTAACAGTAATTTCAGAACATACACCAATATTATGAATGTTTTGAGACAGGCTTCTTTTGTGGCGATCATTGCGATGGGAGAATTTTTTGTAATTCTGATTGGCGAGATGGATATGTCCATTTCTTCGATCATAGGAATGGTTTCCATTTTTTTTGCAGGATTTGTTGTAAAGAATAACTGGCCAATCTGGCTTGCTATCATTGCAGTTCTGTTAATGGCAGCTCTTGTCGGAGTTGTTAACGGATGTCTGGTTGTATACGGAAAAATGCCATCTTTTATTGCCACACTTGTTGTAATGAATATGTTAAAAGGTGTCAATTACATTTATTCAGGTGGTCTCCCGATTTCAGGTCTTCCGTCTTCTTTCGGTAATCTTGCACTTGGAAAAGTACTTGGAGTTCCGGTTGCAGTTATTCTTATGGTAATCGTTGCAGTGATTTTGTATTTCTTTACAGCACATACTGCAACAGGTAGAAGTTTTTATGCCGTCGGCGGTAACAAAGAAGCATCGAAGTTATCAGGACTTAATACAAAATACATATCCATTCTTGCATTTGCCATGTGTGGAATTCTCACAACAATCGGTGCACTTGGATTAACATCCAGAACGCAGTCAGGTAATGTATCTCTTGGTGATGAGCTCTTGTTTGATGTCATGACAATCTGTGTACTTGGCGGTACATCACTGACAGGTGGACGTGGAAGAATCGCAGGAATTGTTGTCGGAGCACTGTTTTTGCAGGTAATCACAAATATCATGGTACTGCTTGGTATCAATTCTTACTGGCAGTGGGTAGTAAAAGGTATCATTCTGGTTATTGTAGTTCTGATTGATTCCAATTCAAAGAAAGAGTAGAAATTTCTGCAATGCGAAAATATTTTGGGCAGGTAGGAAAATTAAAAGAAAATAAAATTGAAGAATATGAAAGACTTCACAGAGCTGTGTGGCCCGGTGTATTAAAAAAGATTCAGGAATGCAATATTCGGAATTACTCTATTTTTCGAAACGGGACAGAAGTGTTTTCCTATTTCGAATATATCGGTTCGGACTATGATGCTGATATGCATCAGATGGAAATGGATGAGACTACACAGCAGTGGTGGACTTATACGCACCCCTGTTTTGAACGGTATGCAGTGAGCAGTCAGAGTGAATTCTTTCATGATATGAAACAAATATTTTATTTTGACGAAATAAAAAGTGAAGAAGGTACAGCAGTGTGAAAGGAGGAATAATATGGGTTACGGGAAAAATGTATGGGTTTTTCCGGATGCAGAACTTCCACCGGAAGGTGTAAACAGCATTCCGGGACATGAATCTATCATTATCACCAACACAGGAGAGCAGGATGCCCATGTAAAAATTACGTTGATTTATACAGACAGGGAACCAGCAGATGATCTTGTGGTTGAAGTGAAAGCGCGAAGAGTACGGTGTCTTCGTACAAATGAAGAAAATGATTTTGGTGAACATACTGCAGTAATGGGAGAACAGTATGCAATATTACTGGAAAGCGATGTTCCGGTTGTAGCACAATATGGAAGAGCAGAGACAAGAACGGTGGCATTTTATACAACACCCGGATATGCCTGTGAAAAATAATACAGAAAAAGGAGAAGTAAATATGAGAGAGCATGGTGCAGTTTATATTCCTGATGATGAATACCTGGAAAGAGTAAAAAGAGCAGCTAAAATTCTGCAAAGAGAAGGTCTGGACGCATTGATCGTCAATTCAAATGAATCTGACTACGCAAATGCAAGATATTTTTCAGGCTTCTGGCCGTTATTTGAAAGATGTGGTGTTGCGATTTCTCCGGCAGGAGATGCGGCATTAATGGTTGGACCGGAAAGTAGGGAATTTGCAGCTGACCGTTCGAGACTGGACAAGATTTTTGTATTAAAAGAATACAGAGAGGGTGCAGATCCTGCATATCCGGAATTGCAGGCGGATACATACCATGATGTTTTCAAAGCTCTAGGAATTACAGGAAAGAAGCTCAGAATTGGAGTTGCAAGTTATCTGGATACGTCTGTAATTATTATGGAAGGAATCAAGACCGCTTTTCCAGAGGCTGAAATTGTCAGAGCCGATAAGATAATGGTAGAACTTCGATCTATCAAAACAAGAAATGAAATCAACTGTCTGAAAGAAGGTTACAGAATTGCAGAACTTGCAACACAGCAGGTAATCAAAGAAATTCAGCCAGGTATGACAGAACTGCAGATGGTCGGAGTTGCAGAGCGTGTAGTATATGAACAGGGAGCAGAGTATGAAGGTCTTCCGATGTATGTATTTTCAGAAGCATCAACAAGACATGCAATTTCAAGATCTTCCTACAGAAAATTTCAGAAAGGTGACATTGTTCAGCTGAATCTGTCCGCAAAAATTGATGGTTATTCAGCAGCTATCGGTTATCCAATCGTTCTCGGTAAACTGGAAGGAAAAAGAAGAGATGTTGTTATGTTTGGCCTGGAAGCACATAATTGGTCTCAGAAACAGATTAAAGCAGGTGTACGTGCATCAGAAATCGCAGAGAATTTCTACAAATATTATGTTGATAATGGATACAAAGATAATTTTGTATATGGTCCGCTGCACGGCACAGGAATGATTGAGGTTGAAGCACCGTGGGTAGAAACAACGTCACATTACGATCTGCAGCCAAACATGACATTCCAGATAGATACCTTTATTTCTACAGATACCTTTGGTGTACGTTGGGAAAAGGGTATTGCAGTTACAGAAAGTGGATGCGAAGTTTTATCACCGGAGATTGGCAAACTGTATGAACTTGAATTCTAGGAGGTAATGTCGTATGCAGTTAGTTGATATGCTTTTTGATGAAATTGAGGATGCCAAAAAGAGGAGAGTGCCGTTTATTATTCCGATTGGAACTATCGAGTATCATGCACATCATGCAAGCTGTGGATGTGATACGATGGTTATCAATGGAGCAATGAGAGAACTGGAAAAATCAAAAGAGATTGTTATATGCCCACCAATCTGGTATGGTGTTGCAAGCTATGCAGTAGGTGGTCCGGAAACAGGCACGATTCAGGTTGATGTTGATGTGTATGAACAGTACATTTACTGTATTCTGAAATCAATGTTGTATGGAGGAAACAAAAACATTTACTGTATTGCACATCATCAGACAGAAGAAGCCGGGCTGATGCCAATGACAATTGCCTGCCACAAAGCAGCCAAGAAGCTGATTATGGAGTATATGGAAGATACTCGCGGAAGAGGCTGGTGGGGAAGCAATGATTATGCAGACTATTATGAAAATCTGGGCTCTGGTGATGATCCGTTCTCATATATTAAGGTGATTCCACTGATCAGTAAAGAGGCGCAGCATAAATGTGGTGGATTTGATCATGCAGGAAAGTACGAGACAAGTTTACTGTATGCATTATACCCGGATCATGTTGATCTTGAAAGAACAAAGGACAATACAGAGTGGTTTGCGGAAAGCGCAAAAGAAGCGAGCATGGAACTGGGACAACATATGGTAAAATGCACACTGGAAGCGTTGAAAGAAATAATTGTATAATAACAGATGAAATTGCAGGCACAGTGGACAAAACAAATCCCTGTGCCTGTAAATATTTAAGGAAGAGGAGAAATTATGACAGAGGAAGAAAAAGCACTGGCCGGATATCTGTATCTGGCAAAAGAGGAAGAACTGCAGAAAGAAAGAGAGAGAAGCCAGGAGCTTAGTTATGAATATAATCAGCTTCGGCCGTCTCAAAATGACGAAAGAGTAAAATTTTTAAAAAGAGAGTTAAAAAAGACAGGTGAAAATCTCAGAATTGAGCAGCCGTTTCACTGTGATTTCTGGAAAAGGGTTACTCTTGGAGAAAACTTTTTTGCTAATTATAATTTTACAGTTCTTGCGGGAAATGAAATATCTTTTGGGGATAATGTAATGATTGGGCCAAACTGTGGAATCTATGCAGCTGGTCATGCTTTTGATGTAAAAAGAAGACGCGATGGTCTTGAATATGCGCTTCCGGTACACATTGGAAATGATGTGTGGATAGGCGGACATGTAAGTATAGTTTCTGGTGTTTCAATTGGCAATGGAAGTATTATAGGTGCCGGAAGTGTTGTGATTAATGATATTCCGGAAAATGTAATTGCAGCAGGAAATCCCTGCAAAGTGATCAGAAAAATTGAATCAGAAGATGACAGGAAATATCTGATGACTGAAGTTTGATATAGCAAAAATGATGACTATGGCTATACTTATTGTAGCCACGGTCATCCGAATACTCCCTCATCATTTTCAGAATCTTCACCGAATATCCTATTCAGAGCTACTTTGTACTTATACAATATTGGCTCAATTGTGTCTTGTCAATGATTATTTTTGTAATGTATCTGAAAAGTAAAGCCATATTACGAACACCTTTCTTATCTTTTGCATACCCTAACAGAAGAAGTCTGTAAAGGAGTCTCCACATGAAAAATAAGAAATGGATATCACTGGCGGCAGTGATTGTTCTGGCGGTGACTGCACTGCCGATGACGGCTTTTGCTGCAAAAAAAGACGGAGAAAAGAAACTTGCAAAAGTCACTTTAAATGAGGTGGCGCATTCAATCTTTTACGCACCGCAGTATGTGGCAATCGAAGAAGGATATTTTGCGGAAGAAGGACTTGACCTGACACTTGTAACCGGTTTTGGGGCGGATAAAGTTCTGACTGCACTGATTTCCGGCGAGGCAGATATCGGTTTCATGGGAGCGGAAGCGTCGATTTATGCATATCAGGAAGGCGCAACCGACCCGGCGGTGAACTTCGCACAGCTTACTCAGCGTGCAGGAAATTTCCTTGTGGCAAGAGAGGAAATGCAGGACTTTAAGTGGGAAGATTTGAAGGGAAAGAAAGTTCTTGGCGGACGTAAAGGTGGCATGCCGGAAATGGTATTTGAATACATTCTTCGCAAAAACGGTCTTGATTCACAGAAGGATCTGACGATCGATCAGAGCATTGATTTCGGATCTACAGCGGCTGCCTTTACAGGAGATAAATCTGCTGATTTCACAGTAGAATTTGAGCCATCAGCGACGGCTCTGGAGAAAGAGGGGGCAGGATATGTCGTTGCCTCGCTGGGAGTGGATTCCGGCTATGTGCCATACACTTCCTACAGTGCAAAGACCAGCTACATGGAAAAAAATCCGGAGATTATCCAGAAGTTCACCAATGCACTTCAGAAAGGCATGGAATATGTGCAGGGCCACACACCGGAAGAGATTGCCGAAGTCATTGCACCGCAGTTTGCGGAAACGGATCTCGACATAGTCACGACGATCGTGAAACGTTATTATGAGCAGGACACATGGAAATCTGACCTGATTTTTGAAAAAGAAAGCTTCGAACTTCTGGAGGATATCCTCGAGGATGCCGGAGAACTGAATGAACACGTATCATACGAAGATCTTGTGACAACTGAATACGCTGCAAAAGCAGCAGAAAAATAAGTTTATTCTTTTGTGGTCGAGATAAGATGATTCCAATACGGAGAGGATACTTTTTTAATAAAGTAGATTTTTTTCAGGACAGAGAAAATCAGAAATCATTCGGACTTCTTTATGCCGACTTTTGGTGGCTGGTAATGATATACAGCTTCATAAGATTTCAGTTCTTCTTCATCCACTGGTCCTGCCGGGATCAGTCCGGTACAGTCCTGAGAGGATGCGGCATTTGACATAAAATCATAAGAGTCAATGACCTCCTGATTTGCAGAGCTGTCAGATTTTGAATGAGCATTTTTTTTCATAACAAACCTCCGTGTATATATTGATTTTAAGATTTACGGAAAACCTTAAAGTTAATGTATACAGGAGGTTCCTTTTTTATACATCTGGCTGTAAACAGATTTTGATATTTCTTTACTGGCGGAAGATATGGTGTCCGGGGGCTTCCTTACTGTGCATCGGGAGGCTTGATAGCCTCGTTGCTGTGCCATTCTCTGCGGAATTTTAAGGGAGTACATCCTTCATGCTTTTTGAAGAGATTGATGTAATGACTTACCTGATGGAAGCCACAGGAATATGCAATTTCTTCGATCGTAAGGTCTTCATATTTTAAAAGGGTTTTAGAATGATTCAGACGGGTGACAATCAGATATTCATTAGGTGGCATACCGAGGTATTTTTTGAATTCGCGGGCAAGGTGATATTTGCTGACACCTGCTGTGATGGCGAGGGACTCAAGAGATAAGGGTTCCTGAAAATGCTGATCAATTTCCTTTAAAACTGTTTTCAGGTATGCAGGCATAAAACCCAGACTGAGATTTTCAGTGTCATTTTCAATCAGAATACGCGTCAGTATATCGGTAATCAGACATGACGAGAGTATTTCTGAATGAATATCTTTTCGCTGCGTAATAGAAAGGATTCTGCGCATGGTACTTTCCATAAAAAAAGGATCAAGAGAATTCAGAATATGAAAATTATTCCGCATAAATTCTTCATAGTAGCCGAGTGCGGAGGGGCCATTAAAATGAAGCCACAGAAATTCCCAGTTCTGGTTTTGCAGACATTCATAGTGATGGTGTTCCATGCAGTTTATGTATGCGGTGGTTCCCGGATGCAGGGAATACTGACTGCCGTGATATTTCAGTAATCCCTTACCACGAAGTGTGTAGATGATAAGGAAACTGTTCAGGTTTTCTCTTTCGGTGAAATAGGGGGAGGAAGTACAGAAATCCCCCACTTCCTGCACATAGAAAAAAGTCTGACGCGCTCTGGGCGAGGCTGTATTAATAAAACGAATCGAGTCATCGCTCCAGGTCAGATCCAGCTTTTCCATATATTTATGAGTCGATATATTTTGCATAAAAACTCCTTCAAACAAATAGCAAGATATTGATATTTTGTGCCAATATAAACTAATGTAGTTTAGATTATATCAGCTTATAATAAGCATGTAAACAAAAAGAAACAAGATAAATTGAGAACAAGATATTCATATAAGGAGTATGCGAAATGAGCGGATTGACAAAAATCAAACCACCGAAAAAAGCACGTATCGGACTTTACAGTGCGGGATTAAATACATATTGGGGACAGTTTGAAGGATTGTATGACTGCCTCATGGGGTATAACAGATTTATTGAGAAAAGACTCAGCGAATGGGGCGAAGTGTTCAATTTCGGAATGGTAGATACAGAGGAAAAAGGCCGCGAAGCAGGTGAATTTTTCAATAAGAATAATGTTGATATTGTATTCTCACATGCGGCAACCTATTACGCAAGTGCAACAGTACTTCCGGTTCATCAGATCAACAATGCGCCTGTTATTATATTAAATCTGCAGCCAACTGCGGAAATGGCATATGATACTACCGGCACAGACCGATGGCTGGCACAGTGTGTCGGATGTTCCATTCCGGAAATTTCCAATGCCTTTAATCGTTCGGGAATTCCATTCCGTGCAGTAAACGGACTTCTTGGTCTTACAGAAACACCTGATTTTGCAAAGGCAGATGAAGTAACCTGTGAAAGACCGGAAGCAGTCAGAGCATGGAAACAGATTGAAGAATGGTGCAGGGCGGCCGCTGTAAAACGAAATCTCAGATGGGCGAGATTTGGCTTTCTGGGAGGATATTACAGTGGAATGCTGGATATGTACAGCGATTTCACGATGCTGCAGGCACAGACGGGAATGGACATAGAAGTTCTGGAAATGAGCGATCTTGATGCATATCTCAAAACGGTTACAGATGCAGAAGTACGCGACAAACTGAAAGAGATACAGGATTTCTTTGAAATTTCAGGAGATTCGCCATCAGATCCGATTGCAAAAAAACCTACAGAAGAGCAGCTTACATGGTCAGCGAAGGTTGCAATCGCACAGGAAAAAATGGTGCGTGACAGAGATCTGGACAGTGTTTCTTATTATTATCATGGAAGAGATGATTATCTGGAAGAAGTCCAGAGTGGATTTATTGTAGGATTTTCACTGTTAAATGCACAGGGCATTGCCTGTGCCGGTGAAGGCGATATCAAAACCGCACTGGCAATGAAGATTGCAGACATCTGCGGGACGGGTGGAAGCTTCTGTGAAATAGTTGCGGCAGATTTCAACCGGGATACGATGATCCTCGGACACGATGGACCGTTCCACTTTGCAATTTCCAACGGAAAACCAATCCTGCGTGGAATGGGTGTATACCATGGAAAACGAGGAAGTGGAGTATCTGTTGAAGCGAAAGTAAGACCGGGAGCAGTTACGACTCTTGGTGTGACACAGACCGGAGATGGCAGGCTGAAATTTAATATCAGCGAAGGTGAGGCAATCGATGCTCCGATTTTGTTAAATGGAAATACATCGACACATATTCGATTCAGTCAGAAACCGGCAGAATATATGGACCGGTGGTTTGCGGAAGCACCAACACATCATCTGGCTTTATCAGTCGGACACAATGCAGGACTTTTTAAGAAAATAGCGGAACTTATGGATATTCCGTATGCAATATATTAAAGAAATACTTACACGAGCGTGTTTAAGTATATAATTTCACTTTAAAGGAGGAAGAAGAAATGAATAAAAAAGTGATCAGTGCGCTTCTCTGCGGAGCAATGGTTCTCGGAACCGTATCACCTGTAATGGCAGCGGGGGCTGCAGAAGGAAAGACATTTGCAATTGTTACAAAAGCAGCCGGTAATCCGTACAATGAAAAAGAGGCACAGGGATTTAAGGAAATTATCGAGGCAGAAGGTGGCACAGCAATCATAAAACACCCAGAAACAGCAACTGCCGATGCACAGATTTCCGTAATCCAGTCACTGATTTCACAGCAGGTTGATGGAATCTGTATTGCAGGAAATGATGAGAATGCACTTCAGGCAGCACTGGAAGATGCTATGAATGAAGGCATCAAAGTTTCCTGTCTTGATGCTAAAGTCAACCCGGACAGTCGTATGACATTTGTAAATCAGGCTGGTGTAAAAGAAATCGGTGAAGCACTGATGGATGCAGTTCTGGACATTTCCGGAGGAGAAGGTCAGTGGGCAATCGTGTCTGCGACATCTCAGGCAACAAATCAGAATGCATGGATCGATGCAATGAAAGAAGTTATGAAAGATGACAAATACAGTAAACTGGAGCTTGTAGAAGTGGCATATGGAGATGATGAACCTCAGAAATCTACAGATGTTACACAGGCATTACTGCAGACATATCCGGATCTGAAAGTTATCTGCGCACCGACAACTGTAGGTATTGCAGCAGCTGCAAAAGTTCTTCAGGATAATGGTTCTTCCTGCAAACTGACAGGTCTCGGACTTCCTTCTGAAATGTCAGAGTACATTGGTGATGATGATGCACATTCCTGCCCGTATATGTTCCTGTGGAATCCGGAAGATGTAGGACGTCTGGGTGCATACACATCCATCGCTCTTGTAAATGAAGAGATTACAGGTGCAGCAGGTGATAAATTTACAGCAGGAGATCTCGGTGAGTATGAAGTTACAGAGGCATCTGACGGCGGTACAGAAGTTATTCTTGGTTCTCCGTTCAAATTTGATCCATCCAATATCGATGAATGGAAAGATGTTTATTAATCAGGCGCTAATTACAATTTAAATAACCCTTGGAAACAGGACTGCTGTACTGCTACTACGGCAGTCCTGAACTTTATGCCAAAGTATGCGAGAGAAGCTGCCAGTGGCAGGTTCTCTGTATGGTGGAAAATGCAGGAGGTACGGATATGCTCAAAGCATTTACAATGAAATTGTATGAAGGACAGGAAGAGGAATACGAGAGACGTCATAATCTGCTCTGGCCGGAAATGAAAGACATGATACATGAATATGGCGGAAAAAACTATTCCATTTTTCTGGATAAAGAAACACTCACATTGTTCGGATATATAGAAATAGAAGATGAAAAAAAATGGAGTAAGAGTGCAGATACAGAGATAAACCGTAAATGGTGGGATTTCATGGCAGATATTATGGAAACTAATCCGGATAACAGTCCGGTATGCAAGGATCTTCATCCGGTTTTTCATCTGGATTAAGAGGAAATCTTCAAAATTTAACATAAACCCTCGATTATGAACATTGACGAGTTACCTTCCGATATGACAAAATAGCTATAACGGATAATGTAGGATTACCGGGCGTGAAACATCGCCTGGTTTTCCGTGTTTACAAAAAACATATGGGAGGAATGAGAATGGCAAAGAAAAGAAAATGCGGTGTGCTGCTTCCGGTCAGCAGTCTGCCGTCAAAATATGGAATCGGCTGCTTTGACAAAAAAGCATATGAGTTTGTGGATGCGCTGAAAGAGGCGGGACAAAGTTACTGGCAGATCCTGCCGCTTGGGCCGACAAGCTATGGTGATTCTCCGTATCAGTCATTTTCCACATTTGCAGGTAATCCGTATTTTATCAGTCTGGAAGAACTGATAAAAGAAGGTGTCCTGACAAAAAAAGAATGTGAGAGCGTGGATTTCGGAACAGATGCGACAAGCGTAGATTACGCAAAATTATATGAAGGACGTATGATTTTGCTTCGCAAGGCATATGAACGCAGCAATGTATACATAGATTCGGAATTCCGCAGATTTCAGGAAGAAGAGGCATGGTGGCTGAAAGACTATGCACTTTTTATGGCTGTGAAGAAACGCTTCGGCGGTATTCCGTGGAGTGAATGGGCTGAGGACATCCGTCTTCGCTGGCAGAATGCACTCGATTATTACAGAGAAGAAATGTATTTTGAAATCGAATTTCAGGAGTACATGCAGTTCAAATTCCGCCAGCAGTGGATGAAACTGAAAGCTTATGCAAATGAAAAAGGGATCCAGATCATTGGTGATATCCCGATCTATGTGGCAATGGACAGTGCTGATACATGGGCAAGTCCGTGGCTCTTTAAACTTGATGAGAAAAACTGCCCGACACAGGTAGCGGGATGCCCGCCGGACGGATTTTCCGCAACAGGACAGCTCTGGGGAAATCCACTGTATAACTGGGAGGTGCATCGCAATTCCGGATATGAATGGTGGGTAAAACGAATCGCAAACTGTTTCCGCCTGTATGATGTAGTGCGAATCGACCATTTCCGCGGATTTGATGAATATTATGCAATCCCGTATGGTGATAAGACAGCAGAAAACGGTTGGTGGGAAAAAGGTCCGGGAATCGAGCTGTTCCGCACGATTTCAGAAAAGCTCGGACATCGTGAGATCATTGCAGAAGATCTCGGCTATATGACCGACACGGTTAAGAGACTGGTCGAAGAAAGCGGCTACCCGAATATGAAGGTCATCGAATTTGCATTTGACGAGCGTGATACGGGTAATGCAAGCGATTATCTGCCGCATAACTATCCGAGAAACTGCGTGGTTTATACAGGAACTCATGACAATGAGACTCTGGTATCATGGCTTGGTAATATTACACCACAGGAGCGCAGACAGGTTCGTAAATACCTGAACAATTTCCACGATTCCGGAAAAGAACTTTGCGACGATCTGATCTGCCTTGTGATGCAGAGCGTAGCTGATCTTTGCATCGTACCGATGCAGGACTATCTGGGACTTGATAATTCCGCACGAATGAATCAGCCGTCCACACTTGGAAAGAACTGGAAATGGAGGCTGAAAGAGGGACAGTTTTCGAAAGAACTGCAGGAAGAAATGCTGGAACTTGCAGGGCGTTACGGAAGATTATAAGAAAAATATAATAAACTATATGAAAGGTATCATCTGGTGAAAAACAAACACCGGATGGTACCTTTTTTGCAGGTATAAAAACTACGAAAAACTATCGAAAATACGCCTGTTTATAGACATGAAAAAACCGGCATGATATACTGAAAACATATTATATTAGCCAGGAGGAAAAGGTATGAAAAAGATGAAAAAAACAGTAATCTGGCCGGTATTGCTCTGTTTGATACTGGTCAATATTCTGGTGATAACACCAGAGAATGTAGCAGCTGGAAATACAACAGTTGCAGCAATAAAAAACACTTATCCAGATGGAAGTGCCTGGAATAACAACTATGTCTACGAGGGTACTAAACAGTGTGTTGCTTTTGCCGGGATGGTATTTAACATGTATTATGGGCTGTCGTTCAAAAAGGTACCTTATCATACGGACAAAAGCCAGGTTAAGGCCGGAGATATTATCTGGTATTCAGCGACAGGTGTAGAGTCACATAATGTCTGGGTTATCGGAAGAAGTGGTAATACTGTTACAGTAGGCGAGGGTAATGCTTACTGCATTCATAATGGAAAAAAGGGCAGAGTCTGCTGGGGACGTACACTTAATCTGAACAGCATTACAATTAAGAAAGTGTATTCGGCACCATATGCCATTAATGACAGCTCTGCCAGCCCATCTACTCCATCCGATTCAAATTATACATATTATGCGAAGGTTGAAGGTACAGACGGCAGCCTTAGCTTGAATGCGACAGCGGCGTCTACGGATAGTGGAGCGAAACAGCTGACCGTGATTCCGGAAAATGCAGTATGCAAGGTATTTGGGTCCGGAAATGTAGGAAAATGGAAGAAAGTAATTTTCAATGGAATCACAGGTTATGCATATGGAGATTATCTGAAATCTGAGCTTAATCCGGTTGGACATATAGAAAGTGTTACATCACATACAGCAGGCAGAGTAGAGATCGTTGGATGGGGCTTTGATTATGATACGCCGAATGAGAAGTGCCAGATGGACGTTTATGTAGGAGGGCCTGCAGGAACCGGAACGAAAGTAGGCAGTGCTACTTCTGATGCCAGAAGGGATGATGTCAATGATGTTTATCAGGGTGTCGGCAATAATCATGGGTATAATATGAGCTTTGATTGTGGCAATCTGGTCGGCACACAGACAGTTTATCTGTATCTCAGAAACCGTGGAGCCGGAAATGATGTAGTATTTGGCCCGTATAACGTAAACATTGCCTGCCCTCACAAAAATACATATCTGTTAGGCGCAAAGAGTCCGACTTGTTCCAAAGAGGGATACACAGGAGATACTTATTGCAGACTTTGTAATCAGGGTGTCGCAGCAGGAAGTACAATTGCAAAAACAGCGCATACCTGGGATGAAGGCAAAATAAGTGTTCAGCCGACAGAGACAGCGGAAGGATTAAAAACATATACCTGCACTGTCTGCAGAGCAACAAAAACAGAAGTTCTTGCAAAACTTCCGGCAAAAGAGCCTGAAGAATCGCAGAAACCACAGGAACCGCAGAAACCACAGAATCCACAGAACCCGCAGGATCCACAGAATCCACAGAATCCACAGAAACCACAGAAACCACAGCAGACAACAACAAAAACAACGGTTGCTCCGGGAACAACAGTCAGTGATTCTTCTGCAAATGGAGTATATAAAGTGCTGGCAGACGGAAAGTCCGTAGAATACAAGAAACCTGTACGTAAGAGCAGCAGTGTTAAGATTCCGGATACAATTATGGTTAAGGGTGTTTCCTGTAAGGTGGTAAGCATTTCTGCGAGAGCATTCAAAAATAATAAGACTCTTAAATCCGTAACGATCGGACGTAATGTAAGAAAAATCGGAAAGCAGGCATTTTATAACTGCAAAAAGCTCAGAAACATAACAATCAAAACTACCAGTCTGAAAAAGAATACGATCGGATCAAAAGCTTTTACAGGTACCTATAAGACTGCAAAAGTCAAAGTTCCGGCAAAACAGATGAAATTATACA
>CAKROE010000002.1 GCA_934371915.1 uncultured Blautia sp. | reverse complement strand
GGAAAAATAGATGATCTGGAGAAGAGAAAGTCTGGCGCGGGTCAACGGAATCTGGAAAAATAGATGATCTGGAGAAGCGAAAGTCCGACGCGGGTCAATTGAATCAGGAAAAATAGATGATCTGGAAAAATAGATGATCTGGAGAAGAGAAAGTCTGGAGCGGGTCAACGAAATCAGGAAAAATAGATGATCTGGAAATAGGTAAGTCTGGAGCGGGTCAACGGAATCAGGAAAATCAGATGATCTGGAGAAGAGAAAGTCTGGCACGGGTCAACGAAATCTGGAAAAATAGATGATCTGGAGAAGCGAAAGTCTGGCACGGGTCAACGGAATCAGGAAAATCAGATGATCTGGAGAAGAGAAAGTCCGGCGCGGGTCAACGGAATCAGGAAAAATGGATGATCTGGAGAAGAGAAAGTCCAGCGCGGGTCAATTGAATCAGGAAAATCAGATGATCTGGAGAAGAGAAAGTCCGGCGTGGGTCAACGGAATCAGGAAAAATGGATGATCAGGAGAAGAGATAGTCCAGCGCGGGTCAACGGAATCAGGAAAATCAGATGATCTGGAGAAGAGAAAGTCTGGCGCGGGTCAACGAAATCTGGAAAATCAGATGATCTGGAGAAGAGAAAGTCTGGCGCGGGTCAATGGAATCTGGAAAAATAGATGATCTGGAAATAGGTAAGTCTGGCACGGGTCAACGAAATCTGTGGAGAAGAGCAGGAGACCAGTAGAATAATGCCGACTAATTACTGACATAGCAACTAGCAGAATGAAAAAACAGCGGGACATCTTCTCCATACGATAAAGAAGAGCTACGCTGTTTTTATATACAGCAATATCATTTATACGAAAATCTCCTGATTTGACGCACCGGGAGAAATTTTCTAAGGGTGCTGCATAAGAAAAAGTTCCCGTCTTACATTCCGCCCAGGGGTTGCAAGGGGACTGGCAAGTCCCTTTGCGGTTTTTCTTTACACTTGCAAGTGTGAACTGGCGGGTTACAGGGTAGTACCCTGTGCCGTTTTCTTTACCTGAGCGAGTGCTTTGGATACTGCCGGGATCGAGATCACGATCACGGTGATGATTCCTTCTGCAAGCAGGTAACTGTAGTTATATACGATTGGGTAGATTGCAGTAAGTGATTTTGGAAAATTATCCGGCATATAGCTCATCCAGTACAGATATCCGCCGAGTGCATGGAATGCACCTCTTGCGATCACGGCTGCAATGTAACCTTTCAGAAGTCCATGGCTCTGCTTTGCGAAGAAGCCTGCAACACCGAGTACGGCGAATGCAAGAATGTAATCACAACATACCTGGAAAAAGGAAAGTACATATGGCTCCTGAATGAACTGCAGGATTCCGTAAGCAAGGCCAACGGTGATGCCGGTGCCCACGCCATACCAGTTTGCGATCAGTACGATGAAAAGCATACTGCAGAGTGTAACGCTTCCGCCCCACGGAAGAGTGAAGATTTTAAGATAAGAAGTAACAAAGGCAAGCGCCATTGCTACAGCACAGAAAACAAGCTGTCTTGTTGTGAGTTTTTTCTTTTCTGAATTTTTGCCTGCAAAGTAGATTGCGGCGAGGAACAGAACGATTCCTGCGATGATCGCGATGGCATATCCGGCTGTTGTCAGTCCGCCTTCGTTTGTTACCATAAAACTGAACATAAAATAAGACCTCCCTCGTCTTCGATTGAAAACAAAAGAGATCATAATATGTCACGCCTCCCCGTAACCGGGTAAAATGCACTCCAAATCATCTAACGCATCCCTACGCTGGCATTATCCAAATCAGGTTATGGGTCGAAGTTATAAACTTCCTCTCAGCCTGTGATACAAGCTCCCCTGTTATCAATCTGTATGTAATTAGAAATGTCTGAATAAAAATTTATCAGACAAGTCCATTATAAACAAATATAATCTAACCGTCAAGTACTGCGGGAGGGTGTGACAATGAATCTCAGATTATTTAAAGTTTTTGACTTTAAACCTCAAAAGTGCTTGTATTTAAGGGTTAATATGGGCTATACTGAGATAGTATCTGCCCGGAGCTTTTTCGGGTATGCGACAAATGGAAGAGGGTTTAAAGTATGATCGTTAATGTGATAGAGAAAGTATACAGTTTTTTGTGGGGAGATCTGGTGCAGATTCCACTGCCGGGTGGCAGTACTCTGGGGATTTCGCTTCTGATCATCCTGCTGATTCCTACGGGAATTTATTTTACGATTCGGACGCGTTTTCTGCCGATTCGCCTGTTTCCGGATATGGTGCAGGCGCTGGTTGAGAAGAAACAAGACAAAAACAGTCTGTCTTCATTTCAGACACTGATCGTTTCGACGGCAACCCGTGTCGGTATGGGAAATCTGGTCGGTGTTGTCGCGGCGATTTCAGCAGGCGGCGCCGGGGCGATCTTCTGGATGTGGGTGACTGCAATTATCGGTTCGTCGACGGCTTTTATTGAAGCAACGCTGGCACAGCTTTACAAAGAAAAAGACCCGCTGTACGGTGGTTACCGTGGCGGCCCGGCATATTATATTCATACATATGTAGAAGAAAAACAGAAGAAAAAGAGAAATAAAGTAGTGATTTCCGTGTTGTTTGCAATCTCCGGTCTGATCTGCTGGTGCGGTATCAGTCAGGTGATCAGCAATTCTGTTGTTTCTTCTTTTAAAAATGCATTTTCAATTCCGCCGATCTATACGACAGTAGTACTTGTTGCTGTGGCTGCTGTGATCGTGCTTCGTAAAGATGCGACAGTTAAGATCCTGGATATGGTAGTGCCGGTCATGGCGGTATGTTATTTTGCAATTACGATTCTGATCATTGTGATGAATATCGGAAGTCTGCCGGGGGTTTTTGCAAGGATCTTCGAGGAAGCGTTTGGACTTCGACAGGCAGCAGCGGGTGGTTTTGGTGCAGTCCTTATGAATGGAATCAAACGTGGACTGTTTTCGAATGAAGCCGGTTCCGGGTCTGCTCCATGTGCGGCAGCAGCGGCAGAATGTGACCAGCCGGTCAAAGCCGGACTGGTACAGGCACTCGGGGTATTTGTGGATACGATCGTGATCTGCAGCTGTACAGCATTTATCATGCTGCTTGCGCCGGAAGAAAAGGTTACAGGACTTTCCGGAATGGATCTTCTGCAGACAGCGATGGAACATCATCTTGGTCGTTTTGGTGTGATCTTTATTGCAGCGACGCTGTTTTTATTCAGTTTTTCAACGTTTTTAGGCATCCTTTTTTATGCGAGAAGTAATGTTGCATATCTTTTCGGAGATAACTGGGCTTCACAGACTGCGTACAAAATACTTGCGCTTGTGATGCTGTTTATCGGTGGTCTTGCGGCTTATACATTTGTGTGGGATCTGGGTGATGTCGGAATCGGACTGATGACGGTCTTTAATATCATCATTCTTTATCCGCAGGGTGAGAAAGCTCTGAAAGAACTGAAAGAATACGAAAAAGAAAAAAGAAAATGAAAAACACAAAGAGAAAGCATTTGAAACTATGTCTGTTGTTATTGTTTATGGTTCTGGGATGTTTTGCGATAACCAATGTCAGGACGACAACGGTGCAGGCATCATCGTGGACGTTCAAATCAAATGGCAGAACCTATATGGAAAAGCATAATGACAATACACTTAATACGGTATTGTATCAAAAAGTTTCCGGACGTTACAAACAGGTTGCGAAATCGTCAAGATATCTCATCTACAGGTTTTCTTATGGAAAGAAATTGTATTTTTCAAGTGCTGACGATGAAGGAACAGGTATTACCTGCACATATACGAAAGGCAAAAATGGATTTAAACTTGAACGAAGCAAGATGGTACTGACAGAACGCAGTGGAAGATATGCAGTCGGATATATTACTATGTCATGCGACCCGTCACCATCATACCTGTGTTGCTATGATCTTGCACGCAAAAAAATGACAAAGCTTGGAAAGGGCTGCGACATTAAATTTATCGGAAACAAGATCTATTATGCCAAAGTATGTAACATGAGTACGATGCAGATAATCAGACGCAATGCAAATGGCAGCGGAAAGAAAGTTATTAAGACGGTCAAAGCAAAGAAAAATTACGCAATCGCTTATATGTGGGTGGACAGTCCTCATAAAGTAAGATATTACACGTATCGAAAGAGTGGCTTTGACGCATGGAAAATGAAAACACTGAGATTCTAAATGCAATAAGGAGGAAAAACATGAAAACGAAAATGAAAAAATTGCTTTGTGTTTTACTGGCGGCTGTGCTGTGTCTGGGAATGAGCGTTCCGACAATGGCGGCATCTTCAAAATATAAAGCGGCTGTAAAGGCTTACAGAAAATATGAAAGCCGCTATAAGGGAAACGGAAAAATCGTAGATCTTGACAAAAACGGAATTCCGGAGCTTCTGTATCACAACCAGACAAAAGGACGAAATGAGATTTATACATATAATGCCAAAACCAAGAAGATGAAACTTCTTGTCAAAGTTTCATACGGCGGAAAGGCGGGCTCATATCCAATCAAATATTCTGTAAAGAAACACACGGTATTAATGATGCAGGCCGATACAGGCGGAAGCAATATTTATGTTTACAGGATCAAAGGCTTAAAGAAAACAAAATTGCTGAAAGCGACCTATGAAAATGGCAAATTTGCAAGATTTGATCCGACGAGCAGCAGATCTTTCAGCCTTAACGGCAAAAAGGTCAGTGAAGCAAAATATCATCAGAAACTGAACAGCTATATGAAGTATATGAAAGACTTAAAAATCATTTATCAGTATTAATATATAAAGTAACTGTTGATATATTGAATTTCTATTGAAGTATGATAAAGTGCCTTGAATTATAAGAGAGAGGATGCTAATATAAAATCAAAGCATATTTCTCAAAATTCAGGGCACTTTTGCCGTCTATTTTTCTATTTTCATTTCAGAGATCCATGCTTTTAAATCCATTTAAAATTAAAAAGCAGGGGTCAGATATTAGGGGAGTATGCACAATACGTAGCAAAGGTACGGGAATATGCAGGGATTTATGAATTGAATACAGCTGTGGAGAAGGCCGTGAATGAATGTATTCAAAAGGGAATCCTTACAAATTTCCTTCTAAAAAACAAATCAGAGGTAATCGCAATGAGTATATTCGAGTATGACAAAGAAGAGGAAGAAAAGAAACTTCGTAAAGCAGAATACAATGCAGGGTATGACACAGGATATGATACAGGGAAAAAGGAAATAGTTTATCAAATGTTCAGGGCTGGAGAAACTGTTGAGAAGATTGCGCAGTATACAGGATATAAGCTCCATGAACTTCAGGAGATGTTGAAAAATATTAAAGATAGTCAATAAAAAGTTTATAGAGACATAGTAAAAGACAAAACGGGAACTTATAGGAGGAAAATGCATATGAAAAAACGAATTTACGCATGTATCACGTTTGTTTTTGTGCTGATATTGTGCTGCATGCCGGTAAACGCAGGAAGTACATTCAGCCTGAATAAAACATCTGTGACGCTGTATCAGAAACAGTCCTGCAAATTAAAAGCAGAATTTAAGGGAAAGAAGAAAAAAGTTACATGGAAATCTTCGAATCGGTCTGTTGCAGTGGTAACAAAGAACGGAAAGATAACTGCCAAACGCAAAGGCAGAGTGGTCATCACTGCGACAGTAGGAAAAACAAAGAAAAAATGTAAAGTAAAGGTGCTGGCACCGACGATCAAGCTGAATAAAAAGAGTGCAGTTATATACACGAACAAAAGTCCGAAGACCATTACCCTGAAAGCAAATGTAAAAGGTGCTTCACATAAAGTAAAATGGACATCCACCAAAAAGAGTGTGGCAACTGTATCAGGAGGTAAAGTAAAAGCAGTAAAACCGGGAACAACCACAATAAAAGCGACTGCAAACGGTAAAACAGTGACCTGCAAGATTACTGTGAAAAAGGCAAATACAGCGCCAACTGTTTCTATGAAAAATATTTTGAATCTGTATGCGCAGAAAAAATATACCGAAGCCCAGAATATGGCATATAAGCTTCCGTCAAAAGCAAGTGATGGCTATGTGAGTGCGGCGGCCAAATTGGCATACAGGAGAAAACTTGAGACGTATGACGTAACCTATCTGAAAAAAGGCCAGGGTGTCTGGGCATTTTACCTCACAGATATCAACAAAGACGGAATGGCTGAAATCCTGTATGAATACAGTGATGGAAGCGCAGCGGGAACATTTGCGGATATCTGGACATATGTAAATGGAAGTATGGTTTTCTGTGGAACAGTATATGTAGGAAACAGTTCACTACATGCTTATCCGGATGGAAATGGAGTTGTTCAGATTTATAATCATATGGGATGTGAGACAATCAGCCTGATTACAATGAACGGAACCAGCATTAAGACAGAAGAAATCGGTGCAAGGGATACCAGACTTAATGATTCATTTGATCATTTTCCATATGCATTGAGTGATCATGTGGGCGCAGAAGGTGAAACATATCTGGACGCATTGTACTGATGATGCAGGGATGAAGGGAAAGGAGTACATAGAAATATGAAAAAAAGAAAAACAGGTATTTTGAAATGGTGCATGGCGCTGGTGCTGTTGTGCAGTGTTTTTTGCACATCACTTGGAAGTCCTGTCACGGCAGAGGCGGCTACGAAGGGACTTGCTTCTTACAAAACAGTCAGCAGCGAAAAAGGATGCAAGATCGGGAAAACATATTTTTATATGAAATACAACAGTTCAACAGGTAAATATATTGTCTATGCGAAGAAGAACGGCAAGAAACGTGTAATTACCAAAAATTGCGGAAGCAGAAATGCAGTTACAAACGGTAAATATTTATATTATGGAACCGGTACGGTAATATCCAGAAATCCGTATGGTTCTACATTCAGAAACAGAAAGCTTGTGAGATGTACGGTTTCAAGCAGAAAAAACAAAACTTTAAAGAAACTGAGCGGAGAGGGCGCTGCGTGGACACCAATCGCATGTGACGGAAGATATCTTTATTACGGAACAGCGACTGGATATTCAGAAAGTGCCGTAAGCAATTTCTCGGTACTGGATCAGAAGAACGGAAAGACAAAAACATCCAATTATGATGCAAGTGAGGTACGAAAGGCGGGAAGCAGGGTACTTGTCTCCGGAAATGGATTTCCACCGGGAAGAGGAAGCATTGTTTATCTTATGAGCCGTGACGGGAAACCATACCAGTACATCAGCTTTTCAGGAATCAATGTACGCATAAAGGGAAAATATATCTATCTTTCGGCAATTGGAAACTGGGGAAACGGACTGGAAAGCAGAAATTTCAAATGTACATTAGATGGCAAACTGGCATAATGATGAAGTTTCAAAAATGATAATTAAAGGAGAAAATGATGAAGAAGAGTTTAAAGAAATCGGGTCTGGTGCTGGCATTAGTGCTGCTGCTGACATTGTTGACGAGTACCACCGTTCTGGCAGCAGTTTCAAGACCGGACGGACTGTGGGTGAACAATATTGCAATTAACCGTGCAGAACTCAGCTGGAATAAAGTGTCCGGTGCATCTGGTTATGTGGTTTACCGCAGGATGAATTCCGGAAAATATAAACGCATTAAGACGATCAAAGGAAGGAATAATTGCAGATACGAGGACAAAGGTCTTACAAAAGCCAAAAGCTGCAGATACAAAATAAAAGCTTATAAAAAAAGAGGCTCTAAGATTCAGTACAGTAAGTATTCAAAGACAGTCTACACCAAAATCCGTAAGACCGCAGATCTGCAGGATGGAAGCGCAGGACTGGATGTTGATACAATTCCAAAGACAATAGGTGGAATGAAGAAACTAAGTTCTTCGGAGTTTAACTATTACTATTATAAGGGAAACCATATGGAAATAGGAATAAACTTTAAAAATCCGAATTCACGTTACTTATCAATGACCAAAAATACAGGAAATAAAACAATTACCTGGGCTGGTGTAAGAATCGGAGATTCACGTGCGACTGTAGAGAGCAAACTGAAAAAGCGTGGATATATTGATAAAATGAATGATGTATACCAGCTTTGGGCAGGTGGCCAGTTTATATGCAAGTTTAAGAACAATAAACTGGCAAGCTATGAGCACATCGAGTATTATACAAGCTGATTCAAAGCGGCATTCATAAAAAATAACAAAAAATCAGGCATCGAGAAATAGATGAATCATCTAACTCGATGCCTGTTGCTTTTCAGATCAATAATAATCAACTGCTGCTACAACTTCGCTTCCGGATGTGAAGTCTGTTGTAACGGAGAAGTCGTTGTAGGAATAAACACCACCTACTTCGTTGCCGTTTGCATCATATGCCGGCTCATATTCAATCGGGGAACCGTATGTATCCATAAAGGAAGTGAAAGAATTTCCAACAGCGGAAGAAGCATCTCCTGAGGATGCGCCTGTGCCGGAAGCACTTGTATCAGAACTGGTGTCAGTTCCCGTGGAAGCGTCAGTAGTGGAAGTGCCGTCTGCAGAAGTGGTTCCGTCAGATGCAGTTCCATCGGTTGTAGTTCCGTCAGCGGACACCGTGCCTGCAGCAGCGCCATCAGCAGAAGCAGCAGGGGTTACGGTCGGGGCCGGTGTAGCTGTAGGAGCAGGAGTGGCTGTCGGAGCCGGTGTAGCGGTGACTTCTGCTTCTGGAGTTATGGTTACAGCCTGGCTGTCAGCAGGATCCTCTGCGGAGAAACCGCAGCCTGCCATGGTGATCGATGCGGCAGCAATTGCTGAAAAGAGCAAAATGTTTCTTTTTTTCATAAGATAATCTCCCTTACTTAAAAATAATATCTACTTCCATTATGCGTTCTTTTTTCAACTTGTCAATATAATATGGAAAAAGTTTAGAAATAAAACACAAAATGTACATAAAAGGTTATTGTGCGCAGGTAATATCCCGCGAGGTGTTTTGCCATGAATATGGCAAAATCCCGAGACATACAGGGCAAAATGCCATCACCGAAGGTGATTTGAAATGCATTTTGACCAAGTTACTGTGAACGAAGTGAACAGTAACCATAAAAGAATCCAGTTGGAACACGATGGAAGACTTGCCGACAACTGCCGGAAATGATATATTAGTAGAGAATGCAGGAGGTGGGGATATGTTTAAAGAAATCGGAAATGAGCGGACGTTTAACGGAATATTGAACCAGATTACAGACAATATTCAGAGCGGGCGTCTGAAAGCGGGAGATGCACTTCCGGCAGAACGAACGATGGCGGAGACGATGGGAGTGTCCCGACCGGCAGTACGTGAGGCGCTCAGAGCGCTGGAATTACTTGGAATCATCAAGCCTGTACCGGGCGGTGGTAATTATATAGCGGATGATCTTGACAGCTGGCTGATCGGGCCGTTATCTGTTCTGTTTAAGCTGAATAACAGTTATTTCAGACAGAATCAGCAGCTCCGTGCAGCACTGGAGAGAGAAATGGCAATTCTTGCGGCAAGGAAATGCACACCACTTGATGCTGCGGAACTTCTCAGAATCCTGACAGAGATAGATTCTGCGGAAGATGAGATACGTCGGGGTGAGCTGGATAAAAAATTACATACAAAGATTGCGAAGATTGCAGATAATCCGATGATCTACAGTGTGCTTGCAGCAGCGGATCAGCTTACCGATAATATCATTTCAGGGACGCGGGAATACATCATGCGGAAAAATAAGTCGGCCGCCGAAATTGATGAACAGCATCACAGACTTGTGGAAGCTATCATAAATAATGATGACAAGCTGGCAGAGCTTTGCATGTCAGAACACATGGACACAATTGAGAAATGCATGGATGAAATGCAGAAAAAATAAATCGCAGGGATATACAGGAGGAAAACAAAATGGATTACGCAAAAGAATCACTTAGACTGCACAAAGAATGGAAGGGCAAGATCGAAGTCGTTACACGTGTACCGGCAGAAAACAAAGAAGATCTTTCATTGGCTTATACACCGGGTGTAGCGCAGCCGTGTCTGGAAATCCAGAAAGATATTAATAAATCTTATGAACTTACCAGAAGATGGAATATGTGTCTGGTTGTTACAGATGGTTCTGCTATCCTCGGACTAGGTAACATCGGACCGGAAGCCGGAATGCCGGTTATGGAAGGTAAATGCGCACTTTTTAAAGCATTTGGTGATGTTGATGCTTTTCCTCTGTGTATCAAGAGCAATGATGTTGATGAGATTGTCAATACGATCTATCTGATCTCCGGATCTTTCGGCGGTATCAACCTCGAAGATATTTCTGCTCCGAGATGTTTTGAAATCGAAAAGAAACTGAAAGAAAAATGTGACATTCCGGTATTCCATGATGACCAGCACGGAACGGCAATTGTCGTGGCGGCCGGTCTTACTAATGCACTTCGCTATGTACACAAAGAGTTTTCCGAGGCAAAGGTTGTAATCAACGGAGCTGGTTCCGCCGGTATTTCTATCTGTCGTCTGCTTCTTGAACTTGGAATCGGTGATGTGGTCCTTGTTGACCGTAATGGTATTCTTGCACCGGGTGAAGAATGGATGAATCCGGCA
This sequence comes from uncultured Blautia sp., assembly GCA_934371915.1. Taxonomy (GTDB): domain Bacteria; phylum Bacillota; class Clostridia; order Lachnospirales; family Lachnospiraceae; genus Blautia_A. Next base: position 93,224 of record CAKROE010000002.1, on the reverse strand, counting down.
CAGAAAGAGATGGCAGAGATCACAAACAAAGAGCGTCTGCACGGTGATCTGAAGACTGCCATGAAAGGCAGAGATATTTTTGTCGGTGTATCTGCACCGAATATTGTTACTTCTGAGATGGTAAGCACGATGGCAGATGATGCGATTGTATTTGCAATGGCAAACCCGACACCGGAAATTATGCCGGATGAAGCAAAAAAAGGCGGCGCGAAGGTTGTAGCAACCGGACGTTCTGATTTCCCGAACCAGATCAATAACGTACTGGTATTCCCGGGTGTATTCCGCGGAGCGTTTGATGTACGTGCAAGTGATATCAATGAAGAGATGAAGATTGCCGCATCAAAAGCAATCGCAGCGCTGATCAGTGATGAAGAGCTGAGTGCGGACAACATCATCCCGAAGGCTTTTGACAAGCGTGTCGGACCGGCAGTAGCCAAAGCTGTTGCAGAGGCCGCTACGAGAACTGGTGTTGCACGTATCTGATTTAATAAAGAAGGGACAGACTTTAGAATGAACAACTGGGAAAAAAATATCCGCAAGGTAGTTCCATATACACCGGGCGAGCAGCCAAACCAGCCGGATATGATCAAATTAAACACGAACGAAAATCCATATCCTCCGGCACCGGGTGTAGCAGAGACGCTTAAAAATACAGAGACCGATGCGCTGAGACTTTATCCGGATCCGGCTGCAAAGGATCTGGTTCATGCAATCGCAGGTGAATATGGCCTTTCAGATGAACAGGTTTTTGTGGGAGTTGGCTCGGATGATGTGCTGGCAATGAGCTTTCTTACATTTTTTAACAGTGAGAAACCAATCCTCTTTCCGGACATCACGTATTCTTTCTATGATGTATGGGCTGATCTGTTTCAGATTCCGTATGAACGACCGGAACTGGACGAACACTTCCATATAAAGAAAGAAGATTATTTCCGCGAAAATGGTGGCATCATTTTTCCAAATCCGAATGCACCGACCGGTGTGTCCCTGCCGCTTGATGAGATAGAAGAAATTATTTCTCATAATCAGGATGTGATCGTGATCGTAGATGAGGCATATGTGGATTTTGGCACAGAATCAGCCCTTCCGCTGATCGACAAATACGAAAACCTGCTGGTTGTTCAGACATTTTCCAAATCAAGATCCATGGCAGGCATGCGTATCGGATTTGCAATGGGAAGTCCGAAACTGATTGCTTATCTGAATGATGTGAAATATTCATTCAACTCTTATACGATGAACCGCACATCTATCGCAGCAGGTGTGGCTGCAATCAAAGATCAGGCATATTTTCATGAGACCTGTGATAAAATCATAGAGACACGAGAATGGACAAAGCAGGAACTGAAAAGCCTTGGCTTTTCTTTTGAAGATTCCAAGGCCAACTTCATTTTTGCTTCCCATGCGAACTGTCCGGCAAAACAGCTGTTTCAGGCACTGCGCGAACAGCATATTTATGTACGTTATTTTCCGGGTGGAAGAACAGATAACCACCTGCGTATTACAATCGGAACAAGAAAAGAAATGCAGACTTTCCTTGATTTCGTAAAAGAGTATTTCAAAAAGGAGAAATTATGGAAGTTTTAGTTCATTGGTTTACGGATAACCTGTCACAGCACATTTCAAGGGAGATGGTCATATTTATTATTTCCATGATCCCGATTCTGGAGCTTCGAGGAGGGCTTCTGGCGGCATCGCTTCTGAAGGTATCCGCAGCAAAAGCCATCCCGATCTGTATTATAGGAAATATTATCCCGATTCCGTTTATCCTGCTTTTTATCCGCCAGATTTTCAAATTGATGAAAAAAACAAAGCTTTTCCGCGGACTGATCGAAAGACTGGAAAAACGTGCCATGGGAAAGAGTGACCAGATCAAGCGGTATGAATTTCTCGGATTACTTTTGTTTGTGGGAGTACCACTTCCGGGAACCGGTGCCTGGACAGGTTCTCTGATCGCATCCCTTCTTGAAGTCGATATCAAGAAGTCATCTGTTGCAATCTTCTGTGGGCTGATCATGGCGACCGTGATCATGTATGTGGTTTCTTATGGAATCGTAGGTAACCTGCTCCACTAAAGTGTTGCTGTGAACGGAGTGAACAGTAACACATTAAAACTTCTGTTCTATCTGCTGGACAGAAGTTTCAAGTTGTGATAAAATATTCTCAAGTATCCAAAAGAAAGCTCTTTCGGAGTTTTCTTTTGGCATTCTGAAATTCATGTCGAGTCAGACAGATATTCCTGAATAACTGGTATCAAATAAATAGGCCTTGAAAAGACTGAGAGGATTTTTATATGAGAGAAAAATATGAATCATTGTCCCTTGCTACATTAAAAGACCTTGCAAAGGCAAGAGGATTAAAGGGAATTTCTACTTTGAGAAAGCCGGAACTGATAGAGCGCATGCTCGAAGAAGACGAAAAGGAAAAGGCATCTGCAGGCAGTGTTGAACCTAAGAATACAGAATACAGACAGGAAGAACCCGCCAGAGAGGAAAGCAGCGCCGGAGAAGGGAACCGTGTCCGGGAATCACGTGCTTCTTATGATACATCAGAAAGAAAGAATTATCAGGAACGTACAGAGTATACCCACAAAAATCCGGCGGAGACAGCCCAGCTTGACAGTGGCGAGAAGGCAAACGGCATTCTGGAAGTACTTCCGGATGGTTATGGATTTATTCGCTGTGCCAATTATCTGCCGGGTGAGAATGACATTTATGTATCTCCGTCCCAGATCAGACGTTTTAACTTAAAGACAGGAGATATCGTACAGGGAAGTATCCGCATCAAGACGCAGGGTGAGAAGTTCAGTGCACTTCTTTATGTAAACTCTATCAATGGTTTTCCGCCAAGTGAAGGACAGAGAAGATATAATTTTGAAGATATGACCCCGATTTTCCCAAATGAGCGTCTGCGTATGGAGCGCCCGGGCGGTACAGTTGCAATGCGTATCATGGATCTGTTAAGCCCGATCGGCAAGGGTCAGCGAGGAATGATCGTTTCTCCTCCGAAAGCAGGTAAGACGACGCTTTTAAAGGATGTTGCGAAATCCATTCTCAAGAACAATCCGTCCATGCATCTGATCATCCTTCTGATCGATGAGCGTCCGGAGGAAGTTACTGATATTAAAGAAGAAATCCAGGGTGATAATGTTGAGGTTATTTATTCTACATTTGATGAGCTTCCGGAGCATCACAGACGTGTTTCTGAGATGGTAGTTGAGCGTGCGCGCCGTCTGGTAGAGCATAAGCAGGAAGTAACAATTCTTCTTGATTCTATCACGAGACTTGCCAGAGCATACAATCTCTGCGTGACACCGAGCGGAAGGACTTTATCCGGTGGTCTTGATCCGGCAGCACTTCACATGCCGAAGAGATTTTTTGGCGCAGCCCGTAATATGAGAGAAGGCGGAAGCCTGACAATTCTTGCGACAGCACTTGTTGATACAGGAAGCAAGATGGACGATGTCATCTACGAGGAATTCAAGGGAACCGGTAATATGGAACTTGTACTTGACCGTAAATTACAGGAAAAGAGAGTTTTTCCTGCAATCGACATCCAGAAATCCGGAACGAGACGTGAAGATCTGCTCCTGACAAAGGACGAGCAGGAGGTCGTGTACAACATGCGCCGTGCACTCAACAGTCTCAAGGCAGAAGATGCGGTAGAACAGATCCTGAACATGTTTTCACGTACCAAAAACAATGCTGAATTTATACAGACAGCAAAAAAACAGAAATTTTTATAAACAGCTTGCATTTGCAATTTCAGTATGTTATAATCAGAAAGCTGTGAAATAGTAAATTCGTAATTATTCAGTAAATTAATACGAATAGAAAATAGAACAAATATAGAGAGGTGAAAATCATGCGTGAAGGAATCCATCCGAACTACTATCAGGCAACTGTAACCTGCAACTGCGGAAACACATTCGTAACAGGATCTACTAAGAAAGATATCCATGTAGAAATCTGCTCCAAATGTCATCCATTCTACACAGGACAGCAGAAAGCAGCTCAGGCTCGCGGACGTATTGATAAGTTCAACAAGAAATACGGCTTAAACAAATAATCAGACAAGATAACGAAACAAAGAGACAGGTTGAGGTTGGGGAAATCTCAGCCTGTCTTTGCTTTTCTGGCAAAGTATGCAATAAAATATATTTTTATGGAGTGATATATGAAACCATCGAATATCGGCGGTCAGGCGGTAATGGAAGGCATCATGATGCGGCATAAGGACAAATATGCTGTTGCAGTGCGCCGCCCTGATAAAGAAATAGAAATAAAAGTAGAAGACTATAAATGTACCTTCGGTAAAGCGGGATTTCTGAAATGGCCGATCATCCGCGGTGTGGTAAGTTTTGTGGACGGTCTGGTTGTCGGTACGAAATGCCTGATGTATTCTGCAGAGATTGCAGGAGATGAGGAAGACGAGAAAGAAGCAGCCAAAAACGCTGCACTTTCCGAAGAAGAACTTTCTGCAAAGAAAGCCAAAGAAGCGAAGCAGTTTCAGTGGCTTCTTTACATAACTGTGGCAATTTCAATCATATTTTCCGTAGCTGCATTTATGTTGTTACCGTATGCACTGGCGAGTCTTCTCCGTAAGGTTGGGGCATCCGAGTTTGGTGTGACGGTTGCGGAGGCATTTGTGAAACTTGCGCTTTTCCTGGGTTATATGTTCCTGATTTCCAGAATGAAGGATATCCAGAGAACTTTTATGTACCACGGTGCAGAGCATAAATGCATCAACTGCGTAGAACATGGACTTCCGCTTACGGTCGAAAATGTTATGGCAAGTTCCAGACAGCACAAACGCTGCGGTACGAGTTTTCTGTTTTTGGTCATGCTGGTAAGTATCTGTCTTCATTTTGTGTTTGTACTTGTTCCTGTTTACTGGGTACGTCTTTTCGGACGTCTTCTGATGGTGCCGGTTGTATCCGGTATTTCCTTTGAGATCATTCAGTGGGCAGGCAGAACAGATACCAAATTTGCAGATATGATGAGTAAACCGGGGCTTGCAATGCAGAAGCTGACAACAAAAGAACCGACTGCTGATATGGTTGAAGTCGCAATCAAGGCGGTAGAAGCAGTTTTTGACTGGAAAGATTACCTGAAAAGAGAATTTGACTGGGTTGACCCGGAAAAAAATAATGGAGAAGAACATGCGGACATATAAAGAAGTACTGGAAGATGGAATTCATCTTCTGGATGCGGCCGCAATTGAAGAAGCCGGGTTGGATGCCTGGCTTCTTCTGGAGTATGTGGCAGATATCAACCGTGCCTGGTACTATGCACACATGAATGAAACACTGGATGAAAAGACAGAATCAGGTTATCTGGAGATGTGTGCAAAACGTGCGCAGCATATCCCACTGCAGCATATCACCGGCAGAGCTTATTTCATGGGATATGAATTTTTTGTAGATGAGCGAGTGCTGGTGCCGCGGCAGGATACGGAAGTACTGGTTGAAACAGCACTCGTACACTTAAAAGACAGTCGCTCTCCGAAAATCCTTGATATGTGTACCGGTTCAGGATGCATTTTGCTCAGTCTCCTTATGGAGAGGCAGGATGCGTCAGGAATCGGTGTGGATGTATCAGAAGGAGCACTTAGCGTTGCAAAACAGAACAGAATGCACCTGCAGCTTGAAAATCGTGCGGAATTTGTGCAGAGTGACCTGTTTTCCGGTGCCTGTTTTAAGAAAAACAGTGGAAATGCAGTTGCGGAATATGATATGCTTATTTCGAATCCGCCATATATCCCGTCGGGAGAAATTCCGGGACTTATGGAGGAAGTACGTTCCCATGATCCGGTGCTGGCACTGGACGGGAAAGAAGACGGACTGTTTTTTTACAGAGAGATCACCGCACAGGCAGAGAAATATCTGCGCCGGGGAGGATGGCTGATGTATGAGATCGGATGTGATCAGGGAGAGTCCGTCCCGGAGATCATGAAAGCAAATGATTTTATTAATGTAGAAGTAATGCAGGATCTGGCAGGACTTGACAGAGTCGTGATCGGACAGAAAAAGTAAATACAGGAGGAACAGGATGTTTGATAAATTAGAGGATCTGCTTGTTCGTTTTGAGGAAGTTCTGAATGAACTCGGAGAACCGGGCGTAACAGACAATCAGGATCGTTTCCAGAAACTGATGAAAGAACAGAGCGAACTGCAGCCTATCGTAGATGCATATAAAGAATACAAAGAAAATAAAGAAACCATTCAGGACAGCTTATCGATGCTGGAAGAGGAAAAGGATGAAGAAATGCGTGAAATGCTGAAAGAAGAACTTTCTGATGCAAAGAAACGTGTGGAAGAACTGGAAAAAGAATTAAAGATTCTTCTTCTTCCGAAAGACCCGAATGACAGCAAGAATGTTATCGTTGAGATCCGTGCCGGCGCCGGCGGAGATGAGGCTGCACTGTTTGCAGCGGAGATTTATCGTATGTATGTCAAATACGCAGAATCACGCCGCTGGAAAACTGAGATGATGAGTCTCAATGAAAACGGAATCGGCGGATTTAAGGAAGTTACCTTTATGATCCAGGGGCAGGGAGCATATTCCAGACTGAAATACGAGAGTGGTGTACACCGTGTACAACGAGTTCCGGAGACAGAATCCGGCGGACGTATCCATACATCCACCTGCACCGTAGCAATCATGCCGGAAGCAGAAGAGATCGACTTCCATCTGGATATGAATGACTGTAAATTCGATGTATTCCGTGCATCTGGAAACGGTGGTCAGTGTGTCAACACCACAGACTCTGCGGTACGTCTGACACATATCCCGACAGGAATCGTGATTTCCTGTCAGGATGAGAAATCACAGCTTAAGAATAAAGATAAGGCACTCAAAGTTCTGCGTTCCCGTCTGTATGAGATGGAGCTTGCAAAACAGCATGATGCGGAGGCTGAGGCAAGAAGAAGCCAGATCGGTACCGGCGACCGCTCTGAGAAGATCCGTACCTACAACTTCCCACAGGGACGTGTGACAGATCATCGTATCAAGCTGACACTGCACCGTCTGGACGCGATCCTTGGAGGAGACCTCGATGAGATCCTTGACAGTCTGATCGCAGCAGATCAGGCGGCAAAGCTCAGTACTTTAAATGAAGAACAGTAAAAGCATGTAATAAGTATGCGAAAATGATGTGGAAAAATATCTATACTATGTAATGGGAGGAAATTTACATGAAAAAAACAGCATTAGTAATCATGGCAGCAGGAATCGGAAGCCGCTTCGGCAAAGGAATCAAACAGCTTGCGCCGGTAGGTCCGAATGGTGAGATCATTATGGACTATTCCATTCATGATGCACTGGAAGCAGGATTTAACAAAGTTGTATTTATCATCCGCAAAGATCTGGAAGAAGAGTTCCGCCGCGTGATCGGAGAAAGAATTGAGAAGATCACAGAAGTAGAATATGCATTCCAGTCACTTGAAGATCTTCCGGATGGATTCAGTAAACCGTCTGACCGTACCAAACCATGGGGAACCGGTCAGGCAGTCCTTGCCGCACGTGAAGTACTGGATGAGCCGTTTGTTGTAATCAATGCAGATGACTACTATGGCAAGGAAGCATACGTAAAAGTACACGAATATCTGGTGCAGGAACAGCCGCAGGATAATAAGCTTCATATCTGCATGGCTGGATTCCGCCTTGGAAATACACTGAGCGATAACGGAAGTGTCACACGTGGAGTCTGCCATATTGAGAATGGTGCACTGACAGGTGTCACAGAGACACACAATATCTTTAAGACTGCTGAAGGCGCTGAAACACGCAGCGATGACGGAACTGTAGAAAAACTGGATGTTAAGAGTCTGGTTTCCATGAATATGTGGGGACTTACTCCTGCATTTATGGATACACTGGAAAAAGGCTTTGTTGAATTTCTTGAGGATCTGAAGCCAGAAGATATTAAGAAAGAATACCTTCTCCCGGTTATGGTCGACGAGCTGATCCAGAAGGGAGAGGCAACAGTCGATGTACTGGAAAGCAAGGACACCTGGTTCGGTGTAACTTATCAGGAAGACAAGGCTTCTGTGACAGAGGCTTTTGCTGATCTTGTCAAAAAAGGAGTTTATCCGGCTGATCTTTATAAATAAGCAGGACAACGCATGCGATATGCGCGGATAAGGAGGAAAAATAATGGGCAAATATTTTGGAACAGATGGTTTTCGTGGCGAAGCAAATATACAGTTAACAGTAGATCATGCATTCAAAGTCGGCAGATATGTCGGCTGGTATTATGGTCGTGAACACAAAGCAAAAATTGTAATCGGCAAGGATACCAGACGCAGCAGTTATATGTTTGAATATGCGCTGGTTGCGGGGCTGACTGCTTCCGGAGCAGACGCGTACCTGCTTCATGTAACGACAACACCGAGCGTTTCTTATGCAGTCCGCACAGAGGATTTTGACTGTGGAATTATGATCTCTGCAAGCCACAATCCATTTTATGATAATGGAATCAAGCTTCTGAATGGCAACGGACAGAAGATCGAAGCAGAAGTAGAGGCAAGAATCGAGGCATATCTGGATGGTAAGATCGAAGATCTCCCATATGCAACACGCGAAGATATCGGACGTACTGTAGACTTTGCTTCCGGACGTAACCGTTATATCGGTTATCTGATCTCTATCCCGTGCCGTGACTTCAAAAACATCAAAGTCGGACTGGACTGCTCCAACGGAAGTTCTTCCGCAATTGCAAAGAGTGTATTTGACGCACTCCGTGCAAAGACTTATGTGATCAACAATGATCCGGACGGAACCAACATCAATCGTGGCTGCGGTTCCACGCATATCGAAGTACTGCAGAAATATGTGGTTGAGAATGGTCTGGATGTCGGTTTTGCCTATGACGGAGATGCAGACCGCTGTATTGCAGTAGACCATAAGGGAAATATCATTGATGGTGACAAGATACTGTATGTATGCGGTAAATTCCTGAAATCACAGGGCAAATTAAACGGTAATACTGTTGTTACGACTGTTATGTCCAACATGGGACTTTATAAAGCGTTTGAAAGTGAAGACATCAACTATGAGCAGACTGCCGTAGGTGACAAATACGTAGCTGAAAATATGCTTGAAAACAATTACAGTATTGGTGGTGAGCAGTCCGGACACGTAATCTTCAGTCGTTATGCAGCTACCGGTGACGGAATCCTGACTTCTCTTATGATCATGGAAGCCTGCGTAGAGCAGAAAGCAACTCTCTGTGATCTTGCAAAAGAGATGAAAGTGTATCCGCAGATCCTGCGTAATGTGCGTGTGGCTGATAAGAAAACTGCAAGAGAGAACCCGAAGGTTGTCGAAGCAGTAGAAGCAGCCGCAAGAGCACTGGGTACAGAAGGACGTATTCTTGTGAGAGAAAGTGGTACAGAGCCGCTGATCCGTGTCATGGTAGAAGCCGGAACTGAGGAAATCTGTGCAGAGCACGTAAACAATGTAGTGCGTGTCATGGAAGAAGAAGGACTTGTTGTAGAATAAAGGATATTGATGAATAAAAAAAATATTATAAAAATGGGAACAGCCGGTCTTTGTATGCTTATGCTGACCGGCTGCGGAGGGCAGCATAAGAAGACTTACGATCAGGCTGTAGCAGATCTTGAGCAGGGAAGCTATGAATATGCGCTGGAAGGTTACAAGTCTTCGATCACTGCCGGATATAAAAGTGCAGAGTCGTATCGTGGGGCAGGTATAGCAAGCCTTCATCTCGGCAATTACCAGGATGCGATCGACTATCTCACCAGTGGACTGAATGCTGAAAAAGCAGGCAAAACATTGAAAAAGGACATGCTTGCTTACCGTGCGACCGCAGAACTGAAATCAGAGCTTTTTGATGCTGCAATGGCAGACTGCCAGACCATTGCCGAAGATTACGCGATGGATGCAGACACATATTACCTGACTGGTTGTGTGGCACTTGCCATGGATTCTTATGATGAGGCATCCACTAATTTTACAGATGCGTATGATGCCGATGCGTCTTATGAGATGGCAATCGAGATCTATGAGGCATATCTTGAAAAAGACATGGAGGCAGACGGTACACGTTATCTGGAGACGGCATTACAGACAGAAGCCAAAACTGCAGACGATTACTGCGACCGCGGAAAAGCTTATTACTATATGCAGGATTACAGCAATGCAAAGAAAGAACTGACAGAAGCGGTCAACAAAAAGAGCACCGAGGGAATCCTGCTTCTGGGTATGATTTATAAAGCACAGGGTGATACAGCCAATGCACGCGCCATGTACCAGCAGTATATTGAGACGGAGGGAAGCTCTCCGGCAAAAGGTTACAATGGTCTTGCGCTCTGTGATATTGACGACGGCAATTACGATAATGCACTGACAGATATCTCAAATGGTCTTGCAGACGCTTCTACAGAGGAAATGCAGGATCTTCTGTATAATGAAGTTGTGGTTTATGAGAAAAAACTGGATTTTGCCACAGCATTAAGTAAGATACAGGAGTATCTCAAGATGTTCCCGGATGATGAAAATGCATCCAAAGAGCTTATTTTCCTTCAGTCGAGAAACGGAGGCTGAGTATGCAGTTTTACGAGTTTAAAGATATAGAAGAACGGGTCATTCTGATTGGTGTGCAGACAAGTGAAGACGAGGATGTCGCCGCATCTCTTGACGAGCTGGAAGAACTGGCAGAGACTGCCGGTGCAGTAACAGTGGCGAAGGTGATACAGAACCGTGAGGCAGTCCACCCGGGAACCTACATCGGCAAAGGTAAGATCGAAGAAGTTGCGGCACTTATTCAGGCATATGACGCAAACGGTGTGATCTGTGATGATGAACTATCGCCGGCGCAGCTCAATAATCTTGAGCGTGAACTGGACTGCAAAGTCATGGACCGTACACTTCTGATCCTTGATATATTTGCGGCGCGTGCAGTAAGCAGCGAGGGAAAGATCCAGGTCGAGCTTGCACAGCTCCGCTACCGCGCAGCGCGTCTTGTAGGTTTACGTGAATCTCTGTCCAGACTTGGCGGCGGAATCGGCACGCGAGGCCCCGGTGAAAAAAAACTGGAGACAGACCGACGTCTGATCCGAACCAGAATTTCAGCGCTGAAAGCCGAGTTATCTCAGGTTGAGAAGCACAGAGAATTGATCCGCGGTAAAAGAAGCCGCGGAAATTTAAAGAGTGCAGCGATTGTCGGCTACACAAATGCCGGAAAATCCACGCTTTTAAATACGCTGACCGGAGCAGGGATCCTGGCAGAGGACAAGTTATTTGCGACACTTGATCCGACGACAAGAGTACTGGAATTAAAAGACGGGCAGCAGATTCTTCTGACCGACACGGTAGGATTTATCCGGAAATTGCCGCATCACCTCGTAGAAGCCTTTAAAAGCACGCTGGAGGAGGCAAAGTATGCGGACTATATTATTCACGTTGTAGATGCGTCAAACCCGCAGGCAGAGCTTCAGATGCACACGGTATATGAGACTCTCCGTGAACTCGGTGCATCCGGAAAGAAGATCATCACGCTTCTGAATAAGCAGGATAAGGTAAAAGATGTCCAGATCCGGGATCTTCAGGCAGATTATACTGTAAAGTGTTCTGCCCGTACAGGGGAAGGTCTGGAAGAATTAAAAGATGTTCTTGCAAAAATTCTTGCTGAAAGTCAGATTTATCTGGAAGAATTATTTTCTTACAAAGAGGCGGGAAAAATTCAGCTGATCCGTGAATACGGAAGCCTTCTTTCGGAGGAATATACAGCCGACGGAATCGCCGTAAAAGCCCGTGTTCCTGCGGAAATCTTCGTTTCCGTGCTCCCTGAAAGTCACTGAAAATACAAATAAAAAAGTCTTTTGGATAACACCATATAGTTGTGAAAAAGATAAAATGACACAATATATGGTGTTTTTTGCGTATTGACGAAACGAAGAGAGTTTGCTACAATAGGTCTACAGCGCATAAATCACATGGGAACATGTGGTCGTAAATAGATACAGATGCAGCAGTAGAGGGAGGTTTGATTTAAGTATGTTTCAGGTAGTTAAGCGTGATGGTGAGATTGCAGAATTTCAGATGTCAAAGATCACCGCTGCGATCGATAAAGCTTTTGATGCCAAAGAAAAGGCATACAGTAAGGATATGATCGATCTGATGGCACTTCGTGTGACCGCAGATTTCCAGAATAAGATCACAGACGGCAAAGTAACAGTGGAAGATATTCAGGACAGTGTAGAGAATGTTCTGATCCAGGCCGGTTACAGTGATGTGGCGAAGGCTTATATCCTTTACCGCAAGCAGAGAGAAAAGATCCGTAACATGAAATCCACGATTCTCGATTACAAGGAGATCGTAGACAGTTATGTAAAGGTTGAGGACTGGCGTGTAAAAGAAAACTCCACCGTAACTTATTCTGTCGGAGGTCTGATCTTAAGCAACTCCGGTGCTGTAACCGCAAATTACTGGCTTTCCGAGATCTATGACAATGAGATCGCAGAGGCGCACAGAAATGCAGACATTCACATTCATGACCTGTCCATGCTGACCGGCTACTGTGCAGGATGGTCCCTGAAACAGCTGATTCAGGAAGGTCTTGGCGGAATCGAGGGCAAGATCACTTCCGCACCGGCGAAGCATTTGAGCGTACTTTGCAATCAGATGGTGAATTTCCTTGGTATCATGCAGAATGAATGGGCCGGCGCACAGGCATTTTCTTCTTTTGATACTTACCTTGCACCGTTTGTCAAGGTGGATAACTTAAGCTATCATGAAGTCAAGAAATGCATTGAAGCATTTATCTATGGTGTCAATACACCGAGCCGCTGGGGTACACAGGCACCATTTTCCAACATCACTCTGGACTGGACAGTTCCGGACGACCTTGCAGAGCTTCCTGCAATCGTTGGCGGCAGGGAAATGGACTTCAAGTACAAAGACTGCAAGAAAGAGATGGATATGGTCAATAAGGCATTTATCGAGACCATGATCGAGGGTGATGCCAACGGACGTGGTTTCCAGTATCCGATTCCGACTTACTCTATCACGAAGGAATTTGACTGGTCCGATACAGAGAATAACCGTCTGTTATTTGAAATGACTGCCAAATACGGAACACCGTATTTTTCCAACTATATCAACAGTGATATGAAACCGAGTGATATCCGCAGCATGTGCTGCCGTCTCCGCCTTGATCTTCGTGAATTGCGTAAAAAGAGCGGCGGATTCTTCGGTTCCGGAGAGAGCACCGGTTCCGTTGGTGTCGTAACGATCAACATGCCACGTATCGCATATCAGTCAAAGACTCCGGAAGAGTTTTACCGCAGACTGGATCGTCTGATGGATATTTCTGCAAGATCTCTCCACATCAAGAGAGAGGTCATCACGAAACTCCTGAACGAGGGACTTTATCCGTACACCAAACGTTATCTGGGAAGCTTCGATAATCATTTTTCCACCATTGGTCTGGTCGGAATGAACGAGGCAGGACTGAATGCCGCATGGCTTGGCTGCGACATGAGCGATGAGCGTACACAGAAATTCACAAAAGAAGTACTGACACATATGCGTAACCGTCTTTCTGATTATCAGGAAGAATATCCGGGTGAGCTGTTTAACCTGGAAGCAACTCCGGCAGAGTCCACAGCATACCGCCTTGCCAAACATGACCGTAAACGCTGGCCGGATATCCGTACCGCAGGAAGCAAGGGAGACACTCCGTATTACACCAACAGTTCCCACCTTCCGGTGGAATTCAGCTCCGATATCTTTGATGCACTGGATATTCAGGATGAGCTTCAGACACTGTATACGTCCGGTACCGTATTCCATGCATTCCTTGGAGAAAAACTTCCGGACTGGAAGGCTGCGGCATCTCTTGTACGTAAGATCGCAGAGAACTACAAGCTTCCGTATTATACGATTTCTCCGACCTACTCTGTATGTAAGGAGCATGGCTACTTGAGCGGTGAGCATTTTACCTGCCCGAAATGCGGCAAGAAAGCAGAAGTTTACAGTCGTATCACAGGATATTACCGTCCGGTACAGAACTGGAATGACGGTAAGGCGCAGGAGTACAAGAACCGTACATTATATGATGTGCTTCATTCCAAACTTAAGAAAGTTCATACAAGTATGGTGACACTGACAGACGATGATGTAAAAATCGAGCCGTTGGAAACGCATAAATACCTGTTTACTACAAGTACATGTCCGAACTGCCGTATGGCAAAGAAAATGCTGGAGGGAGAAGATCTCGAGATTATTGATGCAGAGAAAAATCCGGATATGGCGCGTCAGTTTGGTATCATGCAGGCACCGACACTGGTTATTACCGATGGTGAACACCTTAAGAAATATGTAAATGCATCCAATATCCAGAAATATGTGGATGAAGAACTGGATGTCTGATCCGCTGTGTGGATAAGTATAAGCAAATAATACCTTAATGAAAGGATATGGATCCTCGTGGGGCAAGCATGCTTCACGGGGAGCTTTTTACGTTACAGGAAATTACTCCGTAATGTTCCTGCAAAGGTTTACATTTAGGAAAAACGTGAGTATAATGATATTCATTGGTATATTATGCAATATAGACTAATTTTTATGCGAGGGATGAGGAGAGAGAACAATGATCAAACAGAATATCGTATTTATTGAAAATAAAGCAGGAAGCCTTCAGAAAGTGACCGGCCTTCTGGCAGAAGCGGGCATCGATATTTATGGATTTGCATGCTTTGATGCACCGGAATTTGCGCTTTTCCGTATGGTGACAAACCAGGCAGATGAAGCAGAAAAAATCCTCACAGAGAACGGATATATGAACCGTGTGACAGAAGTTATCGCCGTAGATATCAAGGATGAAGTCGGCGGACTGAACACAGTACTGCAGGTACTTGGCAACTGTAATGTAAATCTGGATTATATTTATACATCCTATCACAGAGGAAACAGTCTTCCGATCATGATCCTTCAGACAGACGATGTATTTGTAACCGAAAATGTGCTGAGCAATAATGGATTCCGTGTGTTAAATTCTCTGGAGGGCTGAAACTGTCATGAATAAGTCCGCTTTTCAGAAGGGACTGAAAGACGGAATACCGATCGGACTTGGGTATTTTGCAGTCTCTTTTACGTTTGGTATTATGGCAGTACAGGCGGGATTAAGTGCATGGCAGGCTGTGCTGATCTCACTTACCAATCTGACATCGGCAGGTCAGTTTGCAGGTATCGGTATCATTGCTGCCGGTGGTTCACTCTGGGAGATGGCGCTGACTCAGCTGGTTATCAATCTTCGGTACTGTCTGATGTCTTTTTCACTGTCACAGAAACTGGAAAAGGGTGTGGGAAACGGTCACCGTCTGACAGTTGCTTTCGGTGTGACTGACGAAATTTTTGGTGTCAGTGCAAGTCAGGAGGGAAGGATCAGTCCGTGGTATAATTATGGTGTGATGTGTGTGGCAATTCCGGGATGGACACTCGGGACTCTTGCCGGTGCCGTATCGGGAAATCTGCTTCCGGATTTTCTGGTCAGTGCACTGAGCGTTGCAATCTATGGCATGTTTCTTGCTGTCATTATTCCACCGGCAAAGAAAAACCGTGCCGTGCTCGGTGTTGTGATCGGCGCTATGGCACTAAGCACCCTGTTTGCAACGGTACCTGTACTGAATAAAGTATCGACCGGTTTTGTGATCATCATCACGACCGTACTTGTGGCAGGAATTGCAGCATATTTCTGTCCGATCGAAGAAAAGAAGGAGGCAGACTGATATGAAACCGAATGTATATATCTATATTCTGGTGATGGCAGGTGTGACCTATCTGATTCGTATGCTTCCGCTTGTACTTTTTAAGAAAGAGATCACCAGTCCTTATATAAAATCTTTCTTATATTATGTGCCGTATGCCTGCCTTGCCGCAATGACATTTCCGGCAATTCTGACTGCGACAGCGGGCGGTATTATTTCCGGTGCTGCGGGACTGATCGTAGCGCTGATTGTGGCATATCGTGAAAAAAGTCTTCTTACGGTTGCATTGTTTGCGTGTGCGGCAGTGTTTGTGGTAGAGAGGATCATGGGATTTTTAATGTAAATAATATGAAATACTTTCCGGCTTTGCTTCTGGCAGGGCCGGATTTTTACGTTACAGGAAATTACTTCGCAATGTTTATCTACGAAAAATGTGCTCCTTTTTCGAAAATAGTTAGTTCGGACAAATATTCTTGACAAAACGGATAGTCTGAACTAACATGAGTATAGAAATGACTAACTGAAAAGTCAGTCAGAAATCGAGGGAAAAAGGAGAAACGTATGTTTTTGGAAATAAGAGAAATCAAAAAGTCATTCGGTTCAGGCGACAGCAAAGTTGATGTGCTGCGCGGTCTGGATCTGGATATTGCGAAGGGAGAGTTCTGTGTTCTTCTGGGACCGTCCGGTTCCGGTAAATCCACACTTTTAAATATTATCGGCGGAATTGAGAGTGCCGATGATGGAAGCATCTCCATTGAGGGAGAACGTCTTGCTGACATGAAAGAAAAGAAGCTGTCGCAGTACCGCAGAAAACATCTGGGCTATATCTTTCAGATGTACAATCTGATCCCGAATCTGACCGTGCGTGAAAATATCGAGGTTGGTGCATATTTGAGTGACCGTCCACTGGATGTGGATGAACTTCTGCATACACTGGGACTTTTTGAACATCAGAGAAAACTTCCGAACCAGCTGTCAGGAGGTCAGCAGCAGAGAACGGCAATTGGCCGTGCCATCGTAAAGAACCCGGATATCCTGCTTTGCGATGAGCCTACGGGTGCACTTGATTACAATACATCCAAGGAAATTCTGAAACTGATCGAAACCGTTAATCAGAAATATGGAAATACAGTCGTCATGGTTACGCATAATGATGCAATCAAAGATATGGCGGATCGTGTAGTCAAGCTTCGAGACGGTATGATCCGTAAAAATTATCAGAATGAACATAAGATTCCTGCGATGGATCTTGACTGGTAAGGGGGCGATAGTATGAAAAGTCCTCTGAGAAAAAGGGTTCCCCGTGAACTCAAAGGAGAAATCGGAAAGTATCTGGTTGTTTTTATCCTGATGGTCGCAACGATCGGACTGGTTTCCGGATTCCTTGTTGCGGATGGAAGTATGATTCAGGCATACAATGAAGGTTTTGAGAAATACAACATCGAAGATGGCAATTTCCGTCTCGGAGAGCGTTTGTATCGTGGACAGAAAGAGGCAATCGAAGATGAAGGCATTAAAGTCTATGAGAGCTATTATATAGAAGATTCTCTTTCAAATGGCAGTACGATGCGTTTCTTTAAGAACCGTACAGATGTCAACAAAGTCTGCCTGATGGAAGGCAAGCTTGCGGAAAAGACAGGTGAGATCGCGATTGACCGTATGTATGCAGACAATAATGAGCTGAAAGTCGGAGACACGATTGATGACGGTACAAAGAGCTGGAAGATCACCGGGCTGGTTGCTTTATCTGATTACAGCTGTCTGTTTCAGAACAACAGCGATACCATGTTTGATGCCGTAAAATTTGGTGTCGGTGTTGTGACAGAAGAAGAATTTGATACTCTGGATCAGGATAAACTGCAGTACAATTATGCATGGGTATATGATAAGAAACCACAGACAGAGCTTGAGGAAAAAGAAGTTTCTGAAGACCTGATGAAAGCAATGGGCAAAGTTGTTACACTGGAAAGCTTTGTGCCACAGTATCAGAACCAGGCGATCATCTTTACCGGTGATGACATGGGAAGTGACAAAGCAATGATTGCAATGCTTCTTTATATCATTATTGTGATCATGGCATTTGTATTTGGAATCACGACCAGCAATACGATTGCAAAAGAAGCCGGTGTGATCGGAACACTCCGTGCATCCGGTTATACGCGGGGAGAACTGGTTCGTCATTACATGACACTGCCGGTTATCGTAACGCTTATAGGGGCACTGGTCGGAAATATTCTGGGTTATACCGTATTCAAATATGTATGCGCCGATATGTATTATGGAAGTTACAGTCTTCCGACCTATAAGACAATCTGGAATGCAGAAGCATTTGTTCTGACAACAGTGGTGCCTGTGGCGATCATGTTTGTAGTTAATTATGCAATCCTGCATCACAAATTGAAACTGTCACCGCTTAAATTTCTGCGAAGGGATCTTTCAACAAGAAAGCAGAGGCGTGCTCTTTATTTAAGTCCGAAACTGAAAATATTTTACAGATTCCGTCTGCGTGTGATCTTTCAGAACATCAGCAATTATCTGGTGCTCTTTGTGGGTATTGTTTTTGCAAATCTGCTTCTGATGTTCGGACTTCTGCTTCCGTCGGCACTGGATCACTATCAACTGGAGATTCAGAATAATATGCTGGCAAAATATCAGTATATGCTTTCTGTTCCGGTCAGTGTGATGGGTGGCAGCAATAAGCTTGAGGGAATGCTGGATATGTTTCTTTTTTCTAATGATACAGAGACGGATAATGAAGATGCGGAGGAGTTCAGCGCATATTCATTGAATACACTTCCGGGCAAATACAAGAGCGAAGAAGTTACTATCTATGGAGTCCACGATGACAGTAAGTATATTGACGCGGATTTTTCAGACGGTGTTTACATCTCGCAGGCATATGCGGACAAGTTTTTGCTGAAGATCGGGGATTCGATCACTCTTAAGGAAAAATATGAGGATGATGAGTATACGTTTAAGATCGGTGGGATCTATGATTATGATGGCGGGCTTTGTATCTTTATGCCGCAGGAGGGTCTGAATCAGATGTTTGATCTGGGAGATGATTACTTCAGTGGTTATTTCTGCAACAGCGAGATTACGGATATTGACAGCCGTTATATCGGTTCGGTGATAGATCTGGATGCCCTGACCAAGATTTCCAGACAGCTCAATGTATCAATGGGAAGTATGATGGGACTGGTCAATGGATTTGCAATCGCAATCTACATGATACTGATCTATCTGTTGTCCAAGATCATCATCGAAAAAAATGCCCAGTCTATTTCCATGACAAAGATTCTGGGTTATACGAATGGCGAGATCAGCGGACTTTATATTATGTCAACGTCAATTGTCGTAGTTCTCTGTTTGCTTATCAGCATGCCTATTGAGGCTGCTGCCATGAAGGTGCTGTTCCGGGAAGTGATGCTGCAGAGTATTTCCGGATGGATTGCTCTGTGGATCGATCCGATGATTTATGTGAAGATGTTTGGGGCTGGATTTGTAACTTATGCCGTAGTAGCACTTCTGGAATATCGCAGGATACGTAAAGTGCCGATGAGTGAAGCGCTCAAGAATGCAGAATAAAATTTATGTTTTTCAGAAAAATTCCCACTTTATATTGTTAACGTGCTAAATAGCTGTTATAATAACACTAAATTTGTTTATATAGAGAGGGAACGATACATATGAATCAATTGGATATACTCAGAGAAAGTCTTGGACAGTGTGATGAAATTCTTCTGGATGCACTTCTCATGCGTAACAGAATCGTAGAAGACATCATGGTTTACAAAGAAGCAAATGATATTCCGATCCTGCAGCCGGAGCAGGAAGCGAAGCAGAGAGAATGGCTGAACCGCAGAATGGAAGGCAAACGCCATAAAGATGAGGTAACAGCTGTTTTTGAAGAAATCACAAGAAACAGTAAGAAGATTCAGGCACGTAAGCTGTTTGATTACAATATCGTCCTGATCGGATTTATGGGAGCCGGCAAATCTACGATCTCTGATTTCCTGAGAACTGTTTTTGCAATGGAAGTGGTAGAGATGGATCAGATCATCGCAGAGAGAGAAGGCATGTCCATCTCCGATATTTTTGAGACCTACGGAGAAGAATACTTCCGTAATCTTGAGACAGAACTTCTTATTGAAATGCAGTCCAAGAGCAATGTGGTCATCTCCTGTGGCGGCGGTGTACCGATGAGAGAGCGCAATGTAGTTGAGATGAAGAAAAACGGCCGTGTCGTTCTTCTTACCGCAAAACCGGAGACAATCTTAAACCGTGTCAAAGACAACCATGACAGACCGCTTCTCGAGGGAAATAAGAATGTTTCCTTCATCGGTGACCTTATGGAAAAACGTCGTGAGAAATATCAGGCAGCAGCTGATATCATTATCGAGACAGACGGCAAAGACAAGCTTGAGATCTGTGAGGAGCTTGTACACAGACTTCGCGCACTGGATGCGCAGGAGTGAACAGCAACCTGTCAATAGCACAAATTTAATTTAATAAAAAGCAGATGTCCAAAAAAATCCAGATGCGTGTCGTCTGGATTTTTTTTGAACGCAAAAATTGAATGGTGCATCAAAAAACAGTCCATTTTGTTTAAAATATCTATATGATATTATAATTTCATCGAAAAGCTATACGAAATAGCTAAAGAGCGAAAACAAAAATGGGAGGTTTCTTTTATGAAGAAAAAATTAGTTTTAGCGATGGCAGCAACAATGGCAATCACATCTTGTGCAGTCCCGGTACTTGCAGATGATGCAGCAGCTGAAGGCGGAAAGATTGGTATCTCAATGCCAACACAGTCTCTGGAACGTTGGAACAGAGATGGTTCTTATCTGGAAGAACAGTTTAAGGCAGCTGGATTCGATGTTGAGCTGACATATTCCGATAATGAAACAGACCGTCAGGTAAATGATATCCAGAACCTGATCTCCGACGGAGTTAACCTTCTGGTAGTTGCAGCTATCGATGGTGAAGCACTTAACACAGTTATGGATGAAGCAGCAGATGCAGGAATCCCGGTTATCGCTTATGACCGTCTGATCAAATCCGATGCAGTTTCCTACTACATCTCTTTCGATAACTATACAGTAGGTACTCTGCAGGGCCAGTACGTAATCGATACTCTGGATCTTGACAATGCAGGTGATAAAACATACAACATCGAGTTCACAGCAGGTGACCCGGCAGATAACAATGCAGGATACTTCTTCAACGGTGCTTATGACACTCTGAAACCGTATCTGGATGCAGGCACACTGAATGTAGTTTCCGGACAGACTGATTTCGATTCCGTAGCAACAGCAGCATGGGATACACAGACAGCTCTGGAAAGAATGCAGAACATCCTCGCTTCTTACTATGCAGACGGAACACAGCTTGATGTAGCTCTTTGCTCCAATGACTCTACAGCACTTGGTGTTACACAGGCTATCGAATCTGACTATGCAGGCAAAAACGACGTTCTGATCACAGGACAGGATGGTGACGAAGCTAACCTTGCAAACATCGTTGATGGAAAACAGTCCATGACAGTTTACAAAGCAGTTGCAAACGAAGCAGTTGTTACTCTTGACCTTGCAGAAGCAATGCTGAAAGGTGACACAATTGATGATTCTCTGATCACAAACTCCAAATGGGATTTCGATTGTGCATATGATACAGAATCCTATGAAACATCCGAAGGACATAAATGCCCATCCTTCCTGCTTGTTCCTACAGTTGTAACTAAGGACAACCTGAAAGAAGAACTTGTTGACACAGGATACTATACACAGGACGATGATGGATACCTTCATCCGGCAGAATGATGACTGAGCAGAGTCAGATAGATATCAAAAATATAAGAACTTGAATTTTAAGGGCGGGGTGAAGAGCCCCGCCCTCTTTTTGGAAAGGGGGCGCCATTTTGGCAGACAATATTTTGGTAATGGATCACATTACAAAAGAGTTCCCCGGTGTCAAAGCTCTGGACAATGTAAATCTTGAAGTCCAGCGAGGAGAGATTCACGCGCTGATCGGTGAAAACGGTGCGGGAAAATCCACACTGATGAACGTTTTAAGTGGTCAGTATCCATATGGAAGTTATACAGGTACCGTTACCTATGAAGGTGAGGAATGTAAGTTCAAAAACTTAAACGACAGTGAGGCGAAAGGTATTGTTATCATTCACCAGGAACTTGCGCTGATTCCGTTGCTTTCTATTGGCGAGAATATGTTTCTCGGAAACGAGATTAAGAATAAAAGGGGCAGCATTGACTGGGACAGAACATTCAGTGAAGCGGAAAAACATATGGCACAGGTTGGCCTTCATGAATCTGCGCAGACACTGATCAAAGATATCGGAACAGGTAAACAGCAGCTGGTAGAGATCGCAAAGGCATTTTCAAAGAAGGTTAAACTTCTGATCCTTGACGAGCCGACTTCTTCCCTGAATGATGAAGATGCAAAAATGCTTCTTGATCTTCTGATGGAATTTAAGAAAAACGGGCTGACATCTATCATCATCACACACAAACTGAATGAGATCATCTACTGTGCAGACCGCTGTACGATCATTCGAGATGGTACTACGATCGAGACACTGACAAAAGGTGTAGATGATTTAAGTGAAGACCGCATCATCAAAGGTATGGTTGGTCGTTCCATGGATGACCGTTATCCGTCAAGAAAGCATAATGTCAGCAATGAAGTTATGCTGGAAGTTAAAAACTGGACAGTTCACCATCCGCTTTATCCGGAAAAAATTGTCGATGACAATATTTCATGTAAAGTACATAAAGGCGAGGTTGTCGGTTTTTCAGGACTGCAGGGTGCAGGACGTACGGAATTTGCAATGTCCGTATTCGGAAAGAGTTACGGAAGCAATATCTCCGGAGAACTTTATATCAAAGGCGAGAAGGTAAATCTCAAGAATCCGCATGAGGCAATCCGTCACGGACTTTCTTATGTAACAGAAGACCGTAAGACAAACGGACTGATCCTCGGAGAATCCATTCGTTTTAATACAACTCTTGCACGACTTTCCAAAGTCTGTGAAAAAGGTATCATCAATACAGATATGGAAGTGCATATGGCTGATGAGATGACAAAGGAAATGGGAACCAAAACTCCTTCCAATGAGCAGAAGATCGGTAACCTTTCCGGTGGTAACCAGCAGAAAGCGCTGCTTGGTAAATGGATGTTTACAGAGCCGGATATCCTTATTCTGGATGAGCCGACGCGAGGTATCGACGTAGGTGCAAAATATGATATTTACTGCCTGATCAACAAAATGGTAGAAGAAGGAAAATCAGTTATCATGATTTCTTCCGAAATGCCGGAACTTCTCGGTATGTGTGACCGTATCTATGTTATGAGTGAGGGCCGTATAGCAGGTGAATTTACTGCAGAAGAGGCAACTCAGGAACGTATCATGGCTTCGATCATGCAGGAGCAGAATAAAAAGTAAGGCGGCTGAATGAAATTTCTACCGGGAAAGGGGTAAGAAAATGAAATTTAATGTAAAAGACTTCTTAAGAAAATATACAATGGTCATTGCACTGGTGATCGTATTTATCCTGTTCTGTGGACTGACAAACGGAAGACTTCTGTATGCACAGAACATGTCAAACTTAATGCTTCAGAATGGTTATGTACTTGTCCTTGCCTGTGGTATGTTGTTATGTATCTTAACAGGTGGTAACATCGACCTTTCTGTAGGTGCTGTTATCTGTCTGGTTGGTGGTCTTGCAGCTGTTATGATCAGCAACAAAGGCATGAACCCATATCTGACAATCCTCATCTGTCTGGTAGTTGGTCTTCTGGTAGGTATATGGCAGGGTTATTGGATCGGTTACAAACGTATTCCTCCATTTATCACAACACTTGCAGGTATGTTCATCTTCCGTGGATTCGGACGTCTGATCCTGGATAACAAGACTGTATCTATCCAGAACAAAGATTTCCTGAAAGTATTTACATCCTATATCAACATTCCTGGACTTGATGATACTGCAAACTATTCCGCACTGATCGTTGGTGTTGTAGTAGCTGTTTATGTAATCTTTAATGTTATTCGTTCCAGAGCAAACAAAGCGAAAAAAGGATATCGTCAGAATACAGCATTTTCTGATTACAGCAAAGCAGTGATCATTGCAGTTGTTATCCTGTGGTACTGCTACAAACTGTTCCAGTACAAAGGTATCTCCGTTATGTTCATCTGGGTAGTTGCAATCTGCCTGATTTACAGTTTCATTACATCCAAAACAGCATTCGGACGTTATTTCTACGCAATTGGCGGTAATGAGAAAGCTACACAGCTTTCCGGTATTGATACAAACAAAGTTTACTTTATTGCATACGTAAACATGGGACTTCTTGCAGGTCTTGCAGGTCTTCTCTGTGCAGCACGTGTAGGTTCTGTAAACGGTAGTACAGGTACATCCTTTGAGATGGATGCAATCGGTTCCTGTTTCATCGGTGGTGCTTCCGCATACGGTGGCAGCGGTACTGTAGGCGGTGTAGTAATCGGTGCTCTTCTCCTTGGTGTCATCAACATGGGTATGTCAATCATGGGTATCGGTGATTCCTGGCAGTACGTAGTAAAAGGTGCCGTACTTCTGATTGCAGTTGTATTCGATGTATTATCCAACAGAAAGAATGGATAATGAAAATCAGATGAATGTTAAGGGTCATTGCGTGTGGCGCAATGGCCCTTTTGAAGTATCAGAAAAAATGTGATACACTGATAGAAAGAAAAATAATCAGAAAGAATGGAAACTATGAAAAAATCTACACTGACAATCTTTTGCATATTGGCTGGGTGTATCTTTTTTCTCTCGGGGATCTGGATCTACTTTCAGAAAAGTCTGGACCGGGTTGAACTGGGAGAAGGAGAGCGCGCTACAGCCTATCAGCGGCATTATCTGATGATCGCCAACGATAAAGATACCAGCATGTGGCAGTCAGTCTATGAAAGCGCCTCAAAAGAAGCAGAAAGCAAAGATGCATATGTGGAACTGCTTTCTCCGGAACAGATGAACGGATACTCGCAGGCGGATTGCCTTAAGATCGGGATCGCCTCAAAAGTGGATGGAATTATTCTGGAGGCAGACGGAAGTAAAGAAGAACAGCATCTGATCACAGAGGCATTGAAGGATGGAATCCCGGTTGTTACAGTTATGACAGATGATACTGCGACGAGCCGCATCAGCTTTGTCGGACTGAACAGTTATCAGATGGGAAGTGCTTATACAGAACAGATTCAGGGGATGCTGAAAGAAAAAGGTTCTACAAGTGTGATGTTTTTATCGACCTCCAGCTCAAAAACGCAGGAAACAAATCTTGTTTATTCACAGGTTAAAAAAGAACTGGAATCCCGGAAAAAAACAGGACAGTCGGTAGATCTGACGGAATACTGTGTAGACAGCAGTGCAGACTTTGATACAGAAGAATTTGTGCGGGATATGTTTGTCAGTGATGAAAGCCTTCCGGATGTGATTGTCTGTATGGATGAGGTTGTAACAGAATGTGTCTGTCAGGCACTGGTAGACTATAATCAGGTTGGTAATGTAAAAGTAATCGGATATTATTATTCTAATGTAACCCTGGATGCGATCGATAAGGGAATTATTTCTTCTGCAATTGCTCTTGATATGGAAGAAATAGGAAGGTACAGTGTCAATGCACTGGACGAATATATATCCTTTGGACATAGTAATAACTATTATAGTGTTGACCAGCATGTGATCACGAAGGACAACACCAGGGAATACAGGACGGAGGATGAGAAATGAAAGATGAAAAAGAATTCTCCGCTGTAAAAAATTCCATACAGACCAGACTGAGTGGAGTTATGCTTCTGGTTCTGATTTTTGCGCTTGGTATCAATGTGTTTATTTTTGCCCAGATCCGTACGGCGGTGGGAAGAATTGATGCGGTTTTTTCCAGCAATACAGCTATAAATGAGCTTTCAGATTCTATTGAACAGGTGGAAAGTACCGTTTATGAATATCTGAATACAAACAGTTCGCAGGCGCTGGAAAATTATTACCGCTATGAACAGAATTACAGGAATCTGCTCGAAGCCCTGAATGACCGAAATCTGGATAATGAAGCAAAAATGCTTGAAAAAAATATCCGAAGGATGTCAGAAACTTATCTGGACCAGACAAATGAAACGGTACAGGCAAAGCGAGGCAGAAATGTTGAGAAGTACAAGACCTCCTATGAGGATGAACATGAGCTGTATGAATATATCAATTCGTATAGCTATAACCTGAATAATCTGCGGTTCAAGATGAACTCTGCAAACTATCAGCTTCTTTTATCTGCGATGAATGTATTGTACAAACTGTGTATCGCGGTCATGCTGGTAGTTTATGCACTTGGACTTGTTGTAACGACACTTCTGGTGCGCAACATGATCCGGCCGCTTACCGCGTTGTCTAATACGGCACATGAAGTGGCGAAGGGAAATTTAAATGTACCGCAGCTTCCGGTCGTAGTAGAAGATGAGGTTGGAATTGTAACCCGAAGTTTTAACCAGATGCTGGAAAGTATCCGTCAGAATATTGAACAGTTGAAAGACAGTATGGAGCGTCAGGCACAGATGAAAGAGCGGGAACTTCTTATGGAAACACATCTTAAAGAAGCGCAGCTCAAATATCTGCAGGCACAGATCAATCCGCATTTTCTGTTCAACAGTCTCAATGCAGGAGCGCAGCTTGCCATGATGGGAGATGCGGACAAGACAGGTGTTTTTCTGGAAAAAATGGCAGATTTTTTCCGATATAATGTACGCAAGATGGAAGAAGATGCGATGCTCTGGGAAGAAGTAGAGGCCGTTGATAACTATATTTATATTCTGAATGTCCGTTTTGCGGGTGACATTACTTATATCAAAGAAGTAGATGAAGGAATCGAAAATATCCGTATTCCGAGCATGATCCTTCAGCCGCTGGTCGAAAATGCGGTGCAGCATGGCATCCATGACTGTATGGAAACAGGCTGGATCCGGATGTCGATTCATCAGAATGAAGATATGCTGGATATTACGATCAGTGACAATGGTGCCGGAATGACAGAAGAAATGATTGAAAAAGTAATGTCAGGCAGTGCTTCACAGGACAATGAAGATCGTTTTTCTACGGGAATTGCGGTGCGAAATGTAATCGACAGGCTGAATCTTTATTATAAACAAAAAGAGTTTTTTACGATTGAAAGTGATGGTCCGGATACAGGAACCACGGTTCATATTATGATTCCTGTTGGAAAAGATGACACGGAGATACCAAAAGACGGAGAATAGAAATCAGACAACAGAAGGTAAGCAAAAGGGGAAATAGGAACATGTATCGAATTTTGGTAGCAGATGATGAGGGAATTATGCTGGAAGCATTCAAAAATGTCATAGCCGGTGCATTTGGAGAGGAATGTGTCGTTGAGACTGCAAAGACCGGAAGGGCAGTTACAGAGATTGCCGAGACTTTCCATCCGGATGTGGTGTTTATGGATATTCATATGCCCGGAATCAACGGTATTCAGGCAATGAGGGAGATACGGAAATTTAATACCACAGCATTGTTTTATGTAGTATCGGCATATGACAAATTTGATTATGCCAAAGAGGCTATCGATCTGGGCGTGGAGCGATATCTGACGAAACCGATACCCAGAGCAAAGATCATTGCGGCTGTAGAGGAGGCAATCGGAAAAGTTGATGCAAAACGAAATCAGAGAAGCAATCTTTTAAAGATTCAGGAAAAACTGGAGACAGTTATTCCGGTTGTGGAGAGCAGTTTTGTCGGAAGTCTGCTTTTTCAGCAGGAAATGCAGGCGGCAGATTATTACCAGCAGCTTCTGGACATTGAAGACAAGCAGGGATATGTCATGATTTTGCAGTTCGGGCAGTCTTACGAGAACGGCAGACTGGTCAGTCCGGTCGGCATGAATGTAAAAGCACAGGAATTTTACGGAGAAATTCGGGATATTGTGAAATCTTATTTTTCCTGTGCAGTTGGTTCCATCATGTCCAATCGTATTCCAATCGTTGTTCCGTGTCCGATTTCGGCAAATTCTTATGAGGAGAGAATCGACCTTGTAGAAAGTTCGAGGAGTCTGATCTCGAAGCTTGAGGGAAGAATCGAGGCAAAATTCCGAATCGGTATCGGAAGGGTGCGGGAAATGCAGGAAATGGAGCGTTCTTACCGTGAGGCACTTCGTGCATTGAACGGAAGCAAGAGCCGAGTGATACATATTGAAGACCTTTCCCAGAATGGTGTATATGATGAAGAATTTCCGGTAGAAATGGAAAAAAGCATTTTCCGTTATCTGGAAGAAGGGAAAGAAAAAGAATGTATACAGGAGATGAATGAGTTCTTTGACTGGATGCTGGCGCATTATGCGGAGGACATGAACAACATCCGTCTGAAAGTACTGGAATATATTATCTGGGGCGAAAGGAAAGCATTCGAGGCGGGCGCAGTCAATTATGGATTCAGTTATCGCCGCGACTATCTGGATGTGGCAATGGCCTGCAAAAACTATGAAGAACTGCGTAAATGGTTCCTTGATAAAATGGTAAATGCCTGCAGGGCAATCCGGGATCAGAAAGAAGAGCGGTCCAATTCTGCAGCAAAGAAAGCAATGCTGTATATTCAGGAAAACTACAGCAAAGATATTTCACTTGACGATGTTTCGGGGCTTGTCAATATCAGTCCGTATTATTTCAGTAAGATTTTTAAAGAAGAGACCAGTGAGAATTTTATTGAATATCTGACGAAGATCCGTATTGAAAAAGCGAAGGAACTTCTTGTAAAACCAGACATCAGTATCAAGGAAGCCGGAATACGGAGTGGTTATACAGATCCGAACTATTTCAGCAGAATTTTTAAGAAACAGACGGATATGACACCAAGTGAATACAAAACGAGGTATGGGGAATGAAAAGAAAAACGGGTATTTTTCTGATAATTGGAGTGATGGTGCTGCTTCTTTTGACAGGATGCGGAACCGGAACAGAGGAAACTGCCAGTGAGGATTCAAAAGAAGATGATAAACTTCAGATTGGGCTGAGTTTTGATTCTTTTGTTATTGAGCGATGGCTGCGTGACCGCGATATGTTTGTATCGACAGCACAGGGGCTGGGGGCAGAAGTAAATGTGCAGGTCGCCGGCGGCGTGGTGGATGAGCAGATTTCTCAGATCGAGTATTTTATTCAGAAGAAGATGGATGTTATCGTAATCATCCCGATTGACGGTGATGCATTGTATGACGTTGTAAAAGAGGCAAAAAGTAAAGGTATCTATGTGATCTGCTATGACCGTATCACACCTAATGTAAATGCAGACCTGTATATCACAATTGACAATGAAATGGTTGGAACGCTGATGGGAGAAGCTCTGATCAAAGCCTGCCCTGATGGTGGAAATATCTTTGCCATTTACGGGTCTCCGACTGATAAGAATGTAGAGGAAGTTGAGAAGGGCTTTAAAGAAGCCTTAAAAGGCAGTAATCTGAATATAGTTTACAGTGGGTACTGTGATAACTGGCTGGCAGAGCTGGCGGCTGCACATGTAAATAAAGGACTGGAGATTACGGATGATATTGTCGGGGTTATGTGTGGAAATGATGACCTTGCAAGCCAGGCGGTAAAAGTGCTGTCAGAGAATCGTCTTGCCGGACAGGTGGCTGTGGTAGCTCAGGATGCGGATCTTGCAGCATGCCAGAGGATCGTGGAAGGTACCCAGACAATGACGGTGTACAAACCAATCGAGCAGGAAGCTTCAACGGCGGCAGAACTTGCCGTCAGACTTGGAAAAGGAGAGGATATCAGTAAGGAAGAGAATGGAATTTCCGTTAATGAGACTCTCAATGACGGTTCGAATGACATACCGTATTACAAGATTACGCCTGTGGCAGTGACCGCGGAGAATATGGATGAAGTGATCATAGATGGGGGATTTCATACAAGAGAGGATGTATATCTGAATGTGAAGTGAGATCGCAGTCGGTGTATAAATGTGTAGGACTTCGGCTTCATCAGATGATTTTGTATAGCTGAAAGTGTTAAATATAAGAATGTGCGTCTCGTATCTGATCTGTCAGGACGGTTCAAAGATCTGGAAGTACTAAGAGAAGAAAAGCTTACAAAAACGCTTCGAAAAAATGACAAACTCGCTATCGCTCAGACAGTGTCATTTTTCGAAGCAATGTAATCTTTTATTCTCTAAGTACTTCGGGCAGATCTTTTCAAGTCCTGTAAAGCAGATACGAGACGCTTTTTCTTTGTATTTAAATACTGTTCAGAAGGGAAAATGAGAGCCGGAGAAGTCAAAATGTACGCATTTATACTTGACATGCGGATTGGTAGGAGTAGCGCGCGGACGCGCGCGAGTGAGTCGAACTCGCGCCGCTTGCGGCGCTAGCCCACCGGAATCGAATCAGGAAGTGGAGAGCGAAGAAGGAAGACCTGAATTTGCTATGTGTGGGTATTGAAAAGTTGTAAGGCAGTAAAAAAAGAGTATCCTGTCTGGGTTATACAGGTCTTGAGAAAATTCGAAGATATACTTTGGAAATAAAATACTACTTTGTCCATCAAAATGACACTGTTTGAGCGTAAGCGAGTTTGGCATTTTGATGGACGTTTTTTGTAGGATTTTCTTTCCTTAGTATATCCGAATTTTTGAAACCGCCTGTAGAAATCAGACAGGATACTACTTTTTTGGAACTATATTACTCTTCTTCAATACCATCCATGTAAGAATTATAGATTGCAGGATCGATCACTTTCCTGATCGATTCATACACTCCTTTGGAGGCTTCACGGATTTCTTTCCGTGTCTCATCGGACAGTTTAATAATCTCTGTTCCGCTTTCTTCGATAGTCGCAACTTTATTCGCAATTCGTGCATCAGACTGTTCTCTTGCGTACTCTGTAGCGAGCTGCGCTGCTTCTGTCATGATTTCCTGCTCATCCTCCGGAAGGTCTTTAAAGAACTCATCATTGACGATCAGAGAAATCAGATGCGGCAGATGATTCGTCTCTACGACGTAATCCTGCTGCTCATACAGATTGTTGGAAACAATAACTTCATACGGGTTTTCCTGCGCATCGATCGTGTGCTGCTGCAGACCGATATACACCTCACTGAAACTCATCGGAGTCGGGTTTGCACCAAGCGCTTTCCAGAATGCCAGATGATAACTGTTTTCCATGGTACGGATCTTCTGACCCTTGAAATCTGCGAAACTGTTGACTGGTTTATTTGTACTCATAACACGGAATCCCTGATCTGCCATACCAAGCAGATGATAGCCGCCGTCTGTATAAACATCACTGATCAGACCGTAAAATTCCGGATCATCGATCTTTTTACGGCAGTCATCCAGAGAATCAAACACGCATGGAAGGTCAAAGACTGCCAGATCACTCATGAAAGAAACCTGTGGAGCTGTATTCTGTACGACAAACGGGATATCACCGTCGGAACAGGTCTCCAGGAGATCACGGTCGCCTCCGAGTGTGGAGTTTGCGTATACCTGAATTTTCATTTTGCCATTACTTAAGTCAGAAACTTCCTCGGCGAATTTTTCTGCAAAAAGCTGTGTGACGGTATCTTCGGGGCTTGCAGTTGCCAGTGGCCAGGAATAACGCTGCACTTCCTCATCGGAAGAACCACATCCGGTAAGAACAACGCTTAAGATACCGGCAGCAGCCAGCACCGGAACCGCACGGAGGATGCGACGCTTTTTTATGTCTGTAGTAGCTGTAGTAAATTTTTTCATGTCTTTCCTCCTATAAGATTCCGATAGAAATTGCCGGGATAAAGGTGATCAGCAGGAGCGCAACAAGGAAGAATGCGATCATTGGCATGGCTTTCTTTGCAATCTGCATAACCGGAACATCCGTCAGAGAACTTGCAACAAACAGGTTGACACCGATCGGCGGAGTAACAAATCCGATTGCAAGGTTGACAACCATGATAACACCAAACTGGATCGGGTCCATTCCGATGGCTTCTACGATCGGCAGAAGGATCGGTGTGAGGATCAGGATTGCCGGTGTGGTGTCCATGACCATACCGACGATCAGCAGGAATATGTTGATGATCAGCAGGATCGCAACCGGGCTGTGGAAGTTGTTCAGGATAAATTCACTGACAGTCTGTGGTACCTGCATCAGAGTAAGGACTCTGGAAAAGGCGGTAGATGCTGCCAGAATGAAAAGGATCGGTGTAAAGGTACGGATCGCTTCCACAAGGATCGGCCAGATATCACGGATCTTGATGCTCCTGTATACAAACAGGCTGATGATCAGTGCATAGAATACAGAGATAACGGCGGCCTCAGTCGGAGAAGCAACACCGGTATAAATGCATCCGAGGATGATGACCGGGCTTAAAAGGGCGAAGAAACTTTCTTTCAGAACCTTCAGAAGACCTTTGTCGTGAAGCATCTGTACTTCGCTATGAATCTTTTCTTTGTCTTCACCGTAGCGTTTGCAGTGATAGATGGCATAAACCATAAGGAGCGCGCCGATCATCAGTCCCGGGATGATACCTGCAAGGAACAGATCACTGACAGAAGCACCGGAGGCCATGCCGTACATGATAAAAGGAATACTCGGTGGAATAATAACACCGAGACCACCGGCTACAGCTACGATCGCAGTAGAAAACGTAAGGTCATATCCCAGAGTTGTAAGGATCGGGATCGTCATACTTCCGACTGCGGCAACAGTTGCAGGAGCAGAACCGGAGATTGCACCATAAAAAAGACAGGTGACGATAACGGCACACGGCATACCAGCGGTGAACTTTCCGAGAAAGTATGCAAAAACATCAAACAGTTTTTTGGAAATACCACCTTTTGCCATGATGATACCAGAAAGGACAAACATTGGAACCGCAAGGAGTGGGAAAGAATCCAGACCGCCGAACATGGCACGGATCAGATATTTGGCACCGACAGTAAAGGACGGATCAAACACGGACGGAAGAACAGATGTAATCCCAAGAGTGATGGATACCGGAACTGCGATGACCAGTAAGGCGACAAAGATAATAAATAAAACTACGACTGGCATTAGCGTTCCTCCTCATTCGAATTTTTGATGGTATTGATACGGTTGTCGATACCGGATTCCAGTGCATTTTCACCGAGTGATTCGGCGTTGGCTTGGATGAAGGACTCCGGAGTATTACGTTCCGGATGAGCCGGATCAAATACATTTTCGCCACGTGCAACACGGAACTCGATGATCCAGCGCTGCAGGACACGGAAGGCAACCAGAACAAAGGAGACAAGCGGTGCTGCCTGTACATAATACATCGGAATACCACACGCCGGTGAAAGCTGTCCACTGTGAACAGAAGACATCATATAAGACCAGGCAAATGGAATCATATAGATGAAAAAGATCAGCTCAAAAGTATGGTTGACTACTTTAAATAAAGCTTTACCACGACGGGGAAAAATCGCAACGAACTGCTCGATCTTGATAGAAAGACATTTTTTGCTGCAGTAGCTGACGCTCAAAAATCCACACCAGATAAAGAGGTATCTGGTAAGTTCCTCAGACCAGGACAGAGACATGCCAAGAACATATCTGCAAAAGACCTGGACACCCATGATCAGCGTCATGGCGATCAGGAAAAAAACAAGGATAAATTCTTCGAGGTTCTCGTCCAGCCAGTGAAGTATTTTTTTCATGAAGGACCTCCCTTAAAAATTAAGTATAGATATTTTTTTCGCGAATAACTGTTTAACGCTTTACAGTTATAAAAAACACCGGTACTTTTATTTTAAATAAGAATACCGGTGTTTTCAAGATATAAATGATACATACGGATTGTTTCATGCTACGCATTTTCACAATCCTACCCTCTATTCGCATATCGCAGGATTAACATCCTACTTTTATGCTCATATAGGGGCGGTTCCCAAGATCTTTTGTCCACTTGTGAGCAAGCTCACGTGTACTTAGATCTTTGTAACCTGGTATCATTACATTGCGCTGTGAAGAAGTCCAAGGACTGTATTCAGATCATTTACTCCCATCTGTCCCGGTGCGGATGCTTTCTTTGCGGCACCGAAGGTCATGGAAGAACCGAATACTTCACCGCAGAGACGGCTGATAACGCCGGTACCTGCCATTGACATGGTGATGATTGGTCTGTCTGCATAGTTTGTGGTCATTTCTTCTGTAGCAGCAAGAAGTGTCAGAACGTCTTTTTTATTCTGAGGCATAACTGCGATCTTCGGAATATCAGCGTTCATATCCTGCATCTTGCGGAGACGATAGATGATATCTGTTTTTGCAGGAGTTTTGAAGAAGTCATGGTTGGAAGCAATGACTTTGACCCCGGCTGCGTGAGCACCGTCGATGATTTTTTTCACGATGTCATCTCCGGTAAAGATCTCAACATCAACAAGATCAACATATCCGGTCTGTGCTGCTTTGATGTTCAGTTCAGCATAAGCTTCAGGTTCGATGGCTTTTTCGCCGCCTTCTTTGGAAGTACGGAAAGTCATAAGGAGCGGAATGTTTCCAAGAACCTCGCGAAGGTCTTTCAGTACATCTTCTACTTTTGCAAAATCAAATACACCTTCAAACCAGTCTACACGCCATTCAACAACGTCGATCGGAATAGAATCAAATGTTTTGGCTTCTTCAATGATGTCTTCTTTTGTGACGCCGACGATCGGAACGATGATCTTCGGTACGCCTGCACCAATCTCAATGTCACGGATTTTAACTGTATTCATGATGTTTTCCTTTCTTTTTGAATTTTCACCCTGATATTATTTTAATTGTCTGCCTCAGCGAGGGCAACCATTTTTTTGTAACGGATATTTACAAAGAGACCAAGTACAACACCTACTGCTGTAAGTACGATGTTCATGATCATAACCTGAGAAGGCTGCATTTTGGATGCTGCTGTCAGGATTGTGTAGTTACACAGAGAAGATGCGATCATAACAAGTGCTGTAACGGTTCCTTTGATCTTAGGGAACAGCATGTTGCATACGGATGTAGCAATCTGAAGAAGTCCGCCTGCACCTGCCCATCCGATGATGAATGCACCGGCGATCATCAGTGTCTGGCTCTGGCCTGTAAGAACAACAATCAGAGTTGCAAGGCAGATAACCGGGTAGATAACGATGAAACGAACGTCTTTGATTTTTCTTGTAAGGAGTGCAGTTACTACAAGCGCAATCAGAGTACCTGCGGAATAGTATGTCTGCATGATGGACGGATCAGCCCAGCCAACGTTTTCTTTTGCAAAGTTCTGTGCACAGTTCAGCCATAACTGGAAGGTACCTGTACATGTGAATCCGATCAGGATCATAGCGATGGATTCGAAAGAGAAATGTGTGTGTTTCAGGCTGTCAATAAGTCCTTCTTTTTTGCCGGCTGCTTTCTGGTCAGCATCCGGAAGCGGGAACAGGAATACAAGTACAAAAAGCACGATGTAGATGATACCGCATCCGTAGAACAGGCGGTTGTAGGAAGTAAGTCCTGCAGCGGTTGTAGCTACTGTAGCGCCAAGTACGAATGGAAGAAGCATCTGTGCGATTGCGATGAAGAATTTGATTCCCATAGTTGCAACGCCAGGAGCTTTGTAGATGATCTCAGAAACTGCCGGGTAGATACCTGTATCAAGGAAGGAGTTTGCGATACCACCGAGGATTGCACATACATAAGCGATGGTGTAACCACCGTTTGTTCCTGCATTAAAAGCAAGTGCAAGACCGATCAGGTAGATTGCATAGGAAGCACTTCCGATTGCTGTGGAAATGCGGCGGCCAAGTTTGTCTGAGAGCGGTCCTGCGAATGGAAGTGCGATCAGACGGCCGAGACCGAGTGCAGCAGAGATTGCTGTGATTGCCATTGCCTCAACGCCCCATGCGCCTGCAAGAGCATCCTTAATAACTGCCTGTCCCAGAATAGAGCATCCAACACCGTGGATGAAGTAGTTCAAGTACAAAATCAATGCACTTGGCAGATATTTCTTGTTCATGTTGTTCTCCTTTTCTTAAAAAGTGATTTCGGTTTTCTTTGGGTTCTGTCACAAACTTTAGAAATGCCGTGGTAAAT
Organism: uncultured Blautia sp.; assembly: GCA_934371915.1. GTDB lineage: Bacteria > Bacillota > Clostridia > Lachnospirales > Lachnospiraceae > Blautia_A. The sequence continues at coordinate 57,393 of CAKROE010000002.1, read as the reverse complement.
TGTGTTAAAAAAATAACATTTAACTGTATTTTAACAGGTACAATGCATGTGGTCTAATGCTTTTAAAGGGAAAAACTAATGCATTGAATGCATTAATGGTGGTGTGGTATAATAATCAGAAAAGGTAATACGGGGAATTACCGGAATATGGGAGATTATATACAGGAGGAGAGGGAAATGACACTGAATCAGATTCTGTATTTTCAAAAAGTAGCAAGACTGGAAAACTATCATCAGGCAGCGGAAGAACTCTATATTTCACAGCCGTCTTTGAGCCGTTCCATGGCGGCGCTGGAGAGCGAACTTGGTGTGGCTCTTTTTGAAAAGAAGGGCAGAGGAGTGACGCTTACAAAAGCAGGATATCTTTTTCTGGAGCATGCAGACCGGATCGCGGGTGACTGCGATGTGGCGGTCGGCAAGATGCAGGAGCTTTCTTCAGATGGCGGAAAGATTGATATCGGTTATATTTTTCCGCTTGCAGGGCATTATATTCCACATAAAGTACGAAAATTTCTAAATAAAGAAGAAAATAAAAATGTGGTGTTCAATTTCTGGCAGAATCATACACCGGCAATCGCCGCAAAGGTGCGGACCGGCGAGCTTGACGTTGGATTTGGCGGATATCTTAAGAAGGATGATATGGAATTTTTTCCACTCAGCGCGCAGGAGCTGGTTATCATTACACCGAAACAGCATCCGCTTGCCGGAATAAGGGAAGTACCGCTTACAGAGCTTAATCACTATCCGGTGATTGGCTATGAGAAGGAATCCTGGATGGGGACGTATGCAAAACATCTATATAAGAAATATCAGATCAGTCCAAATATGATTGTAGAATGTCCGGACGAATACTCGATCGTATCGCTGGTAAGGGAAAATTTCGGAATTGCACTGATGCCGAGGACGGATATTCTGGAGCAGGCAGTGGGAATCAATATTCACAGTTTGAAGGGACTGGAAATCTATCGTCAGGTATTTATGTTCTGGATGAAAGACCGTTACCGGCTGCCGGCTGTTGAGCGTTTTATTGAATATATGAAGACACAGCAGGATGAAGATGCGAATGATACCGAAAACGTATCAAAAATTTATCTGAAAGATATTGTTAATTTTTAATACAAAGAGTTATGATAATTGTGTCACAAACAAAGGATTGCCACTCGAGTTTATGAATGTTATTTGTGAATGTTACTTACTGATAAGGAGATAATTTCATGAAGAGTGAATACCCAAAGATTTTTGAACCGATTACAATTAAAAGAACTACAATTAAAAACCGTATTGCAATGACCCCGATGGGAACCAACTATGGTGAGACAAGCGGTGAGATGAGTAACCGTCATATGAATTATTACTCACTCCGTGCAAAAGGCGGCACAGGTCTTATCATTCTCGAGAATGCAAACATCGAATATCCGGCAGGTTCCAATGGTACAAGCCAGATCCGTATTGACCATGACAGCTTTATGCCGCGTTATTATCAGCTCGTAGAAAACCTTCATAAGAACGGTGCTACAGTAGCGATTCAGGTAAACCATGCCGGAGCTTCCGCATCTTCTGCAAGAACCGGAATGGAAACAGTTTCTTCTTCGAACATCCCGACAAAGGCCGGCGGCGAAACACCACGTCCGATGACAAAAGAAGAAATCCTTACAACCGTAAAAAAATACGGAGAGGCTGCAAAGCGTGTTCAGGCAATCGGATTTGACGCAATCGAAATCCACTGCGGTCATTCTTACCTGATGAGCCAGTTTATCTCTCCTTACTATAATAAGAGAACAGACGAATTCGGTGGTTCCGTAGAAAACCGTCTTCGTTTCCCACGTATGGTACTTGAAGAAGTACGTAAAAATGTAGGACCGTGGTTCCCGATCATCGTTCGTATCTCCGCAGAAGAGAGAGTGCCGGGCGGAAACACTCTGGAAGATACACTGGAATATCTGGAATATATCGATGAGTTTATTGATATGTACGATGTTTCCTGTGGCCTGAATCCATCTCTTCAGTATCAGATCGACTCCAACTATCTCCCGGATGGATGGAGATCCTATATGGCAAGAGCCGTAAAAGATAAATTTAAGAAACCGGTTATCAATGCAGGTAACTACCGTGATCCTAAAGTTGTTGAGAAAATTCTCGAGAGCGGCGACGTAGATATCGTCGGAATGGGACGTGGTCTTATCGCAGATCCGAACTGGGTAAAAAAAGTTGAAAACAGTGAGGAAGATATTATTCGTAAATGTATCTCATGTAACGTGGGATGTGCCGGAAACCGTATCGGTGTAAACCGTCCGATCCGTTGTACAGTTAACCCGGCTGTACCGGAAGGCGATATTTATAAAGCACTCAAAGTCAACAAAAACTGCAATGTTGTAGTTGTAGGTGGTGGTACAGCGGGACTGGAAGCTGCATGTACAGCGGCAGAAGTCGGCTGCAATGTATTCGTCCTGGAAAAGAAGGATCACCTCGGAGGTCTCTCCACATTTATTTCAGATCTTCCGAGCAAGACCCGTATGAAAGATTTTCCGAAATATCTGGAAGCACGCGCTGCCAGACTGAAAAATCTTTATGTTTTCCTGAATACAGAAGCGACTGTTGAAAAAGTAAAACAGTTCAAACCGGACATCGTTGTAAATGCAACCGGTTCTGTACCGCTTATTCCACCGATCAAAGGTCTCAAAGAAAACATCGAGGCCGGAAATGTGGCTACAATTTTTGATATGATCAACAACCTGAATGCAGGAAAATACCCGGATGAAGCATGCAAGGACAAAAAAGTCGTTGTTGTCGGCGGTGGATCCGTAGGACTTGATGTTATCGAATATTTTGCACCTAGAGGAGCAGAATGTACGATCATTGATATGCTTCCTCAGATCGGTATGCTTGCAGACCCGATCACCAAATGCTCCATGCGTGAAACACATGACAAATATGGCGTGAAGGAATATGTAAATACAGCACTTCAGGAAGTAAAAGAAAATGCATTTACTGTAAAACTTCCGGACGGACAGATCAAAGATATGGAATTCGACTTTGGCTTCAACTGCCTTGGAATGCGTTCCAACAACCCGGTACTTCCGGAACTTGAAGAAGCATTTAAGGATACAGATACTTATGTATACACCATCGGTGATTCCGTACGTGCCCGCCGTATTATGGAAGGAACCATGGAAGGCCGTGCAATACTGAATGTACTGGAATCCCGGGGATACCTGCATTTAGAGCCACTTGAGTAAGTGATACCAAGGCTTTAAAAGTACAAATGCTGAACCATGCTTGCATGGGGAAGCATTTGAATTTGAAAGGCGCTCAAACATGAGAAAGCAGCGATTTTTATAAATATAAAGAAAAGAGGAAAAAATCATGCCAAACGTAACAGGACATACAGAATTAGTAGGATTAATGGCTTACCCAATCCGTCATACACAGTCACCGACAACACACAACCTTGCATACGACAAAAACGGTGATGACGTTATCCAGCTTGCATTTGAAGTAGACAACGATTCCCTGAAAGACGCTGTTCAGAGTATCCGTGCTCTCAAAATGCTTGGATCCAACATCTCCATGCCAAACAAAACTGTTGTTCATAAATATCTGGACGAAGTTGACGAAGCTGCAAAATTATGTGGTGCGATCAACACAGTTGTAAACATGCGTGATGAAAACGGACAGGTTACCGGAAAGCTTAAAGGCTACAACACTGACGGTATGGGATACTGGCAGGGACTCAAAGAAGAAGGCATTGATTTCAAAGGAATGAAGATGGTTCTGATCGGAACCGGCGGAGCTGCAACTGCAATCGCTGTACGTGGTGCCCTTGACGGAATCGCAGAGATCGAAATCTTCAACATCAAAGATAAATTCTACAGCCGTGGAGAAGAAATCGTTGATCTGATCAACAAAAACACAAACTGCAAAGCTACTATGAATGACCTTGCAGATCATGATCTCCTCAAAGAAAAAATGCATGCAGCAGATCTTTTCTGTGATGCAACAGGGGTAGGTATGCACCCACTGGAAGACCTTTCCAACATCCCGGATACTTCTTTCTTTAAGAAAGACCTGATCGTAACAGATACTGTTTACGCACCACGCGAAACAGTTATGATGAAACAGGCAAAAGAAGCAGGATGCGAAAAAGTTTACAATGGTATGAGCATGATGCTCTTCCAGGCACTGATTGCCATCAAACTTTACACCGGTAAAGATACTCCGGTAGATTACATGAAAGAAAAACTTGGAATCTAAGTAATCTCAGATTCTGAACATATTTTTGAAGACTCTCCCTTGAGTCGTGGAACTCCATAAGGACTGCGCACTGGCATGAGACCGGTGCGCGGTCTTTTATGTAATAGGAAATTACTTCGTAATGTTCCTATTACATAAAAACGCTCCGCGAGGATGCGACCAGATGCATGAGGAATATGTCTGCTTTGTTATGCGCTGAAAACTGTTGACATCTGATTCACAGGAGAATACTATGAAATCTGTCGGTGCTTTATTTTGGGAGGAGAATTCAAATGATAAAACTTGTAGTCAGTGATGTAGACGGTACTCTGGTGAAAGATGGAACGCTGGAAATCAATCCGGAGTACATGGATGTTATAAAGAAACTGAGAAAAAAAGGAGTTTACTTTGCAGTATGCTCGGGCAGGCAGTACAGCAGCGAAAGCCAGCTTTTGGCGCCGGTAAAAGACCAGATCTTTTTTGTATCAGACGGCGGAACACTGATCCGTACATCAGAAAAAATACTGAAGATCCACACACTGCCGGACGAGATCTGGAAGAACATGGCCAAAATGGTTAAGACAGAGCTGCCGGAATGTGATTACTTTATTTCGGGACCGGACAGATGTTTTGCGGAAAATTCCGAAAGTAAAATGTTTTGTTGGCTGAGAGATTCCTATGGATATGATATCCATGAGGTTCCGGATATGATGCATCTTGAAGGTGAGCAGATCATGAAGATCGCTGTGTATCATCCGGAACGATGCGAAGAACTTTGTGCGCCGGTTTTTACACCGTTCTGGAAAGACAAGATAAATCTTGCATCAGCCGGAAAAGAGTGGATGGACGGAACACCGCTTGGTGCCGACAAACGAAGTGCAGTGGCATTTCTTCAGGAATATCTGGGAATATCACCGGAGGAAACATGCGCTTTTGGGGATAACATCAATGATATCGCGATGCTGAAAGATTCAGGATCTAGCTATGCGGTGGCAAATGCCAGAGAAGAAGTCCGCATGGCAGCAAAAGCCGTATGCCCGTCTTATGCAGAAGATGGTGTGCTGAGTGTGTTGAAAACGTTGCTGTAAGCAACTGCCGGATAAATTTTACAGGAATGTAATTTTATGCCAAATGCCAAAGAAATATATAAAAATATCAGAATCAGACATATTGATTTACAGAAATGCATATGCTATAATTGCCATAGGCGAAAAGAAATAGCAAGTCCATGGAGACAAAAAGAGTGAAGCCCTCAGTACTGCGAATACTGGGGGCTTCTTCTTGTTTATTTATAGTAGACAAGAAACTACCAGGCTAGTGTTGCCTCACTTATCACCATCTAACCATTTGCAAACATAATAGGCGGCTATGCTTGCCAGACAGGAGATAAGAAAAGAAATAGTAATGCTTTCCATGGAGATTGCACCTCCTCCCGTTGCCGGGTTTCGGTTGGACAACATAGTAAGTATATCATGGCTTAGAATAAAATGGAACATACAGGACTGACTAATATACAAATTTGTCATAGCGAACATAGCAAAACGCAGTCTTGCTTTATCACTTTAAATCGTGTATCATTTCTCGATAATGTCCGCAAATCCTTGATTTTAGGGCAGTTCAAGAGATTACAAATTGAGAGGAAACGGGATTTTATACCAAATTTATACCAAATGCCAAAGAAATTCACAAAATACCGAGATCAGACATATTGATTTACAGAAATGCATATGCTATAATTGCCGTAGGCAAAAGAGATTGCAAGTCCATGGGACAAAAAAGAGTGAAGCCCTCAGTACCGCAAATACTGGGGGCTTCTTCTTGTTTATTTATAGTAGACAAGAAACTACTAGGCTAGTGTTGTCTCACTTATCACCATCTAACCATTTGCAAACATAATAGGCGGCTATGCTTGCCAGACAGGAGATAAGAAAAGAGATTGCAATGTTTTCCAAGGAAACTACACCTCCTCCCGTTGCCGGGTATCGGTTGGACAACATGATTAGTATAGCATGCTTTAGAACAAAATGGAACATGTATAAATGACTACCCGGTACAAATTAATGCGCCGGGTAGTTTTTATATCAGGAGCAATGAGAATTAAAAAGAATTTTTATGTTCTTCTAACCATTTAAAGAAAGAGTTTATATCTCCTTTTTGAGAAAAATAATCTCTTGCCTTACTAGCGGCAGCTAGCCATGGTTCATAGTGTTTTTCTTTATAATCTTTGATATGGTTATTATATCGTATTCTAGCATGTTGAGTTTTTCGGGCTTTTGTAAATGCTACTTTAAATGGATCTTCAGATGCTGCTAGGGTATAGCCTAATTCTTTACACGTTTTTCCGTTTTTAAATATTCGATCACAATAAATTTCATCTGTACGTTTGGAAGGAATAAAAAATTGTCTACAATTCTTACATTGTTTGATACAAATATGCTTGTGTGTAACATTTACTAAATCGAGAGAGAGCATGGAGTATAATTCTTTAACCGAATAAAGAATAATTAATTCTGTTAAATCATCATTCATGCCAAATTGAACTGTGATTTTTTGAAAATTGTTAAGTTCAAATTCATTGAATAATGAATCATATTTAAATTTTCCATTAAGTAAATAATATTTAAGGTCATCTATATAATTGAGATAACATTCCCTCATTTGTTGAGTACGTTCGAATATGATTCTATTTGGAAAACATATGTTATTGCAGATTAATTCTGCTAGAAATTCGTTACAATATTTTTTCAAGATATTTGTAATTTCTGTTGAATGATATAAACTTAAGTCAAAGTTATAGTTACTTTGACAAATTGAGCTATTTAATTCTTCTTCTATTGCATTCAAATCGAGAGAAAGAAAATCAATTAAAAAAGTTCCCAAAGGTATCTTTATTTTTGTTTCTTTAAAAGTATTGAAATTATGATAGAAAGTATAAAAATTATTTTCTGGATTGTATGCAAAATGCATTTGTACTCCTCCTTGTATTGACATAATAAAATATCAGAATGCAAAAAAATAGACTGTCTATAATTATACTATAGCAAGTCTATACAAACGTGTCAAGTTGTGTTAATATAATGACATCAAGAACAACAGAAAGGAGCAACGAATATGTATAAAAAAGAAACTGGAAGCATTCAGGGCGATTTAGTAACATTGAACCAAATGTGTGAAGTAACAAATCTTGGTTCGAGTACAGTAAGACGTTTAGCGAGTGAAGCGGCAGCAGTCCGCAAAATAGGAAAGTCTTACAGAATCAATCGTAGAATTTTTCTGGATTATGTCGAAAAAATCTACGGTTAAATCACATCAAAAAAATCACACTTCTTACAAATGATAAAACTGGTTAATCTACCAGATAAATCCAATTAAATAATTAAAAAAAGCAAGCGAAAGGAGCGAGGGTGAACGAAACAAGATTTTGAAGAAATTAAAGAACAGGTCAGCGTTGAAGCTATAGCAAATCTGTTGATGCATAAGCAAGGGAAGAACTACATATATCCGAGCGAAAGAACTGCGTCAATTAAAATCTATCCAGAGAGCAACAGCTTTTACGATTTTGGTAGGGCTACCGGCGGCGATTGCGTTCGGTTGTGGTCACATGTTCGAGGTTGCGATAGCTGGACGGCACTAAAAGAAATCAGATCAACATTCGGACTGAGTGCGCCTGATAGGAAGAACAGCCGGGAATTAATTGCACAACAGCAGGAAGCTAGGAAACGGCAGCAGGAAGCCAAAAAGCAGAAGCAAGAACGCTGGGCACATCAAGTGGATCAGTTGAAAGCAGAAGCTGAGCTACTATCAGGAATCCTTAGTTCAGGTCACTGTGAGCCGTTGAGTTGGCTGTGGTGTGTCTGCCAGAACAGGTTGACTACAGTCAATATTCAACTCGATTTGTTGTGCGGAATTTAAGGAAAAAATAGGAAAGGTGGTTGGGAGAGCCACATGAGAGCCAGACAAATAATGTATGGAAAATTTAGATCAGATATTAAAAGAAATTCATGCAGAACGCTATGAAACATCAGACAAAGGTTTCGGGCGGTTATATGCAGATGTTTTTAAAAATCAACATAGATATAATCCACAGCGGAAAGATTTCATGCTGTATGATGGCAAACGTTGGGTTGATGATACGGAAGGACTAGCTGCTAAAGCAGACGCCAAAGCCTTGTCGGATGCACTTGTTCGATATGCAGTATCTGTAGATGAACAGGGCAAATATCTGAAAGCGGTAATGCCTCTGTGCAATATAAGAAATCGAAATAATATGCTGCAAGATAGTAAGGATGTATATTATTTCAGCAATGAAAAACTTGACAAAGATGATTATATTCTAAATGTTCAGAATGGAATACTTGATCTATCGGGAGATGAACCAATGTTTATGGAACATAACCCAGATATGTTATTATCCAAAATCTGCAATGCACAATATGACCCGTCAACAAAATGCGAAAGATGGGTGAAATTTTTAGATGAAGTGATGGAAAACGACACTGAAAAAATACGATATCTTCAAAAGATTGCTGGTTTATCATTGACAGGCAATACTGAAGAAGAAACTTGCTTTATTTTGTACGGAAAATCGACAAGAAATGGAAAAAGTACATTTTGTGAGAGCCTTATACATCTACTTGGAGATTATGCAGTGAGCATGAAGCCTGAAAGCCTTGCTCAGAAGCAAAATATTGATAGCAGACAGGCATCTGGTGATATTGCCAGACTTGCCGGGTGTAGGTTGTGCAATGCATCAGAGCCACCGAAACGAATGCTTTTTGACACGGCATTATTAAAAACGTTGATTGGCAGGGACAGCATAACGTGTAGGCATTTGTATCAAAGGGAATTTTCGTTCGTGCCTAAATTCAAACTAATGATGAACACTAATCACCTGCCAACAATCACAGATGATACAGTTTTTAGTTCTGGACGAATAAATATTATCTCATTTAATCGGCACTTTAAGCCCGAAGAACAAGACCGACATTTAAAAAGCAAGCTACAGAGTCAACAAGAAATGAGCGGGATTTTAAATTGGTGCATTCAAGGATTGTATCTTTATCGACAAGAGGGATTAAAGCCGCCTAAAATCGTGCAGGACGACACGGACATTTATAGGTCAGATTCTGACAAAATAGGAAGTTTCCTGAAAGAATGTTATGTGAAATCTGGAAAGAACACCCCGGCAAAAGAAGCGTATGAAGTATATGCACAATGGTGTGATGATTGCGGTTATGGATGTGAAAACAAAGGCAATTTTTTTGCAGAATTGAAAACGAAAGGCATCTTTGCTAACAGTGCGACAGTAAACGGACGAACCGTCAGAAATGTGCTAAAGGGTTATTCGAAGGATGACAATTTTGTTCAAATTGAGGATGACATAGACATACCTTTTGAGTAACAAAAAGACTATATGTGCAAAATGTGTATTTCTTTTGTAAATTTGCATATAGGAAAAAACATAGAAACTTTACATAGAATTTGCATATTTTGCACAAACGTTCAAAAAAGCCAGTAAATACGCCTGTTAGAGCAACATCTGCAATGTCTTTCTATCAGGCATATCACATACGGTTCGACATAATGTCGAACGGAAAGGAGCATATGAACTTTAAGGAACAATATTTTTCAATTTGGACAGCTGTTTGGGGCTTACATAAAAAATACCATGGCATCAGGGCAGACGATGAGGCAGCATGGAAAAGGTTAGATCAGGAATGCAAGCAACTTGACCAACAATACAAAAACAAATCAGAACAGAAGTTTGCACAATCGTTATTGCTTGGAGTTGTCGCAGAGCTGGAAAGGAGCAGCAAAGATGCAGGAGAAACAGGAACAACCACGACAACACAGCCTTGATGATTTTATGAGTTGGAGCGAGAAAGTTATTGAAGAAAGCAGGAAACAGAAGGGAGATCATGGGAATGAGAAAAAAGAAATTAAGGAAATTACCGATTTGTTGCGGTCAAAATTTCAGGGAATGGATTGGATACAAAATTGTAGATGTGCAATCGAATAAACTTGATTTAAACGTAAGAGTTAAGCTGATGAATGAATCAGGACATGTGGTTAAGCTTTTCTTTAATGATCTGGATTTTGATGGTGATACGTTATTCTATACCGAGTCAGACAGCGAGCCGCCAATCATAGCGAAACGAATAAAAAAGGAGCGCCGTGACGTACACCCCGACACGATAAAAAAGAGCGGGTTTCGTGCATGGTGACACGATAAAAAAGATATATGCAGCGCAAGGATAGCACCACGAGAAAAAAGCGGCAGAACACACCTTGATACACTAAAAAAGGCGGGCGGCATGGCATAACGAATAAAAAAGGCAGCAGAGCCGTTCGGAATATTCTTCCGACCCTAACCGTCATGGCAAGTCCTCGTCATTGGTGACGAATGCAGGGTGTCCTGCTGCCGCCCTCCGGGCATGTGGTTCGTAGCTCATAGATCAGGACAAACACGAGGCTGACTACTGCCATTTGGTATAATTATTGTCACAATTTGGAGTGATAAACGGTGCAAAGCCTTATAAATAGGGTATTTCAAGGCACATTATTACTTTATGGACAGAAAAGCAATATGGTTTTTTACTGTGATTTTGCACCGATACGGGGCTAGAATGGATGCCCCTAGGGGGTATATGGGAGTATTCCAGACAGCCTAATAAGCTGCCAAACCGCCCGAACAAACAAAAAGAGCCTCCCTGTATAATGGCAACCTCAAAAATTTTTTTAAAAACAAAAAGACAGTATTTGATTATGAAAAACGCTCTATTTTCGATTTTAACCGCAAATGTGGACAATTTACCATTAAAACATTTCAAGTCGATTCTAGGGCGAAATACGCAATGAAAATCAATGAAATAAAACAAGCCTGTTCATTTATCAGGCAGAAAAGGAGAATGAAAGTGGGAAGATTTGATAAATATACGAATATTTTAGCAGGATTTACAAGAGATATTGAAAACGTCGCAGCACATCAGAATGGTGATCTTGACCGGGCAAAACGGGAGTATAATAAATCTGTACTCGACTCTAAAATATCAGAAATTAAGGTGGAATATAGCGGAAGTATTAGTTCAATCAGAAAGACGTATCTTTCACAATTGGACGAGGTAACCGCTAGCATGAGAAGCCGAAACACTGGAAAATACCGAGAAAATTACATTGATTATGATCTGTTAGAAAAACTCAGTATAATTGCTCGGTCTGGTGTTCAGCTCACATCAGCTGAACTTGAATCATTTACAAAAGACGCTATGACTTCCAGAAGCTCTTTTTGCGTTCGTAAATGTGAGCTGATGGCAAAGCAGAGCGGATTTAAATTGAATGTTCCATCAGAAGAATCTGCAAATAGAATAATTGACGAGGTAGACAAAAAAATTCGATCAGTCATTAAAGAGTATTCAGGAAAGCCTAATGGACCTGTAACCGGACATTATATGATGCTCACTGTAGATTCTTCTGGTGGATTTATTAAGAGATTAGAAGAAAAATATGAAAATGCAACACTTGAAGATGTCACAATTACGCAAATTCCTAAATATGAATATGCGAAAATGCAACAGGAAATTGCTAAAAAAGCAGAAGATAAAGATGTTGAGATTACAGAATTAGGACAGTTTGGAGTCAAAGCTAATCCGGTTATGAATAATTCGCCAGCAGCACAATATGCAAAAGGACTTTCGCAGAAGATGGCGACACGAACCGAATAACAGGGAGGCGGCACGCATGGATGGAACACTATATTAATTATTTAGTTCTTGAGTTCGGAAGATATTATAAGATTTCAAAAGAAAATATTGAAAAAGCATATCAGATTGCACTAAGTGAACTTGGCAGTGAATTGGCAGCATATTTTGCGGTTCATAGCTGCATCAAGACGATATATATTAAAGATTCCGACAAAGAGACGAAACATCCGCCTGTTATTTTTCAGGATTTTTACAAGCTTTCCAAAGATGCAGTCAAGCGCATGAAAGCGGAAATCAGAAAGTAAACCGATACATAAAAAAACAAAATCCCGGCTGTGGTCTGTGCGTGCCAGTTCCACCGGGATTCTGCCATAGAAAAGGTGATTATTTTATCTGTATTTATTATAGCACAATTAGAACAATAGAGCAACAAAAAAGACTGCCTGATAGCAAGACAGTCCTTTCATTTTCGTTCATTCAAAGAATGAGAAATTACCCATGTACAGTATAACATACAGGCAACAAAAAAGCCACTGTATGAAACAGTAGCCTTAATGTTCTGGTGTTGACCTATGTCTTAAGCCTACATCAGCGTAGCTCAAATTACTTCTGTTAGTATAACATATTCAGAACAAATGTTCAAGCTTTGTATCATATCAGGCATTTACTAAAACACTGGGTCATTGTCAGCAGCTTCACGTTCCATCCGCTGATCTACAGCTTTTTTGATGTAGCCGTTTACGGATTCACCTGCTTGCTCTGCTGCTGCTTTTATAATTTCACGTTTACCTTTTTCAACACGAACTTTGATTTCATCGTAATTGTTTTTCATGTATTTAGCAACTGCTTTTTGCTGCGCTTTGCTTACTTTGCTTTCATCTGACATGGTGCACCTTCTTTCTGAAAAGTTTGATATAAGTATTTTAATTATATTCAATAATGCTATTGGGTACAATATACAAGTTGCACAAAATAGCAAAGATATATCGGGTACAATATTGGTAGGTATTTCTATTGATATATCGGGTACAATATACTATAATATAATCAGTTCAAGGGAACAGACAACAGCCGGGAGAGCCGAAAGCCCCCAATACTTCAAGCCATATACCTGTGAGAATCGCAATAGGGCATATCAATAGTCAGGAAGATGCTTGAAGGGCTGAGAGGCATTGAAAAACAAAGGAGGAATGCATAATGAAGTACAGTCTCAGTAAGATTATGTTGAAAGCATGGAAGGTTTATCGTAAGACAAAGGACATCAGATTTGCAGAAGCACTTCACAGAGCATGGTTATCTGCAAAGGCAGAAGAAATCAACGCAAAGAGAATTGAAGATGCAAAACATGCAGCAGGAGTCACAGAGGCAACAAATACTTGGGATGGATGGAAAAAAGCCGGATTCGAGGTCGTTCACGGAAGCAAGGCACTGTTTGGTGCAGTCTTGATCTGGGGAAGCCGGGGCGATTCTGCTACTTATAAGGCGAGCTTTTTCGGGAAATCCCAGGTACAACCGATATGACAGCAGAAGAAGTTTTGAGATACATTCAGTTGGCAAATCGAAAAACGTATATTTTAACGCATAATGGCACTGACTGGCTTCCAGAATACGAGGAAGAGTTACAACAGATTGATCAAGAACTTGCTTTACTTCGTCCCCTGGTGGATGCAGAGCATGGCAGAAGAAGGGAGCGTAAAGAATGTTTACTTTGACAAATTCAATAAAAAACCCCTTACCAGAGCGGCAACTCTGATAGGGGCAAGGTAACCCGTCAAACACGCAAATGAGGGGCTGTGAACATTATAGCAGTTCATTCCCCTCGAATCAACAAAAGAAAGGAACGAACAAAAAAATGATATCAGTAGTGGACGTTCTTATGATTTTTGCAGGAGGTTTTATCACCGGCACAGTATGCAACTATATTCACGGATTAGAGAAGGGGGAATGAAATCATGAATTACTCAAAATATTACGAAGACAGAATTACAAAGGAACTCGATAAAAAAGAGGTTTCACTGTGGAAGGATTTCTATAACAACATCCTGCCAGAACGGGTTGAACAGTTCAAGAAAGTTTACAGGGGAAAGCCGCAGAAGCTACAGAAAGCTATTGAAAAACTCGAACAAGATGCAGCTGCTTCGTATCGGGAAGAAATTGACGAACAACTTACAACTTTATGCGATGGACTGAGAACACAGGCTTATTTTGATGCACTGAAACAACTTGACTCGCTTTCAGAGGGTGTGCCGGATAAAGCAGACACACCACAGCCGCTTGCATCTGAGGTTATTACAGACCTCAAAGCCAAATTGCAGACAGCCGAAAAGGACAGAGATACTTTTTACAATCAGAAAGCTGTTTTAATCATGCAACAGGATGTCATTAATTTTTCGCTACGTATTACAGATTTAGAGCTGTTGAAACAGGTTTACGGGACTGCAAAAGCGGTATATAAGAGACAAGAACAGGAGGAAAAAAACGATGGAGAGATGTGATTTGACTCAGGTTCCTTGTAGAGAAGCAATTGCAGAAGTTGTCAAAACGAATAAGGATAGATATTTCTTACAGCGTACCCTTGAAGCAGCGGAAATTCTTTCGCAGGGAAGTAAGGAAGATACACGCAAGAAAATGTCCGAAGAAGATAGAGATAGATTTTTTCTGATATGGAATATTTTAGGCTTAAATAATGGTGGCGATATTAGAAGAATACTTAACTTATCAAATTACTTACTAATTAAGAAGTACAAAGAAAATGCGACAGCAACAGGAGAAAAACAATGAACTATAGAGAAGAAATAGCAGAAATGCTCAATGCAATCCAGTCAGAGAAGATTTTGCGGTACATTTATCTTATTATATCTGATATTCCGAAAAGGTACTGGAGGTAGTACTATGGATTACAAAGAAAAGATTATTGAACTACTGGATAAAGTGAAGACAGAAAACACGTTGAAAAGAGTGTACAAGCTCTTACAGTATCTTTATCTGAAAGAAGATTAAACAGATCAGAGGGCGGCGAAACTGCTGCCCTTTTGTAATAAAGGAGTTGTGGAAATATGGCAAGAAAAAAGAGAGTAGACGGCAGGGGTAGAGTGCTGAAAGTTGGCGAAAGTCAAAACAAAGATGGTCGCTACTGTTATAGATGGACGGATGCTTTAGGAAAGCGAAGTACAATATATGCAGTTACTTTACAGGAATTACGAGGAAAAGAGCAACA
This sequence comes from uncultured Blautia sp., assembly GCA_934371915.1. Lineage (GTDB taxonomy): Bacteria > Bacillota > Clostridia > Lachnospirales > Lachnospiraceae > Blautia_A. The sequence goes on along the minus strand of CAKROE010000002.1, from coordinate 42,246 downwards.
AATACAAAAAGATATTGCAGATGGAATTGACAGCCGGGGCGGTGATTTAACGCTGAATCAGCTCTTTAATGTATTTATGGAATCCAAAAGCAATATCCGGGAATCGACAAGAATTAATTACACTATTCATTGGAATGCCAATATAAAAACCAGTCTACTGTCTGATATGAAAATAGCTCAGATTAAACAATATCATATTAAGAAATGGATTGCAGACCTCAGAAGTAAAGGCGCAAAAGCAAGTTCAATTAAACGATATGAAACACTTTTATCTATGGTATTGCAATTTGCAGTAAAAAATGATCTCATCAGAAAAAATCCATGTGCTGATTGTGGACGTGAAATAAAAACAGAACCTACAGATAAAAGAGCTTTAACAATAAAGGAACAGGAGGCTTTGTTAGAGTTTATAAGGGACAATAATACATGGTGCGTGCATTATCCGTTAATTCTCTTTCTACTGTCAACAGGACTGAGAATCAGTGAGGCGATAGGTTTAACGGCAGATCGTATAGACCTGAAGAATAATATTGTACATATAGATAGACAGCTTGTCTACAGAACTAGCGAGGGGAGTTATTGTTATCGTTTTGCGCCAACAAAGAGCAATTCAGGGAAACGAGATATACCATTGACAGAAAATGCAAAGAAAGCCCTGATAAAGCAGAAAGAGCTTGATCTCATACTTGGCAAAAGAGGAAAGGAGCAGAAAGTTGATGGAGAAAAAGGGCTGGTGTTTTTAACTCGTAATGGCACACCGATGAATAACCGCAATTTTGGTAAAGCACTGGACGGAATTGTCAAGGCTTATAACAAGATGGAAATTGCCAGAGCAGAAAAAGAGCACAGAGAGCCGGAACTACTACCACACATAAGTCCCCATATCTTAAGACATACATTTTGCACCAGATGTGCTGAGTCCGGCATGGATGTAAAAGTTTTGCAAACAATCATGGGACATTCAAATATAGCAGTTACAATGGAAATCTACAATCATGTCGATAAAGTTCGAGTACAGAACGAAATAAAAAAACTGGAAAATGTGATGTAATAATCAAAGCCATTCCTTACTATTAGGGTGTGGCTTTTTAAATACAATTTTATGCCAAATTTTATGCCAAATGAAAGAAAAAAGACGAAACCAGACGAAATATAAAAAATGCTCAGAAGTCCGCAAACCCTTGATTTTACAGGCTTTTCGGCACTAGACGAAACATGATAAAAGCTAGCCTTGCTTTATCACTTTAAATCGTGTATAATAAACCACATGTACAGGCAAGAGAAAATTGCCAAATTTTTAGACGCGGAAAGGAAAATGGATTATGTCAAAACATATCACAGGACACACCGGATTATTATGTTTACTTGGAAGCCCGGTCGCACACAGCGTTTCCCCGGAAATGCACAACGAAGCATGCGATCAGCTCGGGCTGGATTATACATATCTTGCATTTGACGTACCGGAGGATAAAATGCCGGAAGCCGTTCAGGGACTTCGCACAATGGGAGCAAGAGGCTGGAACATCACCATGCCGGGCAAAAACATCATGTGCAAACTTGCTGACAAAGTATCTCCTGCATCCGAGATCTCCGGAGCATGTAATACCATCGTTAACGACAATGGCGTACTGACAGCTTACACGACAGACGGTGTTGGATTTATGAGAGCCGTTGCTGAGAATGGTGTCGACATCATCGGCAAAAAGATGACACTTCTCGGTGCCGGCGGAGCTGCAACAGCAATCCTTGTACAGGCTGCACTGGATGGCGTAGCTGAGATCAACGTATTCAACGTAAGAGACAATTTCTTCAGCAGAGCAGAAGAGATCGTTGCCAAATTAAATGAGCGTACAGAATGCAAGGTTACTCTGCATGATTTCGATGATCCGGAAATTCTCCGTGCATCCATCGCAGATAGTGTGATCCTTGTAAACGGTACTTCCGTAGGTATGGCACCAAACGTAGACAGAACGATCATCACCGATACCAGCATGTTCCACAAAGATCTGTTTGTATTTGACGTAATCTATAATCCGCAGGAGACAAGACTTCTCCGCGAAGCAAAAGAAGCCGGATGCAAAACCGGAAACGGTATGTACATGCTTCTGTATCAGGGAGCTGCGTCCTTTAAACTCTGGACCGGAGAAGAAATGCCGGTTGAGATCATCAAAGAGAAATATTTTTCATAAGAAGAGAGAATATACGGCTTGAGAAGCTGCGTGACGAATGGAGAGGGGAAGGGTTCAAGAGTTCTGAGTGGAGTAGGACAGGAATATACCAACTTTATTGAGAAGGAAAAATCGGATGCCGGAATGACCGTTAGAAGAGTAAGCTGTTGGGAAGTCCACAGAAATCAGGGGCTGAAATGACCAGGAGAGGAGTAAGGTGTCAAGAGACCAACGAGGATTGAGGAAAACGGATGACCTTGAAGACAATAAGTAGATTCAGAGTCCACAAATTAAGAAAAACTGGATGGCCTGGAGGAAAGTTACTTGCTTGTAGGTCAAAAAATAGCTCGAAACTGGATGGTTCAGAATTGTGTTATTCGATAGCTGGTCAACTGAACTAATAGAATGGCAAAATAGCGAGAAATCCTCATGATGTGAAAACGAAGAATCCCGGCATTTTCTATACATTTCATACTTGATAAATGAAGAATTTTTGCGTTTTCCGACCAGGGGTTGAAAGGGGATCGATGGATCCCCTTTCAGTTTGCTATTTCTCCAGAAATGTCACATCAATCTCTCCATCAAACACAGTCGTTGCCGGACCGGTCATGTATACGAGATTTTCCTGGCGGTTCCACAGAATCTGAAGATCGCCGCCAAGCAGTTTTACAGTAACCGGTTTGTCCTCATCTACCAGTCCATTCAGAGTGGAAGCAACAGCAACTGCACATGCTCCCGTGCCGCAGGCAAGTGTCTCACCGGAACCACGTTCCCAGACACGCATCTGGAGTGTATGGCGATCGATGACCTTTACAAATTCGGTATTGATACGATCCGGGAAATCAATGTGATTTTCGAATTTCGGACCGAGCTTTTCGATATCAAGGTTTTTCAGGTCATCCATGTATACGATTGCATGTGGGTTTCCCATAGAGACAGCAGTGATACGGTAAGTTTCGCCATCCACATTCAGAGGTTCATTGATTACCTGTTCTTTGGTAGAAACAACCGGAATCTGTCTGGAAGTCAGAATCGGTGCGCCCATATTGACTTTTACAAGAGCAACCTTGCCATCCTCGCCGAGGGTCAGATCCAGATATTTGATTCCGCTCTTTGTGGCAACGGAAATGCTTGTCTTATTGACAATGCCGTAATCGTAGGCATATTTTGCAACGCAGCGGATGCCATTTCCACACATGGCACCCTGAGAACCGTCCAGATTATACATATCCATCTCGCAGTCTGCGACATCGGATGGTTTGATCAGAATCAGTCCGTCTGAACCGATACCGAAATGACGGTCACTGACAAATTTTGCGACAGCAGACGGATTGGTGACGGTCTCCTCAAAACAGTTTACATATACGTAATCGTTGCCGATTCCATGCATTTTTGTAAATTTCATAAAATAAATCCTCCTATTTAAATAAATATTCTCCCTGAAAAATAAATCCCTTTTATAAAAAGGCCGGTCTGCAAAATTATATCCGGCTTTTTCTTACGAATTTCCAGTATAATCCCAAAATGTTATGTCTTTGTGAAACTAAGTTAAAATTTTTCCGGTCATTTTAGAAACGAAATATAAACAAACTTCACACCAGTTTCTGCATTTCCGGGAACGGGCCGAGACTCCGTTTCAGAATACCGGTCACCTGCGCGATCAAAAGACCATAGTTTGTGATCGGTACACCCTGGTCACGGCAGCAGGCAATGCGATATTTCATTTCGCGTTCATTTAACATACAGCCGCCACAGTGAACCACCATTTTATAGGAAGAAACATCGTCAGGAAATTCTGTGCCGGAAGTAAATTCAAACACAGGTTTCTTACCTGTATAATTGCGAATCCAGTCCGGAATCTTGCAGGTTCCGATGTCTCCGCACTGGCGGTGGTGTGTACAGCCTTCTGCGATCAAAATATGATCGTTGTCCTGAATGGAAGAAAGTGCAGCCACACCTTCAAGCTGTGTTTCCAGTTCACCTTTATATCTTGAAAAAAGAATCGAAAACGAAGTTAAAGTGATATTTTCCGGCACATCCTTTGAGACACGGGCAAAAGCCTGACTGTCTGTAACAACCAGCTTCGGACAGACACCTTGCGACAGAAAATGATCCAGAGTACTTTTTAACTCGGTATCCCGCACAACGAGCGACAGTGCTCCCCGTTCCAGAATATCGCGGATCGTCTGCTGTTGTGGCAGAATCAGGCGGCCTTTTGGTGCAGCTTTGTCGATCGGGACAACAAGGATGACGAGATCCAGCGGCTTGATCAGATCCTGAATCAGCGGATATTTGTGTGTGTCCTCAGGTTTCAGTGTGGCAATTTTTTCTTTCAGTTCCTGAATGTTCATACCATCTGCGGCGCTGACCAGAACTTCGCCTGCCCGGACAGACATGGCAAGATCCCTGACTTCTTCGCCCGAAAGCAGATCGATTTTATTATAAACAACCAGATAAGGAATTCCTTTTTCATGAAAACGATGCAGCAGGGCAAGTTCTTCCTTACCTTTACCGGTCGTACTGTCGACAACCAGAATGGCAATGTCGGTCTTATTCAGTACCTGATAGCTTTTGCGGACGCGGAGTGCACCGAGTTCTCCTTCATCGTCGATTCCGGGAGTATCAATGATCATGACAGGACCAAGGGGCAGAAGCTCCATGGTTTTATATACGGGGTCAGTTGTTGTACCCCGAACAGACGAAACAATGGCAAGATCCTGCCCGGTCACGGCATTGATGACACTTGATTTTCCGGCATTTCTTTTTCCAAAAAAACTGATATGTACCCGTTCAGATGCGGGTGTCTGATTCATTCCCATAGAGCAGACCTCCTTAGTTTAAGATCAAAGGAACACATTACCTCCATACTTCAGCACGCAAAATTTAACACGATAAAATGTGAAAGTATATAACCATTATTATATGGAAATTATTGTGGATATGCAAGCAGAAGTCCTGAGATGAATAAAAAAAAACGGCTTTTATGTATTTTAACAAGGTAAAAAGGGAATGCATTAAAAAATTTGTATACTTATAAAAGAAAGTATTGCTTGTAATTTTGAAATAGTGTGATACAATAAGAAAAATGAAAAGAATTTATGCATTTTCATGCATAAATATTCTCAGGAAAAATCGAGGAGGAAGAGAAGATGAACTTAAAGAAAATTACAGCAATTATGATTGGTGCAGTTATGGCTGTTTCTATGGCAGTTCCGGCAATGGCTGATGATAAGGTAGAGACTGTTACAGATGGCAAACTTACAGTAGCAACAAGCCCGGACTTTGCACCATATGAATTTTATTCAATTGATGAAGATGGTAACCCGACACTTTCCGGATTTGATATGGATCTGGCTCAGTACATCGCAGACAAGATGGGACTGGAACTGGAAGTAGTTCCGATGGACTTCGACGGTGTATTAAGTGAACTTTCACAGAAAAATGTTGACCTTGGTATGGCAGGTCTTTCACCAGACCCGGCACGTGAAGATGCTATGGATTTCTCTGATCTGTATTACAAAGGCGGACAGTCTTTCGTTACAGTAAAAGACAAAGCAGATCAGTTTAAGACTCTTGAAGATGCAAACAACAAAGATTACTCCATCGGAGCACAGACTGGTTCTATCCAGCTTGACCTTGCAAACGAAAATACTCCGGATGCAGACATCGTATCTCTGCCAAAGGTTACAGACCTTATCACAGAGCTTCTTACAGGTAAAATGGATGGCGCATTCATCGAGACAGCAGTAGCAGAAAGCTATCAGAAAAACTATCCGGATCTTGAAATCGTATGCGACGTACCATATGATACAGTAGGTTCTGCAATCGGCGTTGCCAAAGGAAATGAAGAACTTCTCAAAGCTGTAAACGAAGCAATCGCAGATGCTCTTGAGGATGGTTCCATGGACAAATTCATCGCAGATGCAACAGAGCTTGCAGCAGGTCAGACATATGAAGGAACACTGGACGCAAACGGTGCAGTTCCGGAAGCAGACGACGCTGAATAATTAAGAGATAGTTTTGATCGGGAGATTTTTCTTACAGAAAATGTCTCCGGTAACACAAAGAAGATTACAGATTCCTCCCCTTTTTTACAGGGGGAGGAATTATTGCTGTTTATGTATGTTCGATTTTCTGCTATAATACATAAGAATTAACGATATCATGAAAGGAGTTTTTATGGACAGTTTTATTAAATTATCTAATTTTGGCAAAATTGCCCCATATGCACAGTTATTCAGACAGGGCCTTCTTGTAACCGTACTGCTGTCACTGTTTACGGTTGCCATCGGTTTTGTACTTGCGCTGATCCTTGCACTGATGCGTATGTCAAACATTCGTCCGTTCCGTGCCCTTGCGGTAGACCGTAATGGACATCTGAGAGAGGGAGGACCGCTGGTATGGCTGTCCAAATTCAATCCCCTTTCTTTTATAGCAACTGCTTATGTAGAAATCCTTCGTTCCACTCCGGTACTGGTACAGATTTTTATTATCTACTATGGCGTGTTCGGAATGATCGATCTTCCGTCTTTCCAGATGTTCGGATTTATTAAGTTCAACCGTTTCTTTCCGGGTGTTGTTGCACTTGGCATGAACTCCGGTGCATATCTCTGTGAGATCATCCGTGCCGGAATCCAGTCCATCGATCAGGGACAGACAGAAGCCGCACGTTCTCTGGGGCTTTCCCAGACTATGAACCTGCGTTATATCATTCTTCCGCAGGCACTCAAAAATATCCTTCCGGCAATCGCAAATGAATTCGTCGTTATCATCAAGGAATCTGCAATTACCTACACTATCGGTGTTCAGGATATTATGTCTGCCGTAAACGCAGTCAAGGGAGCAACCTTTATCATCATCGAGCCGCTGCTCGTTGCGACAGCAATTTATTTCTGTCTGTGCTTCCCGACCTCCAAACTGATTGCATATTTCGAAAGGAGAATGAGCCATGGCGACAAGCGATAGTCTGATTCAGGTAAGAAACCTTAAGAAACATTATCACAGAGGCGCGATCAAGGCTCTGGATGGTGTAACAGCAGATATCAACAAAGGTGATGTTATGGTAGTGATCGGACCGTCCGGATCCGGTAAATCTACTTTTCTGCGCAGTCTGAACCTCCTTGAGGAGCCGACAGACGGTGAGATCATTTTTAACGGCGTAGATATCACAAAGAAAAAATATATTGATGCTTCCGGCAAAAAAGTAAAACTGGACATCGACAGCCTCCGACAGAAAATGGGCATGGTTTTTCAGCATTTTAACCTGTTCCCGCATATGACGATCCTGGATAACATGACACTTGCACCGATGAAGGTAAAGGGTGTTTCCAAAGAAGAAGCAGAAAAAAAAGCACTGGAGCTTCTGGATCGTGTCGGACTTGCTGACCGTGCAAATGCATATCCGATCCAGCTTTCCGGTGGTCAGAAGCAGCGTGTGGCAATCGTAAGGGCCCTTGCAATGGAGCCTGAAGTTATGCTGTTTGACGAGCCGACTTCTGCTCTTGACCCGGAGATGGTCGGTGAAGTTCTGGATGTTATGAAAGAACTTGCAAAAGAAGGCATGACCATGGTGGTCGTAACACATGAGATGGGATTTGCGCGTGAGGTAGGAAATCGTGTACTCTTTATGGCAGACGGTAAACTTCTTGTAGATGGAACACCGGAAGAAATTTTCGAAAATCCGACGAATCCGCGTCTGCAGGAATTTTTATCCAAGGTGCTGTAAAACAAAAGCAGCAGAAAATGGCTGATGGAATACTTTTTCATAATTAAATAAGAAAGAATGAGAAAGGTGACCGGAAAACTCTGATCGCCTTTTTCATTACAGAAAGAAGGTACGATACTATGACAGCAGAAAAAAAGTCTGCATTGCAGACAATTGAGGAAAAGCGCGACCTGATTACAGGAATCGCTGATAAAATCTGGGAATTTGCAGAGCTTTCCCTGCAGGAGTTCAAATCCGCAGCCACTTACTGTGAAGCACTGGAAAAAGAGGGCTTTGAGGTGGAGCGTGGAACCTGCAATATCGAGACTGCATTTGCAGCATCCTATGGACATGGACGTCCGTATATCGGCATTTTGGCAGAGTATGATGCACTTTCCGGACTTTCACAGGAAGCAGGTTCATTGGAGCGAAAAGAAATCCAGGCAGGCGGTAACGGACATGGCTGTGGACACAATATTCTGGGAGCCGGTGCATTTGCGGCAGCACTTGGAGTTAAAGCGTATCTGGAAAAAAATAAAATGGAAGGAACCGTGATTCTCTATGGATGCCCGGGCGAAGAGGGTGGTGCGGCGAAAGCATTTATGGCGCGCGACGGCCTTTGGAAAAAACTGGACGCGGCACTTACCTGGCATCCGGAAGATGTCAATGAGGTAGCGACAGGCTCTTCAAACTCCTGTATCCAGACACAGTATAAGTTTACCGGAGTGGCTTCACACGCAGCAGGAGCTCCGGAAATGGGCAGAAGCGCCCTTGATGCAGTGGAGCTTATGAATATTGGTGTGCAGTTCTTACGAGAGCATATGAGCGATAAGGCGCGTATTCATTATGCAATCACAGATGCTGGCGGATGCAGTCCGAACGTTGTACAGCCAAAGGCAAGCGTTCTGTATATGGTGCGTTCCAATCATGTGGCTGAGGCTGTGGAGCTTCAGAAACGTGTGGACAAGATTGCAGAAGGTGCAGCGCTGATGACTGAGACGACTTATGAGAAAAAATTTATCGACGGTCTGGCAGACACGGTAAGCAATTTTGCGCTTGAGAGAGTTCTTTATAAAAACTTTGAAGAGCTGGGAGTTCCGGAATATACGGAAGAAGAAAATAGATTTGCCGACGCACTGGCAGAAACCTACGATCACAGTGCAGTCCCGGGAGTGGCAGCCGAAAACGATGAGGCGGCAAAAGAAGCGGTTGAGAAGATGCAGAAAGAGTATGGTCATGCAATGAATGGATTCCTTGCACCACTGTATCAGAAAGATGCATTTAAAGCCGGTTCTACCGATGTGGGAGATGTAAGCTGGCTGACACCGACGGCGCAGATCCATGTGGCAGCATGGCCGAACGGATGCCCGGGACACAGCTGGCAGAATGTTTCCTGTGACCGCACCGAGATCGGACATAAAGCAGCAATTCATGCGGGTAAGGTGATTGCAGCGGCTGCAATCGATCTGTTTGAAGATCACAGCCTTCTTAATGAGGCGAGAGCAGAGTTTGAAAAACGTACAAAATCCGGATTCGTATGCCCGATTCCGGCAGATGCCGTACCGGTAATTCCGGACTAAATCTGGATACAAAAAGGCCGATTTCCTGATGTATATGAATACACGGGAAACCGGCTTTTTTTATTGTTCGGATGTTTCCTGCTTTTCGTGCAGGGCACTTAATTTTTTCATTTCTTTGTAGCAATATTTGATGATTTCTTTACGGGTGATGATTCCGATAAAGGATCCCTTGTCATCGACGACAGGAACATAGTTCTGATTGATGGCACGGTCCAGCAGGTCTTCCATATCTGCATCGGCATGTACCGGCTTATAAGTGGCACGCCTCGGGATCGCCATGATCGAAACATTTTCCATTTCTTTGAGATCAGTGCTGTTGATATTGAGAAGTCTGATTCCCCATAAGAGGTCTCCCTCGGAGATCGTTCCTGTGTACTTCCCTTCTTTATTAAGGATCGGGATACAGGAGAACTTACGGTGCTCCATCTTCTCAACGGTCTGCCTCAGGGTCTCGTCTTCAAATATATAGGCTACGTCGCTTTTGGGTGTCAGAAAAAATAAAATATTCACAGTTGGTACCTCTGTCTTTCTTGTATGTTCACTGATAAATGTTCAGGTCAGTTGCTACTGATATGATAGTATGAAGGCACCCGTCTGTCAATAATTCAAATATTAAAATTTGGTGAAATCTTACTATAGAAGGACTGTTTTAAAGTCGGTCTTATGGCAAATTGTCGGCTTATGCCCTGATTACAGCAGATTTACTCCGGCTTCCGCAGCAGCCTTTGTGACTTCTTCCGGCCACAGGGATACATGAACTTCGCCGATGTGTGCTTTACGAAGGAAGAACATACAGATACGGGACTGTCCGATACCGCCGCCGATGGTATATGGCAGTTCTTTGTTCATGATCGCTTTCTGGAATGGAAGCTCTCTGCGGTCATCGCAGCCTGCCTCTGTAAGCTGGCGGTCGAGTGCTTCCTCGTCTACACGGATACCCATGGAAGAAAGCTCAAGAGCGATATCCAGTACCGGATAATAAACAAGAATGTCACCGTTCAGTTCCCAGTCGTCATAGTCCGGGGCACGTCCGTCATGACGCTCGCCGTTGCTTAAGGTCTTACCTACCTGCATAAGGAAGACAGCACCTTTTTCTTTCACGATTTTGTATTCTCTTTCCTTCGGAGTGAGATCCGGATACATGTCAACCAGTTCCTGTGTGGAAACAAAAGCGATTTCTTTCGGAAGGATCTCTTCGATATAATCATACTGTACAGCCATGTATTTCTCAGTTTTGCGAAGAACACTGTAGATAGAACGTACGGTGTTGATCAGAGTTTCCATGGTGCGTTCTTCTTTGGTAATAATTTTCTCCCAGTCCCACTGGTCAACGTATACAGAATGGATATTATCCAGATCTTCGTCACGGCGGATAGCGATCATATCTGTATAAAGTCCTTCACCATGAGCAAAACCGTATTTCTTAAGTGCATAACGTTTCCATTTTGCAAGGGAATGTACGATCTCAGCGTTTTCGTCCTGACCTTTGATGTCGAAGCTTACCGGGCGCTCCACACCATTCAGATTGTCATTCAGACCGGATGACGGGGATACAAAAACCGGAGCAGAGACGCGGAGAAGATTGAGCTTCTGAGCCAGAGTCTGCTGGAAAAAGTCTTTGACTGTTTTAATTGCAACCTGCGTATCATGCAGATTCAGATCTGAATGATAGCCGGCAGGAATTTTGATTTGTTCCATAATAGCCTCCTCAAATTTAATAGAAACATTATAGCAAGAAAAATATGGGATTGCAATTTTAACCTTGTAAGATTTATGGAAAAAGGCTACAATAATACATACAGCGATAAGATGAGGGGGTGTTGTCTATGAGATGTCCTTTATGTGACGGACCTGTTGTGAATGGAAGATGTAAAGACTGTGGTATGCCGTACCGCAACGATGAGATTTTATATCATTTGAATGAAAGCCGAAGCGATCATTACAAGCATGCGTCTGATAAGGCGCGTAAGATCATGCGCGAACAGCAGAGACCGCAGGACACACCGAAGAGAATGAACGGTGCTGCGAAGAGTGCGGCCGGACGGACAACTGTATCCAGACAGGCAATTTTGGAGCAGCAGAAAAAGATCCGTCAGGATGCAATGCAGAAGATGTCTGCGCCGCGAAATACTGCCGGAACGACGGAGAGATACACCAGAAAGCCGAAGAAACGTGCGAGATTTGTGTGGGTATGGATACTTTTTGTTCTTGTGATGTCACTTGCACCGGCAATTGGTGATTTTAAAGATGTGATCCGGGATGTTGTGAACAGCCGGTCGGACAGCGGGAGTACATATACAGATACCGAAGAGCTGGATACATATTTTTCCGCCGAGCAGGATGATAATGGATATATGTTTTATTCACTTGCAGCCGGGAATGGTCCGGTAACAGCAGGTGTGCAGATCGAAGCAGGAAGATACGGAATCTATACCATTGATGAGAAAGCAGTGGTTGTAGTTACTTCCAAAGACGGAACGAAAAAAGAGCGTTATCCGTTGAAAACAGGCGATGACACCTTGCTTGTGATGTTGGATGAGGGTGATACGATCGAGGTGCAGTCCGAAGATGATCCAAATGCATGCATCTATCTGATGGAATGGGTAAACTGAAATAGTGTTTTAACTGATTCTTTTTTGGTAAGATTTCAGACAATAAAAACTGAAATTCACCCTTTTATTTCACATGATATTGTGCTATACTCTCATATGCAACACAATATATGGGGAGAAAGTAATGGGGAGCAGGAAACCTCATAAAAGCAGCAAACAGGAGAGACAAGGTATGATCTATGTAATCAAAAAAGATGGAACAAGAGAAGAATTTGATCCACAGAAAATCGTGAAAGCGGTAAACAAGTCAGCCGCACGAATTCTTTATACATTTTCTCAGGAGGAAAAGGATTTTATCTGTCGTTTTGCGCAGGAGCATGCAGATTCCCTCGGCAAAAACGAGATTGAGATCCAGGAAATGCACAATATCGTAGAAGGCGCTCTGGAGCGTGTAAACCCGGCAGTTGCCAAGAGTTATCGTGATTACCGCAATTACAAACTTGATTTCATCCATATGATGGATGATGTATATACCAAGAGTCAGGCAATCCGTTATATCGGTGACAAGAGCAATGCCAATACAGACAGTGCGCTTGTAGCTACAAAGCGAAGCCTGATCTTTAATGAACTGAATAAGGAACTTTACAGAAAATTCTTTATGAACCGCAATGAACTGCAGGCATGTAAGGACGGTTATATTTATATTCATGACCAGTCTGCACGTCTGGATACGATGAACTGTTGTCTGTTTGATGTAGGAGCAGTTCTGCGTGGCGGGTTTGAGATGGGAAATGTCTGGTACAACGAACCGAAGACTCTGGATACCGCATTTGATGTTATGGGAGATATCATCTTAAGTACAGCGGCACAGCAGTATGGTGGATTTACTGTACCGGAAGTGGATAAGATCCTCGGACCTTATGCACAGAAGAGCTATGACAAATATATCAGTGAATTTTTGAAATATGCCGATGAGAGCTGGAGCGGCAGAGAAGAAAAAGCCATTGAGTATGCGCTTGACAAGGTGCGCAGAGACTTTGACCAGGGATGGCAGGGAATTGAGTACAAGCTCAATACCGTAGGTTCTTCCCGTGGAGACTATCCGTTTGTCACCGTGACACTTGGTCTCGGAACCGGACAGTTCGAGAAGATGTGTAATATTTCTCTTCTTGAAGTTCACAAAGGCGGACAGGGCAGGAAAGGCCACAAGAAACCGGTACTGTTCCCGAAGATTGTTTTCCTCTATGATGAAAACCTTCACGGACCGGGCAAACCGTGTGAAGATATTTTTGAAGCAGGTGTAGACTGTTCTGCAAAGACAATGTATCCGGACTGGCTTTCTCTTACCGGTAAAGGCTATATCGCCAGCATGTACAAGCAGTACGGCAAGGTGATCAGCCCGATGGGATGTCGTGCTTTCTTAAGCCCATGGTATGAGCGGGGCGGCATGTATCCGGCAGATGATCAGGATAAGCCGGTATTTGTCGGACGTTTCAATATTGGTGCAGTCAGCCTTCATCTTCCGATGATCCTTGCAAAAGCAAGAGCGGAGAGCAGAGATTTTTATGAGGTGCTGGATTTCTATTTACAGATGATCCGTAATCTGCATATCCGTACGTATGAATACCTGGGACAGATGCGTGCATCCACGAACCCGTTGGCATACTGTGAGGGCGGTTTCTATGGCGGACATCTCAAACCGAACGAAAAGATCGGTAAACTTCTGAAACCGATGACAGCTTCCTTTGGTATTACCGCACTGAATGAGCTGCAGGAGCTTTATAATGGCAAATCTATTCGTGAGGACGGTCAGTTTGCACTGGAAGTGTTGAAATATATCAACGAAAAAGTAAACCAGTTCAAGCAGGAAGACGGTTATCTTTATGCAATCTACGGCACACCGGCAGAGAGTCTCTGTGGTCTGCAGGTAGAGCAGTTCCGTAAGATGTACGGTATCGTAGAAGGTGTATCTGACAGACCATATGTAAGCAACAGTTTCCACTGCCATGTAACAGAGGATGTGACCCCGATTGAGAAACAGGATCTGGAAGGACGTTTCTGGGAACTCTGCAATGGTGGTAAGATCCAGTATGTACGTTACCCGATCGGCTACAATAAAGAAGCTATCCGTACACTGATCCGCAGAGCAATGGATCTCGGATATTATGAGGGTGTTAACCTTTCTCTGGCATATTGTGATGACTGTGGGCATCAGGAGCTTGAGATGGATGTCTGCCCGGTATGCGGTTCCCGCAACCTGACCAAGATCGACCGTATGAACGGTTATCTTTCCTACAGTCGTGTGCATGGTGATACACGACTGAATGAAGCGAAGATGGCAGAGATTGCCGAAAGAAAATCAATGTAAATATAGAAGTAATGAGAGAATCTGGCAAGAGATGTCGGATTCTCTTTTTTCTTGTTTGTTATTGCGTGGGCTTGCTGAAATTTGTTGAACGATTCTATTTGCAATTCCTGTAAATGCCTGTTAAAGTATGAATAGAACATATAATTCTAAAATTCATTGAGAATTTCTCTCAGATTTCCAAACTGCAGAATTCGGAAAATAATAGGTACCTTGACATAAGAATAGAGTTTACAGAAAATGAAGAATCCACTATAATGATTACATAACAGTCAGAACTAATTGTTCGCAGATAATCAGAAAGGTGGGATTGTATGGAGGGTTATGATATGCCAACCGATATTCAGTTTAAAGATGAGCTGCGCAAGGAAGAGATTAAACTGGAAGAACAGATTGAGATGCTGAAAAACAAAGAGTATGACAAAATGCTTGCAAAATTTGAACGGGAGTTAAAAAGAGTTCGTGAGAGTTTGCAGGATTAAGGTTTACAGGAAGTTAGTTAAGGTAAAAAACTGACGCACCGTTACGGGTGCGTCAGTTTTTGTATGCATTATTTTTTCTTAGGTGTTACCGGTGGCAGGTCGCAGTAATATGCGATGCCGAGTGGTGTTACGAGAAGCGGATGAACCGGGCGGTAGACCGGAAGACCAAGCTTCTTTTCGAATACGGTGGTAAATTCACGGAAACTTGCGGAACCACCAACGACGTAAACCGCCGGAACCTGATATCCGTGGAGAAATTTCTCTGTGATCGTAGCCATTTTTTCGATTACGGCTTTGATGACCGGGAAGATTTCTTCTTCTTTTTCCGGAGTGGTCTTGAGGACTTCGGCTTCTTCGTATGGGATGCGATAATGTCCGGCAACGGTCATAGTCATATGGCTGCCGCCTGTGGCTTCGTCGTCTGTGTAGATGACCTGACCGTCTTTGAGGATACTGATGCCGGTCGTTCCGCCGCCGACATCGACAACGGCTCCATCGGTGATCTTCAGCACGGCAGCAGCGGCTGTCGGCTCGTCTACGATGTTGGTAACTTCAAATCCGGCACCTTCCAGTACATATCCGATGCTCTTGACGCTGCCTTCAGAAACTCCCGGAGGGATCGCAGCAGCGGCATAAGGAAGCTCGACACCGAGTCTTTCTTCCAGTTCTGCTTTGAGCCTGGTGACAAGCTGGACGGATTCATAATAGTTTACGATCACACCATCCTGAATCGCATGAGATGGTGCGGAGATGCCTGCAATCGGGCGGTTATTCGTATCGACAACGGCAAGGACTGTATTGGCAGTACCAAGGTCAACACCCACCTTCAGGCGTCCCCGGAATTTTTTGCATTCGCCGGATTCGACCAGTTCTGCAAAATTAGATAAAGTTCGGTTTTTCAGTTCCATGTATGTAGCTCCAATGCTGTTTATTTGATAATGGTACCTGTTTTTTCACGATAACCGTCTTTTGCATGGGCGATGTCGGTGATGATAGTGCGGTGACCGCTGCCTTTGGATGCAAAGGATACGGCTGCTTCGATCTTTGGAAGCATGGAACCTGCAGCGAACTGGTTTTCTGCGATGTATTTGTTGGCATCGTCCACAGAAACAGTACCCAGCAGAGTTTCACTGTCTGTATCTTTGTTGAGGCTGACTTTTTCGACACTTGTGAGGATCAGAAGTGTATCTGCATCAAGTTCTTCTGCAAGAAGTTCGCTGGCAAGGTCTTTTTCGATGATGGCACTTGCACCGTGAAGGTCAATACCCTGTTCCATGACCGGAATTCCGCCGCCGCCTGCAGCGATAACAACCTGTCCTGCGTTTGCAAGAGTGCGGATGGTTTCGAGTTCGATAATTTTCTGCGGTTTGGGTGCTGCAAGGATTCTGCGGTATTCACCCTTTGCAGTCTCTGTAACGAAATTACCTTTTTCCTCTTCGGATTCAGCTTCTTCGGAATTAAGAACACGGCCGATGATTTTTTCCGGCTCGCCGAATGCTTCGTCATATGGATCAATGACAACCTGTGTCAGGATGGTTGCAACCGGTTTGTAGATGCCGCGGGAAAGCAACTCTGCGCGGATCGCATTCTGAAGGTCATAGCCGATATAACCCTGACTCATGGCAGAGCATACGGACATCGGGGCAAAGGTATAATCCGGATGTGCTTTTCCGAATTCGTTCATTGCGGTATGGATCATGCCGACCTGCGGGCCGTTGCTATGGGAAATAACAACATTTGCACCTTCTTCTACAAGGTCTGCAATTGCTTTTGCTGCTTCACGGGTAGCCGTTTTCTGTTCAGGAAGTGTTGTGCCAAGGGCTTTGTGACCAAGAGCAACAACAACTGTTTTTTCGCTCATATGGATTCCTCGTTTCTTTTCATTTTTGGTGTAAATGAAGATGTTTTCTATAATTTTCTATTATAAAAGAATGGAGCTGGAATTGCAATGGAATTAAGGTAAAAAGATAGAATCGTTACTGTTTACAGGTAGTATTCCGCGAGGTGTTTTGCCATGAATAATGGCAAAATCCCGAGACATACGGGGCAAAATCCCATCACCGAAGGTGATTTGGAATGGATTTTGACCAAGTTACTGTGAACGGAGTGAACAGTAACTAGAAACCTTGCAGTGTGCATGTTATACTGAGAGAAAATAAGGGGGTGCAGCATGAATTATAAAATCAGTAATTCGAAATTATCTGTAGAAATTTCCTCAAAAGGAGGAGAACTCCGTTCTATACAGGATGCAGAAGGAAAGGAATATCTGTGGCAGGGAGATGCGGCTTCGTGGACGGACAGAGGGCCGAATCTTTTTCCATATATCGGGCGGATGACGGACGGACAGTATCGTTATCAGGGAAAAACGTATCATATGGATATTCATGGATTTCTGCCATATATGGAGATGAATCTGGTGGAGAAAAAAGAAGACGAGCTGGTTCTGAGACTTCAGAATACACCGGAGACGGAGCAACGTTATCCGTTTTTGTTTGAACTAGATATTTGCTGGAAACTTATAGGAGAAATGCTCCGGATTACATATCAGGTCAGAAATAAGGACACAAAGACGATATATTTCGGAATTGGTGGTCATCCGGGATTCTGCGTTCCGATTGCGGAAGGACTGGCATTTGAAGATTATCGCATTGATTTTGGAGAAAATGCACAGTTGAGCCAGGTGGTTTTGTCAGATGATTGCTTTGTGACGGAAAATACGGTGCCGGTGCCACTTGTTGATGATCGTTATCTGCCGTTGCAGCATGGACTGTTTGACAGGGATGCGATCGTTTTGAATGAGATGCCGAAACGTCTTGTGATCGAGAGCAAAAAAGACAGCCGGAAGATCTGTGTGGCTTATGAGGATATGAATTATCTTGGAATCTGGCACTGGCCGAAAATGGAAGTAAATTATGTCTGCATAGAGCCGTGGAGCTCGCTTCCGTCCCGAAAGGGAATCACGGAAGATCTGGAGACGCAGCCGAATCTGCTTCATCTGGAAAGTGGTCGTGAATACAGAAATACATGGAGCATTACCATAGCGGAGTAACAGAATGAAAAGAGCAAAGGAAAAGCCGCCTCTATGCAGGCGGCTTGTTTCCTTAACTTTTTGAGGGGGGAGATAGAGAGTGGTTATTCATCTATCCAAGACCTATTATAAGCAGGAAATATGTTTAAACTGTGTACTAAATCTAAAAGAAAAATAAAACTTCTAAAGAAAACTTAAAGAAACTCTTTAATTTTTACAGGCTCTTGTAGTCTGGACCGAAACGTGCTAAAGTGTGCTTATCTGAATTTCAGTTCTTTGAAATTCATAACTTTCAATCGTCATTTCGACAATGATCCCATGAAGAATGCAAACTGAAAGGGGAAATGCCTATGGACTGAGGGACAATACAGGTGTTTTATTATTTGAAGCTATTTGTCTGAAGTTTTTTTGAAGTGAAAAGGAGTTTTTTATGAAAAACAGAATTATGAAAAAAATAACGGCAGCAGGTATGGCATTTTTTTTTGTCGGGATGTCGGCGGGAAGCGGATATATGTGGAAAGAGGCACCGGTTTATGCGGCGGAGGCGGTCTTTGAAACAGATGAAGGACAGAAGGACGGATATCAGATAGATGCAGGCGAACGCATAGAGGAAAGCACAGGGGCGGAAAAGGCTGTTGTGAGAAAATCAGTGAAGACCGCAAGTGAAACCAGCGAAATGAATGCAATGGAAAAGGTAATAGAGGGAATTGTGGGCGCGCCAGAGACTGTGGGTGTAGAAGCTAAGGATATAGATGTGATTACAGATGAAATACAAAATTCGGATGTGGATATCATTATGGATGAGACTGAACTTTCGAATGAGGCAGAACTTCTGGAGGAAGCAGAACTCCCGGATAATGCATTGCCGCGGATCGGAAGCGAAGATTCAGAGGAAATTTCAGACAATCTGTCTTCGGAAAATGAAAATGCGGATTCATTTTCCGATAGCAGTGGTGATACAGATACAAATTTACAGGCGGATCTGAGCCTGTCAGTTCAGGCTGAAGATGATACAATAAAAGCAGGAAGTGATCTGGTCTATACGATAACTGCAGAAAATACAGGAGAATGTGACCTTAAAGATATAAGAATCAGCTATAATTTTTCTGAGAATGGTCTGTCAGGAGAGTGGTCGGAAGGTACAGAAGATGCGGTGGGAAATACTGCATATATAGAGAAACTTGAGATGAGTGCAACAAAGATTCTGTATCTGACGGTGCATCTGCCCGAAGACAGAACAAATGCCGTTTTATTAAAGCTGACAGCGACAGCCGGCAAAGTATCTGCTGAAAATGAGACTGAGGAAACAGAAGAAATCGTAAAAAATACAGAGCTGGTGACGCAGATACAGGCGTTGCAGGCGGCATTTGAGGTTACCAAAACCGCAGACTGTTCCATGGCAGTTCCGGGGGATGAGATCCGTTTTCTGATCTGCATCAGAAATACCGGAGAGCGAACATTACATTCGGTTGTTACGACGGAGCGTTTTCAGCTCGGAAATGTGCCGGTGAGATTTCTGGAAAAAGAAGGAGTCACATTGAATAAAGCCAAAACAAAGGCAAAGATTGAACAGATCGCACCCGGAGAAGCTTTCGGTCTGGAAGCGGTCGTGACATTGCCGGAAGGTCTGGAAGACCAGAAGCTGGTCAATGAAGTTTCAGTGACAACTCTGGAAACAGGAGAGCAGACAAAGATTGCGCAGTCCGAAATACAGGTAAAGGCATCGGAAGAAGAAAAACAGGAAGAGACAACCTCCGATATTGATGGAGAAACGGGAAGTGAGCAGGCGGAGAGCAGGCCGGCATCCACACATCCAAAAACCGGAGACCCATATCAGCCTCTTCTGTGGCTTTTTATGATCCCCGGTTCTATGCTGGCTGTCGGATGGCTTCGCAGCCGGATGTGAAGTTTTTAAGATATTTGTTTTAGCAGAAGAAATTAAAGGATGTCGATGTGCTCACCGGCAAGTGCCTTGTTCATGCTGCGGACGGCACAGAATTTACCACACATACTGCAGGTATCGCTGTGATCATCTTCCGGCAGACGGTCATCACGGATGGCTTTTGCAGTTTCCGGATCGAGAGCACATGCAAACTGTGCATCCCAGTCGAGAACACGGCGGGCATCAGCCATTTTGTCATCAATGTCTCTGGCATGTGGGATTCCTTTTGCAATGTCGGCAGCGTGTGCTGCAATTTTGGATGCAATAATGCCCTGTTTTACGTCTTCTACGTTCGGAAGTGCAAGATGTTCTGCAGGTGTGACATAGCAAAGGAAAGCTGCACCGTTCATGGCAGCTACGGCGCCGCCGATGGCAGCAGTAATGTGGTCATAACCAGGCGCAATGTCTGTAACAAGAGGTCCAAGTACATAGAAAGGAGCACCCATGCAGATGGTCTGCTGAACTTTCATATTGGCAGCAACCTGATCAAGCGGGACATGACCCGGACCTTCGACCATAACCTGAACATTGTGGTCCCAGGCACGTTTGGTAAGCTCACCGAGGCGGACAAGTTCTTCAATCTGGCAGACATCCGTGGCATCAGCCAGACATCCCGGACGGCAGGCATCGCCAAGTGAGATAGTGACATCGTGCTCTTCGCAGATATCAAGGATTTCGTCGAAATATTCATAGAAAGGATTTTCTTCGCCGGTCATGCTCATCCATGCAAAGACAAGGCTTCCACCACGGCTTACAATGTTCATTTTACGTTTATGTTTTTTGATCTGTTCGATGGTTTTTCGGGTGATTCCACAGTGAAGAGTGACAAAGTCCACACCGTCTTCTGCGTGGAGACGAATTACATCAATGAAATCATGCGCAGTCAGTTCAGAGAGATCACGCTGGTAGTGAATGACGCTGTCGTATACCGGAACGGTTCCGATCATGGCAGGACATTCATGAGTAAGTTTCTGACGGAACGGCTGTGTATTTCCATGGCTGGAAAGATCCATGATTGCTTCTGCACCGAGATCAACAGCCTTCATGACTTTCTGCATTTCGATATCATAATCTTTGCAGTCCCTGGAAACACCGAGATTTACATTGATTTTTGTGCGGAGCATGCTGCCGACGCCCTCCGGCTCAAGACAGGTGTGATGTTTGTTGGCACAGATCGCAACTTTACCTTCTGCGACCAGTTCCATTAATTTTTCAACCGGCATGTGTTCTTTTTCTGCAACGGTTTTGATCTGCGGAGTTACGATCCCTTTGCGGGCTGCATCCATCTGTGTTGTGTAATTTGTCATATGATATGTTCTCCTTTTATGTAAATGATAGTTGTTTGCATTGAGAGACGACAGATCCTGTGGTGGATCATCGCTATTTGATTCGTCCGAGCGTGTGATCAAGCGGACCGGAACCATGACCGAGATTCATCTGTGATTTCAGGGCATCGGTCAGATACTGTTTAGAACGGCGCACAGCTTCTTCGAGTGAAAAACCTCTGGCAAGATTTGAGGCAATCGCACTTGAGAGTGTACAGCCGGTGCCATGGGTGTTTGGATTATCGATGCGTTTACCGTGCATCCAGATACCATGTTCGTCTGTATAAAGAAGATCGTTGGCATCATTAATACGATGTCCGCCTTTCAGAAGCACGGAAACATGAAATCTTTCATAGAGCATATGTGCTGCTTTTTCCATAGAAGCAGCATCAGTGATCCGCATTCCGGTAAGAGTTTCCGCCTCCGGAATATTTGGTGTGATGATCTCAGCAAGTGGAAAAAGTTCTTTCTGGAGCGTTTCTTCTGCAGCTTTGTCCATCAGACGATGACCGCTGGTGGAGACCATGACCGGATCCAGAACAATATGGCGGGCATGATAGTGATGCAGCCTGGAAGCTACGTGGCACATGATCTCAGAAGAAGAGAGCATGCCGATCTTGACGGCATCCGGAAAGATATCTGTAAAGATACAATCGAGCTGATTATCGAGAAATTCAGGAGATGTCTCCTGGATTCCGTAAACACCGGTTGTATTTTGTGCGGTCAGGGCGGTGATCGCACTCATGGCATAAACCCCGTTCATGATCATTGTTTTGATGTCGGCCTGGATACCTGCACCACCGCTGCAGTCACTGCCGGCAATTGTTAATACAGTTTTCATAATGTTTTGTCCTTATTCGGTTGGGATATAATATTAAAAGTTATATCTTTTTCAGCTGGTCAAGAAAATGTCTGACAGCAGCAGTTTTGTCTGTCGGTCTGAAAAGTCCGCTGACTACGGCAACGCCGGCAATTCCGCTTCCTGCAAGGAGCGGAAGATTATCATTGTTTACACCGCCGATCGCAACGACCGGAATCGTTACTGCCTCACAGATTGCTTTTAAAGTTTCGATGGGAAGTTGTGTTACATTGGTCTTTGTCGTACTTCCAAAGACAGCACCACATCCGAGATAATCAGCACCGGCAGCTTCGGCGGCAAGTGCTTCTTCAACATTATGGGCGCTTCCGCCAATGATAAAATTCTCTCCGAGAAGATTACGGGCTTTCTGGATTCCCATATCGGAAAGACCGACATGAACACCGGAGGCTCCGACTTTTTTTGCAAGATCCGGACGGTCATTGATGATCAGCGGAACCTGATAACGTTCACATAAATCTTTCAGAGAGGAGGCCTCCTTAAGAACTTCTTCATCGGACATATGCTTTTCACGAATCTGTACGCAGGTAACACCTGCTTTCAGAAGTTCTTCTGTGACAGAGGCAAGTGTTTCGTCTGGCTTCAGCCAGCTCCGGTCAGTGACAGCATATAAATTTAATTGTCTGGCATTAATTTTCATAGATTTGTCTCCGTGTCAAAAATTTTTTCTTCCAGCACATCAAAAAGTTGTGTATGGAAAGTTCCGATACCGCCGTGGATGTCATCTGTCCGCTGCCCGGCACAATAAGCGACTTCCCTCCAGAGAGTTCCGGC
Source organism: uncultured Blautia sp. (assembly GCA_934371915.1). Lineage (GTDB taxonomy): Bacteria > Bacillota > Clostridia > Lachnospirales > Lachnospiraceae > Blautia_A. The sequence continues at coordinate 19,449 of CAKROE010000002.1, read as the reverse complement.
AGCGCAGGCGGCATTAAACGGGGAATCAGCGGCACACAGGAATAATGTGCAAAGTGCGGAAAGCATGCATCCACCGCCTGTGATGCGGCAGATTCTGGAATCACCGCCCGCGAGAAGCTGCGTTTTTTCTCCATCAGAGACAACATCTCTGATACCAGTGATCAGAACAGTTGTCCGAAAGAGCCTTGCAGTCTGCTGTGCAGTGGAACAGACATCTGCTTCGGTAAGATGCAGGGCGCTTTCAACTCCACCATGGGAACGGGGAGAAGTACTGTCAGAAAAAAGAGCACAGAGTACTGCAGCCTCTTCCTGATTACAGCGAATCAGATCCGGGTGTACCTGATCGAGAAGTTTTTTTAAAGCGTCCTGGCGAAATGTGCTGGCTCCGACACCGACCGGATCCAGTACTACGGGATGCCCGAGCGCATTTGCTTTTTTTCCGGCAAGGATACAGGCATTGATTTTGGCATCATCAGGAACTCCGGTGTTTAAGAGGGTTCCCTGACAGAAGCCGGTGATCTCTGCAACCTCTTTTTCATCCTGTCCCATAACGGCACTTCCACCGGCTGCCAGAAGAAGATTGGCAACATCCTGCATAGTCACCGGATTGGTAAGGCAGTGGATTTTGGGCGCTTTTTGTCGGATGTTTTGAAAAATTACTTCTATATTAATGACATGCGGCATAGATTATCTCCTGACGGTATGAAGTATCTGGCTTTTTTCAAAAACGCGAAGCAGTACAAAAGCGAGAACACTTCCTGTGAAGGTTGAGATAAAAAAAGGAAGCATGTACACGGTAAATCCTGCCGGCGCGAGTCCCATGAGCAGTTTTGCGACAGGGTATGCGGCAAGTCCACCGAGAATGCCGGTTCCGAGTGCTTCGGCAGCACAGGTAGGAGCAAGTTTGCCGGTAAAGTGGAATATCAGTCCGCAGCACAGGGCACCGACCATACTTCCCGGGAACGCAAGCAGACTTCCGATGCCGAGCAGATTACGGATCAGACTGGCACAGAATGCGATTCCGACACCCCACCACGGACCAAGGATGACGGCGGCAAATACATTGACCATATGCTGTACAGGAGCGCATTTACTTCCTGCAACCGGGACGCTGATCAGACTTCCGGCGACGGCAGCTGCGGTCAGAACTCCGGCAATGGCAAGTTTCTGGGTTGATGATGTTTCATTTTGGTTCATGATTACCTCCTGTTTTACCTGGGGATAGATGGCAACAAAAAAGAAGATACCGCGCAGGTACCTTCTCAACTTGTCTGATAGCAAAAAGAAAATCTAAATGGAAATTCTTTCCGGACATTCGGTATATCCCTACGTTGGCATTATCCAAATCAGGTTAAGGGTCGAAACCAAGAAGTTTCCTCTCAGCCGGCTTAAGGCCAGCTCCCCTGTTTTTAATTACGTGTACATTATACAGCCGGAAATGATGGATAGCAAGAAAAAATTCTGCTACATTGAAAATAGAATGCACTTGTGCTATTCTGTAATGGAATATATCCGTTTGGAGAAACGGAAAAACATCACATATATCCCGAGGCAGAGGAGGAAAATATGAAAGTATCAACACTATTAGAAGGTTTGGAATATACCTGCTGTCAGGGCAGTACAGAACAGGAAGTCACTAACGTTGTGTATGACTCCCGCAAAGTAGAAGAAAATTCTCTGTTTATCTGTATCCGCGGTGCGGTTGTGGATGGACACAAATTTGTACCGGATGTCATCGAGAAAGGTGCAAAGACTCTGATCGTTGAGGAAGAAGTTGCTGCTCCTTCAGATGTAACAGTGATCAAAGTTGCGGACACACGCTATGCGATGGCATTTATTTCTGCGGCATATTTTGGTCATCCAGCAAAGGAACTCAAAACAATCGGAATCACCGGAACAAAAGGAAAGACAACTACAACTTACATGGTAAAATCTATCCTGGAAAATGCCGGCTACAAAGTCGGACTGATCGGAACAATCGAGGCAATCATCGGAGAGGAGCATATTCCGGCACACAATACGACACCGGAGTCTTATCTGGTTCAGGAATATTTCCGCAAGATGGCAGATGCCGGCTGTGACTGTGTAGTTATGGAAGTTTCCTCGCAGGGACTGATGCTTCATCGTACACAGGGATTTGTTTTTGACTATGGTATTTTTACAAATATTGAACCGGACCATATCGGACCAAATGAGCATAAGGATTTTGACGATTATTTAAGATGTAAATCCATGCTGCTCCGTCAGTGCAAAGTCGGAATCGTCAATCGCGATGATGAACATTTCGAGAGGATCATTGAGGGACATACCTGCACACTTGAGACTTACGGATTTTCTCCGGAGGCAGATCTGCGGGCCGAGGATGCACATATGGTAGGTGGCAGAGGCTACCTTGGAATTTCCTATCAGCTCAAAGGTCTGATGGAGTTTCCGGTGGAAATCGACATTCCGGGTAAATTCAGCATCTACAATTCCCTGACTGCGATCGCAATCTGCCGTCATTTCAATGTTTCACAGGAAAACATTATCAAGGCGCTGAAAGTTGCAAGAGTAAAGGGTCGTATCGAAATGATCAAAGTATCCGATGAATTTACACTGATGATTGATTATGCACACAATGCGATGGCGCTGGAGAGTCTTCTGACGACACTTCGCGAGTACCATCCGCATCGTCTTGTATGCATGTTCGGATGTGGAGGAAACCGTGCAAAATCCCGTCGTTATGAAATGGGAGAAGTTTCCGGAAGACTTGCGGATCTGACGATCATCACGTCCGATAACCCGAGATTTGAGGAGCCGCAGGATATCATTGATGATATCAAGATCGGTATTTCAAAGACAGAAGGTAAATATGTCGAGATCTGTGACCGTAAGGAAGCAATCGCATATGCGATCCATCACGGGGAACCGGGGGACATCATTGTCCTTGCGGGAAAAGGTCATGAGGATTATCAGGAGATCAAAGGCAAGAAATACCCGATGGATGAAAGGGTGCTGATCGAAGAAATCCTTCAGGAGGATAAAGAAAGAGCAGAAAAATAAATGATTTATGCGGATATTATCGTGGATATATCCCACGAAAAAGTTGACCGCAGTTTTCAGTACAAAGTTCCCGAAGAACTGCAGCACAAACTGCAGGTGGGAATGGTGGTGACGATTCCTTTTGGAAACGGAAACCACGAACGAAAGGGCTATGTGATCGGTCTTTCAGATACACCGGCATTTGATACATCACGAATGAAAGAACTTACGGGTATCTGCAGCAGTGAAGAAACTACGGAGGAGAGGCTGATCGCGCTTGCTGCGTGGATGAAAAATCAGTATGGCTCCACCATGGTTCAGGCACTGAAAACAGTTCTCCCCGTGAGAGAAAAGGTCAAAGCCAAAGAAAAACGATATATCATATTAAATGTCAGCGAAGAAGAGGCAGAAAAGACTGCCGGGAAGCTGGAGAGCGGACGATGCAAAGCACGGGCAAGGCTTGTGCGGGCACTGCTTGAAGAAAAAAAACTCGATTATACCAAAGCATCCAGGGAGCTGGGTATGACCGCTTCTGTTTTGCGGCCGCTTGCGGATGAAGGAATCGTTCGGGTTGTGCAGGATGAAGTTTACCGTATGACTGTAGACGGGGCCGACATTCCTCGAGAGGAACTATCGGTGCTTACAGAACCGCAGCAGGAGGCTTTTGCCCAGATTCAGGAAGAATGGAAATCTGATTCACCCCGGCCGGTTCTGATCCATGGAGTTACCGGAAGCGGCAAGACGCAGGTTTATATGAAACTGATCCGTCAGGTGATCGATGAGGGAAAACAGGTCATTGTACTTGTTCCGGAGATTGCGCTGACCTATCAGACGGTTCGGAGATTTTACGGCTGGTTTGGAGAAAAGGTTTCGGTACTGAATTCCCGTCTGTCCGCCGGAGAGCGTTACGATCAGTTCAAAAGAGCCAAACGTGGTGAGATACAGATTATGGTAGGACCGCGTTCGGCGTTATTCACACCGTTTTCAAATCTTGGTCTTATTATTATAGATGAGGAACACGAGCAGTCCTACAAGAGTGAAAACAGTCCGAGGTACCATGCGAGGGAGACTGCACTTTACCGTGCACAGATGGAAAATGCCCGCCTTGTCCTCGGATCGGCGACACCGTCACTCGAAGCTTATACGAAGGCAAAAGATGGTGAGTTCCGGCTTGTAAAGCTTAAAGCCCGGTTTGAAGACCGGCCACTTCCGAAAGTGAGCATTGTAGATCTCAGGGAAGAACTGCGGGAGGGAAATCGTTCGGTTTTGAGCCGCAGTCTGACAAAGGCTATCGAAAACCGACTGGAATGCGGCGAGCAGGCAATCCTTTTTCTGAACAGGAGAGGGTATGCAGGATTTGTTTCCTGCCGTTCCTGTGGAGAGGTTTTGAAATGTCCGCACTGCGATGTGGCGCTGACCGAGCATAACAATGGCAGACTGGTCTGTCACTATTGTGGATATGAGCAGCCGAGGGTGGAAAAATGCCCGGTATGTGGTTCGCCTTATATTGGAGGATTTAAAGCCGGAACGCAGCAGATCGAGCAGGTACTGCATAAGAATTTCCCCAAAGCGCGTATCCTTCGTATGGATTATGATACGACAAGGGCGAAAGGCAGTTATGAGAAGATATTGTCTTCATTTGCAGCACATGAGGCTGACATCCTTGTTGGGACGCAGATGATCGTCAAAGGACATGATTTTCCGGGTGTGACGCTGGTAGGAGCGCTTGCCGCTGATCTTTCTTTAAATGCGGCGGATTACCGATGCGCGGAGAGAACTTTTCAGCTTCTGACACAGGCGGTCGGCAGGTCGGGACGTGGAACGAAACCGGGTGAAGCTATCATTCAGAGTTATCATCCGGATCATTACAGTATCCGGACTGCAGCAGCACAGGACTATGAATCTTTTTATCAGGAGGAGATGGCATACCGCATGCTGATGGATTATCCGCCGGCAGCACATATGCTTTCTGTAATGGTATCCGGAGAAAATGAGGAGCTTCTGGAGCAGGGAATGAATTATCTTGCGAAGTTTGTGGAGCGAATCGCGTCCAGATATCGGATTCATGTGATCGGTCCTGCATATGCGGCGGTTGGAAAAGTCAATGATATTTACCGTAAGATTCTGTATCTCAAGCATCGGGATGAACGTATCTTGCAGGATATCAAAGATAAAACAGAAAAATACATTGAATTAAATTCCGGATTCAGGAAATTATATATACAGTTTGACTACACTTAGGATGGTGAGAGCAGTTTGCTGCGGAACCATCCGTAAGTGTAAATACGTAGACAGAGCTACATAAGATAAAAAAGAGAGGAAGTATAAAAATGGCAATCAGAGTAATCAGAACAGAAGAAGACCCGGTTCTGCGCAAGATCAGCAGACCGGTAAAAGAAGTAACACCGAAGATCATAACTTTGATCGACGACATGCTTGATACAATGTACGAGGCAATGGGCGTTGGTCTTGCAGCACCGCAGGTCGGCATCCTGAAACGTATCGTTGTAATCGACATCGGCGAGGGTCCGATCGTCCTGATCAATCCGGAGATTCTGGAAACTTCCGGAGAGCAGACCGGCGATGAGGGATGCTTAAGTGTTCCGGGAATGGCCGGTCAGGTAACAAGACCAAACTATGTAAAAGTAAAAGCCATGGATGAGGACATGAATGAAGTGATTTATGAGGGAACCGAGCTTCTGGCCCGTGCATTCTGCCATGAGATCGACCACCTCGACGGAAAAATGTATACCGACCTGGTTGAGGGCGAACTGCACAGAACCAGTTATGATGAAGAAGACTGAGATGGTATTTACAAGCAGCCCCGTGTATCACGGGAGAAAAGAGGAGCAGACTACTATATGAAGATTGTTTATATGGGAACACCGGATTTTGCAGTGCCGCCGCTTGCCGCACTTGTAAAAAACGGATATGAGGTTACTGCTGTAGTAACGCAGCCGGACAAACCAAAAGGAAGAGGAAAAACTCTTCTGCCGACTCCTGTCAAGGAAGAGGCAATGAAACATGACATCCCGGTTTATCAGCCGCTTAAGGTACGTGATCCGGAATTTGTAGAAACATTAAAAGAACTTGCTCCGGATATGATCATAGTCGCAGCATTCGGTCAGATCATTCCGAAGACGATTCTTGATATGCCGAAATACGGATGCCTGAATATCCATGCATCCCTTCTGCCGAAATACAGAGGAGCTGCACCGATCCAGCAGGCTGTGATCGACGGAGAAAAGGAATCCGGAGTGACGATCATGAAAATGGGTGTCGGACTTGATACCGGAGATATGATTTCTCAGGGAGTCGTTCCACTTGCTGAGGATGAGACAGGCGGAAGCCTCTTTGACAAACTGGCAGAGGAAGGTGCCGAACTTCTGATCCGCACGATCCCGTCTATTGTGGATGGAACCGCAGTTTACACGAAACAGCCGGAAGAAAGCCCGACTCCGTATGCAGCAATGATCAGTAAAAAAATGGGTCTGATGGATTTTTCAAAGAGTGCCACAGAGCTGGAACGTCTGGTGCGTGGACTGAATCCATGGCCGAGCGCCTATACATTTCTGAACGGAAAGACGTTAAAAGTGTGGAAATGTTCCGTTGAAAGTGGGAATTGTGGAAAAGAGGCACCGGGAACTATTACCAGTGTGGATAAAAAAGGAATTCATATAGCCTGTGGAACAGACCGGCTGGTTCTTGAAGAAGTACAGCTGGAAGGCAAGAAGCGCATGGAGACAGATGCGTTCCTTCGTGGCTGCCAGGTGACAGAAGGGACTGCACTGAAGGATCATAAGGAGTGATGCAGATGTACGGATATGGATATGGTTACGGATATTATGGATTCGACTGGACTTATATGTTGCTGATCATTGGAATGCTGCTTTCACTTGCCGCCTCCACGAAGCTTAAGAGTACTTTTTCTTATTACAGGAGAATACGGAGTGCTTCCGGGCTTACCGGTGCAGAAACAGCAAAAAGAATCCTGCAGGCAGCCGGTATCACAGATGTGCATGTACGTGCAATTTCCGGAAGTCTGACGGACCATTATGATCCGCGGACAAAAACTGTAAGCCTTTCCGAAGATATTTACGGACAGACTTCGCTGGCAGCTGTGGGTGTTGCTGCCCATGAGTGCGGACATGCTATTCAGCATGCGATCGGTTATGCACCGCTTGAATTCCGAAGTGCGATTGTTCCGGTGGCAAACTTTGGAAGTACACTTTCCTGGCCGCTTTTTCTGATCGGGCTTTTTTCCGGAATCCGTCCTCTGGTGACAGCCGGAATCGTATTATTTTCTCTGGCAGTATTGTTTCAGCTTGTGACGCTTCCTGTTGAGATCAATGCATCCTCACGTGCATTAAAAATGCTGCAGAGTACCGGAATCCTCGGAACAGATGAGACACGCGGAGCCAGAAAGGTACTGACCGCGGCTGCAATGACTTACGTAGCGGCGCTGGCAGCTTCCATATTACAGCTTTTAAGACTTTTGATACTTGCAGGAGGACGAAGAAGGGATGACTAGCGGAATTAATACGAGAGAGATGATACTGGAGATTCTTCTTCAGATCAGCGAAGAGGGAGAACACAGCCACATTGCGATCCGCAATGCACTTTCCAAATATCAGTTTCTTCCCAAACAGGAGAGAGCTTTTATCACGAGAGTGTGTGAGGGAACACTGGAATACAGAATACAGATTGATTATATTATTAATTCCTTTTCGAAAATTCCTGTTGATAAAATGAAAGCACCGATCCGGGAGATCTTACGAAGTGCTGTTTATCAGATGAAATTCATGGATCGTGTGCCGGACAGTGCTGTCTGTAATGAGGCAGTAAAACTTGCACAGAAAAAAGGCTTTTACAATCTGAAACCTTTTGTAAACGGAGTCCTGAGAACTGCGGCAAGACAGATGAACGAACTGGAATACCCTTCAAAAGAAGAGAATCTTGTCCGTTATCTGTCTGTTCGTTATTCCATGCCGGAGGATCTTGTAAATCGCTGGCTGGAAGATTACGGTGAGGAAACTACCGAAAAAATGCTTGAAGATTTCCTTAAGGAAAAACCTGTGACTATTCGCTGCCGTACATATCTGAATTCCGTTGATAAAATCTGTGACAGTTTGAAAAATCAGGGCGTTACCGTCGAACCGGCACCGTATCTTCCTTATGCAAAGCGCATTTCCGGATACAACCATATTCTGGCACTTGATGCATTTATTCAGGGAAAAATCCTTGTACAGGATGTAAGTTCCATGCTTGTGGCAGAGATCGCAAACCCGTCCAGAGGAGATTATGTCATTGACATGTGTGCCGCGCCGGGCGGTAAGAGCCTTCATATGGGAGATAAAATGGAAGGTTTCGGTACGGTAGATGCCCGTGATATCAGCCAGTACAAAGTAAATCTGATTGAAGAAAATATTCAGCGAACAGGTTCGATCAATGTGCAGGCAAAAGTACAGGATGCTACTTTATTTGATGTAGAATCTGAATGCAGGGCAGATATTGTTCTTGCAGATGTACCGTGTTCCGGTTATGGTGTGATAGGTAAGAAACCGGAAATCAAATATCGCTCTACAGCCCAGAAGGAAGATGAACTGGTAATTCTCCAGAGAACGATCCTTGATAAGGCAGCAGAGTATGTGAAGCCGCGGGGAGTGCTGATTTTCAGTACCTGTACGATTGCAAAAGAAGAAAATGAAGAAAATATGATGTGGTTTATGAATAACCATCCATTTAAACTTGAAAGTATAGATGACTGTATTCCGGAAGAACTTCGTTCTGAGACGACTGCACTGGGGTATCTGCAGCTGCTTCCGGGTGTACATGGAACTGATGGCTTCTTCATTGCAAAATTCAGAAGGAAATAATTATGACCGATATCAAATCAATGAACATAGAGGAGCTGAAAGAACTCATGACACAGATTGGTGAAAAGCCGTTCCGTGCAAAACAGATCTACAGCTGGCTGCATGAGCATCTTGTTACCTCTTATGACGAAATGGCAAATATTCCGAAGAGCCTGAAAGAAAAATTGAAAGAATATCCTATCACCGTTCTGGAAGAACTGGATGTTCAGACTTCAAAGGCAGATGGAACCAGAAAATATCTGTTCCGTCTTTCTGACGGAAATATGATTGAAAGTGTTCTGATGCGTTACAAATATGGGAATTCTGTCTGCATCTCTTCGCAGGCAGGGTGTCGCATGGGCTGCCGGTTCTGTGCATCCACGATCGGCGGTCTGACGAGAAATCTTCTTCCGTCGGAAATGCTGGATCAGATTTACAGGATACAGACTTCCATCGGAGAACGTATTTCCAATGTGGTTGTGATGGGAACCGGAGAACCGCTTGATAATTACGATAATCTTCTCAGATTTATCCATATTCTGACTGAGGACGGAGGAATCCATATCAGTCAGCGAAATCTTACAGTGTCTACCTGTGGACTGGTTCCGAGAATCTATGAGCTGGCAGATGAAAAGCTTCAGATGACGCTGGCAGTATCACTTCATGCGCCGAATGACGAAAAAAGACGGGAACTGATGCCGATCGCCAACAAATATTCTGTAGATGAACTTCTGGAAGCCTGCAGATATTATTTTGACAAAACAGGACGAAGGATCACTTTTGAGTACAGCCTGGTCGCCGGGGTAAATGACAGCAAAGAAAATGCGCAGGAACTGGCGGGACGCCTGAAAGGTCTGAACTGCCATGTAAATCTGATTCCGGTTAATCCGGTAAGGGAGCGTTCTTTTGTGCGTTCCACCCGCCAGGCCGTGGAGAATTTCAAAATAAATCTTGAAAAATGCGGAATTAATGGTACTATTAGAAGGGAAATGGGCAGCGATATTGACGGTGCCTGTGGGCAGCTAAGAAAAAGATATATGGAAAAAACAGAAAGTGAGAAGTGACATGAGGGTATATTCAGCTACGGATGTAGGCCAGAGAAGGAAAATGAACCAGGACTATGTGTTCGTTTCCGAAAACCCGGTTGGAAATCTTCCGAATCTGTTTGTCGTCGCTGATGGAATGGGCGGACATAATGCAGGGGATTATGCATCCTCACATGCAGTTCAGACTTTAGTGGACGAGATTCGAAGAGACGCGGATTTCAACCCAATCAAAGTGATTCGTCATGCCATTGAGACTGCAAATACGGAGATTCTGGATCGTTCCCGAAGAGATGAAAATCTGCGGGGAATGGGTACGACCATGGTAGTCTGCACGATCGTGGGACATTATGCATATGTGGCAAATGTCGGAGACAGCCGTCTGTATGTGGTGCAGGGTGAGATCCATCAGGTAACAAAGGATCATTCCCTTGTACAGGAAATGGTCCGCATGGGTGAAATCAAACCAGAGGAAGCCAGAAACCATCCGGATAAAAACATTATTACGAGAGCACTTGGTGCAGAGCGCACCGTAGATATTGACTTTTTTGACCTGAAACTGGAACCGGACAGTACGATACTTATGTGTTCCGATGGTCTGAGCAATATGGTAGAAGACAGTGAAATCGAAAAAATCATACTGAACCAGACAGAAGAACTGCCGCAGAAGGGTGAAAGACTTCTGAGAGAAGCCAACCGGAACGGTGGTAAGGATAACATAGCAGTCATACTGGTAGAACCATTCACGAATGAGGTGGAAAAATGTTAAAAACAGGAATGATCATAGCAGAACGCTATGAAATCTTAGGGAAGATCGGCACCGGTGGAATGGCCGATGTTTATAAGGCAAAAGATCACAAGCTGAACCGTTTTGTAGCGGTCAAAGTATTAAAACCGGAATTTCGGGAGGATACTACATTCATCCGCAAATTCCGCAGTGAGGCACAGGCAGCTGCGGGACTGACACATCCGAATATTGTCAATGTGTTTGATGTAGGGGATGACGAAGGCGTTTATTACATTGTAATGGAATTGATCGAAGGCATCACTCTGAAAGAATACATTGCAAAGAAAGGCAAACTTTCTATCAAAGAAGCTACCAGCATTGCCATTCAGGTATCCATGGGGCTGGAAGCCGCACACAATCACGGAATCGTACACCGCGACGTAAAACCGCAGAATATCATCATTTCAACAGACGGTAAGGTCAAGGTTACTGATTTCGGAATCGCAAGAGCAGCATCTTCCAATACCATCAGTTCCAATGTTATGGGATCTGTACATTACAGCTCACCGGAGCAGGTACGTGGCGGATACAGTGATGAAAAGAGTGATATTTATTCACTTGGTATTACTTTATATGAGATGGTCACCGGACGTGTTCCATTTGACGGAGATACGACTGTGGCAATCGCTATCAAACATCTTCAGGAAGAAATGGTTCCGCCGAGTGTGTATGCGGAAGACCTGCCATACAGCCTTGAGCAGATTATCCTGAAATGTACGCAGAAGAGTGTAAATCGCCGTTACGACAAAATGGAAGATGTGATCGCAGATCTGAAGCATTCTCTGATCGAACCGCAGGGAGATTTTGTTAAATTATCCTCTGTTGATAATGAGGCAAAGACAGTTGTGATTTCTGACGAAGAACTCGGAGAAATCAAGCATAGTCCGAAGAAACGTACATCAGACATCGCACAGCTTGAAGATGAGGAATATGATACGGATTATGATGACGGTGAAGATGATTACGATGACGATGATCGCCGTAAACGTTCCTCTGATAAGAAATCCAGGAAGAAACATAAAGCACCGAATACAGGCCTTACGATCCTTGCACTTCTTGCAGGCGCGGCTATTCTGGTTGCAGCAATCTTCTTTATCGGAAAAGCAGCCGGCATCATAGGCGGTGACAGCAGTACAGATACTTCACAGACCGATCAGAATACAGAGGCTTCGACAGATGAGGACGGAATGGTAATTGTTCCGGATCTGGTAGGAAAGACTGAAGAAGAAGCAACTGCACTTCTTGAAGAAGAAAAACTTGGCAAGCAGATGATGGGAGAAGAAAGTTCCACACAGGAAAAAGGACGCATTTCTTCTCAGAATATTGCGGCAGGAACAAAAGTTGAACAGTATACAACTCTGAAATATTACATCAGTAAGGGACAGCAGGCTGTTACGATGCCTGATCTCTCCGGAGAGACCGGAGTGGATGCACAGCAGACGCTGGAAGATCTCGGACTTACGGTAAATGTTCAGAAAGCATACAGTGAAGATGACGGAAGTGGTTATCCGCTGGTAAATCCGGGATATGTCGATTCTTATACACCGGAAGCAGGAAGCAATGTAAGTGCGGGTGATGAAGTAACTCTGGTTGTCAGCCGTGGCCTTGATTATGGCAACAGTGTATCTGTACCGAGTGTAGTCGGTATGACAGAAAATGACGCGATCACCACACTTGGCAAATGGATCGATGTTCAGGTGACAGAGCAGCAGAGTTCAGATGTGGCAGCAGGAGAAGTTATTTCTCAGAGTCCGGAAGCAGATACCGCAGCAGATCCGGATCAGCCGATCACGATTGTAGTCAGCAGCGGCAATGAAGCACCGGATGCACAGAAAGACAATACAGCTTCCACCGCAACGACAGATACACAGACAACAGATACAGCAGCTGTACAGTCCACAGCAGATACAAGTGCACAGCAGAGTGCGGCCGTGGCAAATGGCGAAGTATGGAAATGTACACAGACTTTAAATACACCGAACGGATATCAGGGCGGAGCAATCCGTCTGGAACTGATCCAGGAAGTAAACGGAGAGATGACATCCACACAGGTTGTGGATGGAGAGAAACTTACTTTCCCATATACACTGGATATCACCGGTGCACCGGGAGTCAGTGCCGGTACCTTATATGTTTCTGAGCAGATAAATGGTACTTATCAGCAGCTTGGACAGTACCCGATCTCATTCCAGAAAGCCGAGTGATCCATGCAGGGGAAAATCATAAAAGGAATTGCCGGTTTCTATTATGTATACGGAGAAGATGAGGTGCTTTATGAATGTAAGGCAAAGGGAATTTTCCGTAAAGATAACCAGAAGCCACTGGTAGGTGATAATGTGGAGATCACAGTTCTGGATAAACAGGAACACACCGGAAATCTGATCAGGATTCTTCCGCGTAAGAATTCTCTGATCCGTCCGGCGGTGGCGAATGTGGATCAGGCATTTGTGATCTTTGCAATGGAAAATCCCAAACCTAATTTTATGCTTCTGGATCGTTTCCTGATCATGATGGAACAGTCGGATGTTCCGGCGGTGATCTGTTTTAATAAAAAAGATCTTGCGTCGGAGCAGGAAGTGACAGAACTTTATGAAACTTACAGAAACTGCGGTTATCATGTGATCCTTTCCAGTGCCCTCGAAAAAGAAGGCCTGGAGGAGATTCATGAGATCCTGAAAGGAAAGACAACTGTAGTTGCCGGGCCGTCCGGAGTCGGAAAATCATCACTGACCAATCTTTTGCAGGGTGATGTACAGATGGAGACGGGGGAAATCAGTAAGAAACTGAAAAGAGGACGTCATACGACACGCCACTCACAGGTCATTCCTGTCGGAGAAGATACGTTTCTTATGGATACACCGGGATTTTCTTCCCTGTATCTGACAGATATGGAAGAACAGGATCTGAAAGACTATTTTCCGGAGTTTCGAAAATACGATGAAGAATGCAGATTTCAGGGATGCAGGCATATCCATGAACCGGGATGCAGAGTAAAAGAAGCTCTCGAGGACGGAAAAATCAGCCGTATCCGATATGAAGATTATCTTAGTTTATATGAAGAATTGAAAGAGAAAAGGAGATATTAAATGGAGTATCGATTGTGCCCCTCAATTTTGTCCGCAGACTTTAACCGTCTGGGAGAACAGATTCAGACTCTCGAAAGGGCCGGAGTCAAATGGCTTCACATTGATGTAATGGATGGAGATTTTGTTCCGAGTATTTCATTCGGAATGCCGGTGATCAAATCAATCCGTAAAGAATCCAATATGTTTTTTGATGTGCATCTGATGGTCTCGGCGCCGGAGCGTTATATTCAGGATTTCGTAGACTGTGGAGCAGATTCTATCACAGTACATGCAGAGGCCTGTGAGGATCTTGAAAGGGCAATTGAACTGATCAAAGATGCGGGCGTAAAGGTCGGAGTATCCATTAAGCCTGCTACACCGGTAAATGATATCAGCCACCTTCTGGAAGACGTGGATATGGTACTGATCATGACTGTTCAGCCTGGATTTGGCGGTCAGAAATATCTGACAGAATGTACAGAAAAGATTGAAGAACTGAAAGAAATCATTGACAGAGAAGAGATGAAGGTGGATATAGAGGTTGATGGCGGAATCAATGATGAAACGATTGAAACTGCTATGAAAGCAGGGGCAAATGTTCTTGTTGCAGGTTCTTATGTATTTAACGGTGATCTGGAGTCCAATGTACATAAGATCCAGAAAAAAATGAAAGAGATCAGTGAAAAGATCGATTGAGGAACAATATGAAAGATGTGATCATCGTAAGCGGGGGCAATATCCAGAGAGATTTTGCCCTCGATTTTTTACAGAAAAATAAAAAAGAAAATGTATGCCTGATCGCAGCAGATAAAGGCGTGGAATTTTTTATCGGAACGGATTGGGTGCCGGATGTAGCGGTCGGAGATTTTGACAGTCTTTCATCTGCCGGAGAAGAGTATCTGAATACTTTGAAAGAGACGGAGACCGTACGTTTGAAACCGGAAAAAGATGATTCTGATACACAGTCTGCAGTGAATTTTGCAATTGACAGAGGGGCGAAAAACATCACGATTTTTGGAGCGACCGGTAATCGGATCGATCATCTGTTGGCAAATTTCGGACTGCTGGTGCTTGGCAGAGAGCGGGGTACGGAGATTACATTGATCGATCAGTGGAATTATATGAGATTGATTGAGAGTGGTACAGTACTTAAGAAAAAGGAACAGTTTGGAAAATATGTGTCATTCTTTTCTATTGAGGGAGATATGCCGGGACTGACGCTTGTGGGATTTAAGTATCCGTTAGATCACTATCATCTCAGAGTTTCGGACAGTGGTCTTACTGTCAGCAATGAGATCCAGGCGGAGGAAGCAGTTGTGTCGTTTGACGGGAAGTCTCTCCTGATGCTGATGACAAGAGACTGATGACAGAACGGAGTGGAGAAAGATTTGACAGAATACGAACTGATACGTTCCGGAAGAAAATCACTCACGATTCAGGTAAAACCGGATGGCAGCGTGGTCGTTCGAGCACCGCTTCGCCTGGCAAAGTACAGGATAGAAAAATTTGTGGCAGAGCATGAAGACTGGATCGGGATGCAGCAGAAAAAAGTTAAAAAATACAGGGAACAGGTGCATGTCATTACAGAAGAAGAACGGCGGGATGGTATACTACGGGCAAAGGAGATTTTTCCGGAGCGTACAGCATATTTTGCAAAGCGCATGGGAGTTACGTATAACCGTATTACGATCCGGGAGCAGAAGACCCGATGGGGAAGCTGCAGTTCGGCCGGAAACCTGAATTTTAACTGGAAACTGGTTCTGATGCCGCCGGAACTTCTGGATTATGTGGTTGTTCATGAACTTGCGCACCGCAAAGAGATGAATCACTCGCCGCGTTTCTGGGCAGTAGTCGAAAAAGAACTGCCGGATTACCGCAAGCGGCGGGAAAAATTAAAAATACTGGGAAGACAGCTGGGGTGACCCGCTAAGAAAAGAGGGAGAATATGCCGGGAACAATTATCTGTTATGGAGATTCAAATACATATGGTTATGATCCGCATGACCAGATGGAGGGGCGATATCCGAAGGATGTACGCTGGACCGGGATCCTGGATGCAGAAACAGAATGGAAAATTGAGAATCAGGGAGTAAACGGAAGAAGTATTCCACATACGGTCAGTACGGTGAAGTTTGCCTGTGACCAGGTGCGTGACTGGCACCGACGGCCGAATTCGGTATGGCTCTGGGTAATGCTGGGAACCAATGATCTGCTCGAAAATCCGGATTTTACGGCTGTCGATGTGGCGAAACGTATGGAACGTTTCCTGAAACGGCTTATGGAAGAAGCAGGGCTTGCGAGCCGCAAAATGAAACTTCGGCTGATCGCCCCTCCCGCGATGCAGGAGGGAGCATGGGTAGATCGTCTGGAACTTCTTGCGGAATCCCGTAATCTCGGGAAAGAATATCAGAGGATCGCTCGCCGTGTTGGTGTCGCTTTTACAGATGCAAGCGGATGGGAGATCCCGGTTATTTATGATGGTGTGCATTTTACGGAGGATGGTCACCGGATATTTGCCGAAAAGATCCGGGAAGAGATAAGGATATAATGAGAAACAGAGAAAGAGGCATGCTATGGTAAAGGTAGATCTGATCACGGGATTTCTCGGATCGGGAAAGACGACATTTATAAAAAAATACGCACGTTACCTGATGAAACAGGGACAGAATATCGGGATACTGGAAAATGATTTTGGCGCGATCAATGTAGATATGATGCTCCTTCGGGAACTGGAAGGTGAAAACTGCGAACTGGAAATGGTTGCAGGCGGATGCGATAAAGACTGTTACCGGAGACGTTTTCGCACAAAGCTTATTGCTATGGGAATGTGCGGATATGATCGTGTGCTGATCGAACCGTCCGGAATCTTTGATGTTGATGATTTTTTTGATGCACTGCACGAAGAACCGCTTGATAAATGGTATCAGATCGGAAATGTCATTACTGTGGTGGATGCGTGTCTGGAAGAAAAACTTTCAGAAGGCGCGGATTATATTCTTGCATCGGAGGCGGCAAATGCAGGCTGTATTTTGCTGAGCCGTACACCGCAGGCATCGGAGGAACAGATAAGGGCAACGGTTGCGCATATCAACCGCGCTTTGGAGAAAATTCACTGTAAAAGAGTTTTGAAAGATGAAGTGGTTTGTCAGACTTGGGAAGATTTTACCGAAAAAGATTACAAAAAAATCTCGGAATCCGGTTATCAGGTCGAAGATTATGAAAAAATGTATGTAGAGCAGGACGAAATTTTCCAGTCACTGTTTTTGATGGACGAGGGGATTTCTCTGATGAAAGCTAAAGAAGCAGTAAGGCAAATTTTCGAGGATCCGGAATGCGGACAGGTTTTCCGCATCAAGGGATTTTTGAAAGACGGAAATGCATGGCAGGAGCTGAATGCGACGGCCCATGAGCTGACGATGCATTCACTGGAAGCAGGACAGGATGTGTTAATCATCATAGGTGAACAGATGAATGAAGAAAAGATACGGGGATATTTGAAAGAATGAGTACTAGAGTTTTATTTACAGATCTGGATGGAACATTATTAAACGATGCAAAAGAGGTTACACCGGGAAATCAGGCAGCAATCGATGAGGCTCTTGCAAAGGGACACAAAATCGTGGTCTGTACGGGAAGACCTCTTGCAAGCGCACGGGTCTGCGCAGCGAAAGCGGGACTTGTCAGGGACGGCTGTTATGTGATCTGCTTCAATGGTGGGCAGATATATGATCCATATCATGAAAAAACAGTTTACGGCAAAACATTTCCGAAGGAAATAGCGGTTGATATTATAAACGAAGCATTGAAACGCGACCTGCATATTCAGGGATACAATGATACGGAAATTCTCAGTGTCAGAGAAACGGAAGAGTTAAGGCAGTATGCTGCAGTCAACCGGCTTCCGTATAAAATCGTGGCGAGCGCAGAGGAAGTAGTGCCGAAAGATCCCTATAAACTTATTGCACTTACTACCAGCGAAGAAAGAGAGAAAAATCTGAAATTCCAGAGAGAGGTCATCGCACCGCTGGCCGGAAAAGTGCAGAGCTTCTTTTCAAATGACCGTTATCAGGAAATCGTACCGGAAGGTATTTCAAAAGGCTTTGCGGTCAGATGGTTCTGTGATTATGTGGACGTACCGATCGAAAATTCCGTTGCGGCAGGGGATGCGCAGAACGACATTGAAATGCTGAAGGCTGCTCATGTCGGTGCCGTTATGTGTAATGCATATCCGGGTATTGCGGAATATGGAAATTATGTTACCGAACATGACAACAATCATGACGGTGTGGCGGAGATCATACGTAAGTTTATTCTTAAAGAAGACTGAGATCCGGACAAGAGGGAGATATGGACTTTTTTTCCGGTGTGTGATAAAATTGTGTGAGTATAAATTTTAAATAATAAAATACGAAATGGAGAAATATAGAAAATGAAACTTGGTATCGTAGGACTGCCAAACGTAGGCAAAAGTACACTGTTCAATTCACTGACAAAAGCAGGCGCAGAATCCGCAAACTATCCATTCTGTACCATCGATCCGAACGTCGGCGTGGTTACTGTTCCGGATGAAAGACTGAAACTGCTCGGAGATTTTTACCACTCTAAAAAGGTGACACCGGCTGTTATCGAATTTGTTGATATCGCAGGCCTGGTAAAGGGGGCTTCCAAGGGTGAAGGTCTCGGTAACCAGTTCCTTGCAAATATCCGTGAAGTAGATGCAATCGTACATGTAGTACGCTGCTTTGAAGATCCGAATGTCATTCATGTAGACGGAAGTATTGATCCGCTGCGTGACATTGAGACGATCAACCTTGAGCTGATCTTCTCTGATATCGAAATTCTTGAGAGAAGAATTGCAAAAGTAACCAAGACTGCACGTATGGATAAGGAAGCTGCCAAAGAGCTTGATTTCCTTCAGAAAGTCAAGAAACATCTCGAAGACGGTAACATGGCGATCACCATGGAGCTTGAAACTGAGGATGAAGAGGGCTGGATGGGAACATACAACCTTCTTACATGGAAACCGGTGATCTATGCTGCAAATGTAAGTGAGGATGACCTGGCAGATGACGGTGAGTCCAACGCTCATGTACAGGCAGTAAGAAAATACGCAGCAGAGCAGAAGAGCGAAGTATTCGTAATCTGTGCAGAGATTGAGGAAGAGATCTCCGAGCTGGATGATGACGAAAAGAAAATGTTCCTCGAAGACCTCGGATTGAAGGAATCCGGTCTTGAGAAACTGGTAAAAGCAAGCTACAGTCTTCTGGGACTGATGAGCTTTCTGACATCCGGAGAAGATGAGACACGTGCGTGGACGATCAAAACCGGAACGAAAGCACCACAGGCAGCAGGCAAGATCCACACAGACTTTGAAAGAGGATTTATTAAGGCAGAAGTTGTCAATTATCAGGATCTTCTTGACTGCGGTTCCTATGCAGGTGCAAGAGAAAAAGGCCTTGTACGTATGGAAGGTAAAGAATATATCGTTCAGGATGGCGATGTAATACTCTTCAGATTCAACGTATAATGGATCACAGATAAAGGATCTTGTTTAAGATCCGGAATAAGGGAAGGTGTTTTATGAATCTTTCAATTCGATTTCCTAATATCAGCGCTTACTTTGAGGGGATGAATAAGTCGTTTACGGTTTTCGGATTTGAGATCACAGTATATGGGAT
>CAKROE010000001.1 GCA_934371915.1 uncultured Blautia sp. | reverse complement strand
CCCTGATTAAGAGTCAGGTGCTCTACCAACTGAGCTAAAAGCGCATGTTTATGAAATTGTTCGTTCAGGATTTCCCTGACGCAAAAACTATTATATGAAAGCCCCGGCAAAAAGTCAAGAAAAATTTTATAATTTTTTATGTTTTTTTATTTTTTTTTCTTTTTTTCCTTATCTTTCGGTTTTGGTGACGACATACAATCCAGTATTTTGCATAATTCATCCGCACTTTTGCGGACTTTGCGGAAGCAGCCATCCAGACACCTGTGTTCATAAAAGAACTGTACCATAAGAGCATGTATGCGGCAGTTGCATCTTTTTTGTGCCATAGAAATCCATCCCGAAATGCAAATCTTCCTATATTATATGTTAAATTCAAAAAAACGTGCAGCAGGCAGGATCTATATCTTCCTGTCCGCCACACGTTTCGCGCTTTCCTGTTATATATATATTCTTCAATGTCCCAATAACAAACCGATCATTCGTGAAGAACTGCGATCAGCTTACAGATCGGGTTTCCCATAGAAGAAAATTTCTCCTCATATTCCGTCATGACATTGCCTTCCATCATGTCTTCCTGATGATGCAGGTCAAAGGTATGCGCAAGCAGCTCCCAGCCTTCACTCTCATTTACTTCTTCCAGTGAAAACTCAAACAGACCCTTATTGTCTGTCTTGAACTCTACGGTCGCCCCATCCGGAAGGATCTGACTGTAACGTGCAAGAAATTCCCGTGAAGTCAGTCTTCTCTTTGCATGGCGTGCCTTTGGCCATGGATCAGAGAAATTCAGATAAATACGCTGAATCTCACCTTTTTCAAAAATCTCCGGAAGCAGTCTCGCATCCACACACATAAATTTCAGATTATCAAGCTTCTCTCCCGCTTCTTCAATCTTTTCCCTCTTCTGGAGTGCGCGGAGCAGTACGCTGTCGTACATCTCGATTCCAATATAATTGATTTCCGGATGCAGTTTTGCCATATCCATAAGGAAACGACCCTTGCCCATTCCTACTTCAATATGAATCGGCTGCTCCTGTGTAAACACCTGCGCCCATTTCCCCTTACATTCTGCCGGATTCTGTACTACATAAGGGCTTTCTGTGATGGCATCTTTGGCTCCTGGTATATTTCTTAATCTCATAAATTATTTCTCCGTCCTGTTGAATATGTTTATTATCATACACGTTTCCTTCATATCGGGCAAGCATAATTCCTGTTTTTATACAGCGAGACCTGCAGGCTCTGTTCACAGTATCAAAAATCAACTATTTTACAGTAAGTCTTTTACCCTTTATTGTGCAATTTTTTATGGTATTTTTTTAACAGAAGGTGTATTATATGATAAAGTTCCAAAAAAACATAGAAAAGGAGGGTGAATATGGAGCAGATACTTCAAAAGTTATCTGAAATCGAAATCACAGCGCAGCGCATCATGCAAGATGCCGACAGAACCAAAGCAGCCCTTTCAGCCGAAATGGAACAGCAGTGTAAGGACCTTGATTTGGAACTGGAACAGGAAACAAACCGCAAGATACAGGCACTTCGGGACAGTCTGGAATCTCGCAAGGAGCAGGAACTGACCGCTCTGCGCCAGCAAACAGAGCAGCACCTTGCCGATCTGGATGTCTATTACAAGGAAAATCACCAGCAGCTTTCGGAAGACCTATTCCAACAACTTCTAAAACGATGAAAGGAGTGATCTGACATGGGAAAACTCCTTTCCTACAGCGGAATCTCCACAAAGATCCGCGCCATGCAGAGTAAGCTGATCACCGAAGACCAGATTCAGGAAATGCTTCAGTTTACAAGTACATCACATGCCGCCGCATGGCTCAAGCGGACACCGGAGTATTCCAAAGCATGGGCATCACTTGATGAAAACTCCCTGCACCGCGGTCAGATTGAAAAATTACTGAAAGCATCTATTTTCAATGATTTTTCAAAAATCTATCAGTTTGCAAGCTCCGAACAGCGAAAATTCCTCGATCTGTATTCCAGACGATATGAGATCCGTGTTCTCAAAGAGCTTATGACCAACCTGTTTGACCACCGTGATACAGACCCTGTCGACCTTTCTCCTTACCGGGAGTTCTTCCGTCGGCATTCCAACCTCGATCTGGATGCACTTACCGCATGCAAAACGATGGATGAATTCATCAATGCCCTTAAAGGAAACGAATTCTACAGTCCACTTTCTCAGATACAGAACCACGATACCGCACTTCTTTTTGATTACGGAATGGCTCTGGATCTATATTATTTTTCACTGATATGGAAAGTCCGCGGGAAACTTTTTTCAGGCAAAGATCTCGAACAGATCACAAAGGCCTACGGTGAAAAATTCGATATGCTGAACCTTCAGTTTATCTTTCGTTCAAAGCGCTACTTCAGCATGGTGCCGGCAGATATTTATGCTCTGCTGATTCCGATGAACTATAAACTGAAAAAAGAAGAGATCCGCGCGATCGTTGAAGCTGCAACCTATGAAGAATCACAGCAGCTTTTCCGCAAAACTTATTACGGAAAAAAATACGAACATCTTTCCGCGCACAATCTCGAAGAATTTTATAATTATATGCTCCGCAGCACCCTGGAAAAAGAGGCACGACGCGATCCTTATTCTGTCGCAATGCTCTATTCCTACATGTATCACAAGGAGCATGAAGTAAATCGTCTGACCATTGCCATTGAATGTATCCGTTATGGTGTGGCACCGGACGAAGCAATGCAGTATATTCGTAACAATTAACCACCCCGGAGGATAAAATCATGATTGAAAAAATGAAATTTTTAAGCATCACCGGGCCAAAAGCGGATATTGACAGAATGACGGAAACCTACCTTTCCAGATATGAGATTCATCTGGAAAACGCCCTTGCAGAGCTCACTGAAGTCGCGAATCTGTCGCCGTTTCTGGAGATTAATCCTTACAAAGATCATCTGAATGTGATCGACAGTTTCTACGAACAGCTGAAAGTACCTGAAAAGGCAGTTGTCAGCGATATGACCGTAGAAACAGCCCTTAAAACTGTTCAGAATCTCCGGAACAAAGCGCAGGAGCTGGATGCCGAGAAATCCCGTCTCCAGTCAGAACACGCTGAAATGGTCGACTCTCTGAAAATTATCCGTCCATTTAGAAATCTGGATTTTGATGTATCACAGATCCTGAACTTCAAATATATCCACTATCGTTTCGGACGTATCGAAAAGCAGTATCTCCAGAAATTCGAGAAATACATCTACGACAATCTGGATACTCTTTTTATCAAATGCGGAGAAGATGAATTATATACCTACGGTGTTTATTTTGTACCGGAGCATCAGGCTCACAAAGTACATGCTGTATATTCATCCATGCATTTTGAGCGGATCTTTATTCCTGATGAATACCATGGAACCGCCGCAGAAGCCTTCGAAAAGCTGGACCGCAGACATCGTGAGATTCACGCAGGTCTCGATGCCAACAAAGCAGCCTACCAGAAATTCCTCGAGGACAGCAGCTCTGCAATTGCTTCCGCAAAAGCCGCTCTTGAAACCTGCTCCAGAAGTTTTGACATCCGTAAACTGGCTGCCTGCACACATGGTGACACCAACACCTTCTATATTCTGTGCGGCTGGATGACCGAAAAGGATGCACTTGCTTTCCAGAAGGATATTCAGAACGATGAAAAAATCTTCTGTCTCATGGAAGACCAGCAGGCTCCCGCAAAGAAAAAGCCGCCTACAAAGCTTAAGAATCCAAAGCTTTTCAAACCTTTTGAAATGTATGTAAAAATGTATGGACTTCCTGCCTACAATGAAATGGATCCTACATGGTTTGTTGCTATCACGTATTCCTTCATTTTCGGAGCTATGTTCGGTGACGTCGGCCAGGGACTGATTCTTTTCCTCGGCGGTCTGTTCCTTTACAAAACCAAACATATGGATCTTGCAGGAATTATCAGCTGCGCCGGTGTATTTTCCGTATTTTTCGGTTTCATGTACGGCAGCTTCTTCGGTTTCGAAGATGTCCTGAAAGCCATATGGCTGAAACCTATGAACCAGATGATGGACGTACCGCTGGTCGGAAGACTGAATGCAGTTTTTGTTATCGCCATCGGTTTCGGAATGTTTATCATTCTGATCTGTATGATATTCAATATCATCAATTCCATCCGAAACAAAGATACCGAAAAGGCCTGGTTTGACAGTAATGCCGTGGCCGGACTTGTTTTTTACGGTTCGATCGTACTGACTGTCGGACTCTTTATCTCCGGCAAAAAGCTTCCGGCAACTGCTGTTCTTGTCGTGATGTTTGGAGTGCCGCTCCTGCTCATGTTCCTC
Organism: uncultured Blautia sp.; assembly: GCA_934371915.1. GTDB lineage: Bacteria > Bacillota > Clostridia > Lachnospirales > Lachnospiraceae > Blautia_A. Next base: position 118,818 of record CAKROE010000001.1, on the reverse strand, counting down.
AAGGAGCCTCTTACAAACCTCGTCGAAAAGAAATCTGAGATCTTCCCGGAGCAGAAAGGTATGTTCTTCGTACAGAGTTTCTTCGAATTATTTGAAGTGCTGCTCAGCTACCTTTCCAATACACTTTCTTTCCTGCGTATCGGCGCATTTGCCGTAAGCCACGCAGCAATGATGGAAGTCGTACTTATGCTTGCCGGTGCTACCAACGGAGGCAGCCCAAACTGGATCGTTGTCGTACTCGGCAATATCTTCGTGTGTGCAATGGAAGGTCTGATCGTTGGTATTCAGGTTCTCCGTCTGGAGTACTATGAGATCTTCAGCCGTTTCTATGCAGGCAACGGCCGTGAGTTCCAGCCATTTATGAAAGCGTTACGTAAAAGCGCGCAGAAATAAATATACGGGCAAAGCCCACCTAATAACCCTACATTTTTATATCAGGAGGATATTATCATGAACATGATTATTCAGATTACAACTGCAATTGCAATGATTCTCAGCATTATCGTACCTTTTGGTTACTTTTTCCTCGGTGAAAAGAGCAAAAAACGTTACAAAAAATCTCTGATCGCCAACTGTTTTATGTTCTTCGGTGTACTTCTTGTCGCAACCGTAGTCAGCTTCGCTGGTACTGCAAGCGTACAGGCTGCCGGCTCTTCTGCTGACGGACTTGCTACAGGTCTTGGCTATCTCGGTGCAGCTCTTGTTACAGGTATTTCCGGTCTTGGTTCCGGTATTGCCGTTGCAAGCTCCGCAAGCGCAGCTCTTGGCGCACTGAGCGAAGACGGATCTCTTTTCGGTAAATCCATTATCTTCGTAGCTATGGCAGAAGGTATCGCACTTTACGGTCTGATCATTTCCTTTATGATCCTTGGTAAGCTTTAAGGAGCACTCTCTATGAAAATGTATTTGATCAGTGATAACATTGATACCTACACAGGCATGCGTCTGGCAGGTGTGGAGGGTGTTGTCATTCACGAACGCAACGAACTGAAAAATGCCCTCGAACAGGCAATCTCCGATAAGGAGATCGGAATCATCCTTCTGACCGAAAAATTCGGCAGAGAATTTCCCGAAATCATCGATGAAGTTCGTCTGCATCACAAAACGCCCCTGATCATTGAAATTCCTGACAGACACGGAACCGGCCGTAAACCGGATTTTATCACTTCATATGTTAATGAAGCAATCGGACTGAAATTGTAGGCAGGAGGTAACACTATCATGACAATTGACGAAAAGCTGCAGCATTTTTATGAGGTTTCCCTTGAAGAAGCCCGTGAAGATGCAGCGCAGGCGATTCAGGAACATAAAAAGCTGCTTTCCGAAAAGCTTGAAGAGCACAGACAGCTCAGCCGCCAGAATGCAGAAGCAGAAGTAAAAGCCGAAACAGAGCATGTCCGTCGTGAAGTCAACAAAGCTCTTTCCGCCGAACAGATCACTCTCAAAAGAGACTGGTCCAAAAAGCAGGAAGAACTGAAAGAAGCTCTTTTTGGCGAAGTGAGCACCAAAATCAGAGACTTTATGTCAACTTCCGAATATGAAACATATCTTTGCCGGAAAATCAAAGAAGCTCAGGATTTTGCCGAAAATGATGAGATTCATATTTTCCTTTCCAGCACTGACAGAGAACGTCTGGATGCGCTTACTCAGAAGACCGGCATTTCACTTCAGGTCTCCGGAGAAAATTTCATCGGCGGTATCCGTGCAGAGATCCCGCACAAAAATATCCTGATTGACAATTCATTTGCAGCCAATCTCGATGCCATGCGCAAAGAATTCAAATTTGACGGAGGAATGACCCATGAATAAAACAGGTATTATTTATGGCATCAACGGTCCTGTTATCTATCTGAAGGGTGACTCCGGATTCAAGATTTCCGAAATGGTCTATGTTGGCAAAGATCATCTTGTCGGCGAAGTCATCGGTCTGAAAAAAGGCATGACTACCATTCAGGTATTCGAAGAAACAACAGGACTTCGTCCGGGCGAAACCGTTATCGGTACCGGCGATGCTATTTCCGTACTTCTCGGACCGGGTATCATCCACAATATTTTTGATGGTATCCAGCGTCCTCTGGAAGAAATTGCAAAAACTTCCGGAAAATATATTTCCCGTGGTGTCAGCGTAGATTCTCTTGATACAGAAAAAAAATGGCACACACACATTACTGTAAAAGAAGGAGACGTTGTAGGTCCCGGCATGATCATTGCCGAAACACAGGAAACCGCTTCTATCCTTCATAAATCTATGGTACCGCCAACCATCACCGAAGGTACCGTTATCAAAGCTGCTCCTGACGGAGATTACACTATTCTGGAGCCGATCGTGACCATCCAGCTTAGCGACGGAAGCACCAGAGACCTCGCGCTCGCACAGAAATGGCCGATCCGTATCCCGAGGCCTACTCATGTACGTTACCCGGCAAGCGTTCCGCTTGTCACCGGCCAGCGTATCCTTGATACTCTGTTCCCGATCGCAAAGGGCGGTACAGCTGCTGTTCCGGGCGGTTTCGGTACAGGAAAAACCATGACACAGCACCAGATTGCAAAATGGTCCGATGCAGATATCATCATTTACATCGGCTGCGGAGAACGTGGAAACGAAATGACCCAGGTTCTCGAAGATTTCAGTAAACTGATCGACCCGAAATCCGGTAACCTTATGATGGACCGTACCACGCTGATCGCCAACACATCCAACATGCCTGTTGCAGCACGTGAAGCATCCATTTACACAGGTGTCACACTTGCAGAATACTACCGTGACATGGGTTATGACGTAGCAATCATGGCAGACTCTACCTCCCGTTGGGCAGAAGCTCTCCGTGAGCTCTCCGGACGTCTGGAAGAAATGCCTGCCGAGGAAGGTTTCCCGGCTTACCTTGCATCGAAGCTTTCCGCATTTTATGAGCGTGCCGGCATGATGCAGAACCTCAATGGTACAGAGGGTTCCGTATCTATCATCGGTGCCGTTTCTCCACAGGGTGGTGACTTCTCCGAACCGGTTACGCAGAACACCAAACGTTTTGTCCGCTGCTTCTGGGGACTTGATAAATCTCTTGCCTATGCAAGACACTTCCCGGCTATCCACTGGCTGACCAGTTACAGTGAATACCTCGAAGATCTGACCCCATGGTACCGCGATCACGTATCACCGAAATTTGTAGCAGACCGAAATCAGATCATGGCGATCCTTAATCAGGAAAGTTCTCTGATGGAGATCGTAAAACTGATCGGAAGTGACGTTCTTCCGGATGATCAGAAACTGACGCTGGAGATTGCCCGTGTCATCCGACTCGGATTCCTTCAGCAGAATGCCTTCCATCAGGAAGACACCTGTGTCCCAATGGAAAAACAATTCAAGATGATGGAGATCATCCTGTATCTGTATGAGAAATCAAAAGCCCTCATCAACCGCGGCATGCCGGTTTCCGTACTGAAAGAAGACAATATCTTCGAACGTATCATTTCCATCAAATATGATGTACCGAATGATCAGCTTGACCGATTTGATCAGTATCAGAAAGACATCGATGAATTTTACAACAAAGTATTAGAGAAAAACGGCTGACAGGGGGAACGAGATTTATGGCAATCGAATATTTAGGATTAAGTGAAATAAACGGCCCTCTCGTAGTTCTGGAAGGTGTCAAAAATGCTTCCTACGAAGAAATCGTAGAATTCCGCATGGATGACGGAACCCAGAAAATCGGTCGTATCATTGAAATTTATGAAGACAAAGCAGTTATTCAGGTATTCGAGGGAACAGATAATATGTCCCTCGGTAATACCCACACACGTCTGACCGGCCATCCTATGGAGATCGGACTCTCTCCGGAAATCCTCGGACGAACCTTCAACGGTATCGGACAGCCGATCGACGGACTGGGCGATATCACACCGGAAGTAAGCCTCAATATCAATGGCCTTCCGCTGAATCCGGTCAAACGTGAATATCCGCGAAACTATATCAACACAGGTATTTCTGCAATCGACGGTCTGACCACCCTGATCCGTGGACAGAAGCTTCCTATCTTCTCAGGAAACGGTCTTCCGCACGACAAACTGGCTGCACAGATCGTACAGCAGGCTTCCCTCGGCGGTGATTCTGATGATAACTTTGCAATCGTATTCGCTGCTATGGGTGTCAAATACGATGTCGCAGAATTTTTCCGCCGTACCTTCGAAGAAAGCGGTGCTTCCGACCACGTTGTCATGTTTTTGAATCTGGCAAACGACCCGGTCGTTGAACGACTTCTGACTCCGAAGATCGCACTTACGGCAGCTGAATATCTGGCATTCGAAAAAGGCATGCACATCCTTGTTATCCTGACCGATATCACCTCCTTCTGCGAGGCGATGCGTGAAGTTTCCTCCTCGAAAGGTGAGATTCCTTCCCGTAAAGGTTATCCGGGTTATCTCTACAGCGAACTTGCAACACTGTATGAGCGTGCCGGCATCGTACAGGGAGGTACCGGATCTGTTACACAGATTCCGATTCTGACCATGCCAAATGATGACATCACACACCCGATTCCTGACCTTACCGGTTACATCACCGAGGGCCAGATCGTTCTTGACCGTCAGCTTCACGGACAGGCAATCTACCCGCCGATCAACGTTCTTCCTTCTCTGTCACGACTGATGAAGGATGGTATCGGTGAAGGATTCACACGTGAAGACCATCAGGATGTCGCCAACCAGCTCTTCTCCTGCTACGCAAAAGTAGGTGATGCAAGAGCACTTGCTTCCGTTATCGGTGAAGATGAACTTTCCCCGATCGACAAGCGTTATCTTGTTTTTGGTAAAGCTTTCGAGGCAGAGTTTGTCGGACAGTCCGAAACCGAAAATCGCAGTATTACAGAGACACTTGACAAAGGCTGGGAACTCCTCGGACTTCTTCCGAAGGATGAACTTGACCGAATTGATACAAAGATCCTGAACAAATACTATAAAGAAACCGTACGTTAAGGGGAGGTGGCTTTATGGATCCAAATACCTTCCCCACTAAGGGAAATCTAATTCTTGCCAAGAATTCCCTCGCGCTCTCCCGTCAGGGATTTGAGCTGATGGATAAAAAAAGAAATATCCTGATCCGCGAAATGATGGAGCTGATCGACCAGGCAAAGGATATCCAGTCACAGATTGATGTGACTTTCCGTGCCGCCTATGCAGCTCTTCAGAAAGCCAACATGGAAATGGGTATTGCCTTTGTACAGCAGGTTTCCTACACCGTTCCTCTTGAGGATTCCATTCGGATCAAAACACGAAGCGTTATGGGTACGGAGATTCCGCTCGTCGAATACGAAGAGCAGCTTACCAACACCCCGACTTATGCCTACTACAGCACAAAAGCTTCTCTGGATGAAGCAAAAGCCGCCTTCGAAAAGGTAAAAGAGCTTTCCATCCAGCTCGCAGGCATCGAAAACGCAGCGATCCGTCTTGCGGCCAACATCAAGAAGACCCAGAAACGTGCCAATGCATTAAAGAACATCACGATTCCGAAATACGAGGCACTGACAAAGGATATCCAGAATGCGCTTGAGGAAAAAGAGCGAGAAGAATTCACACGTCTGAAAGTTATTAAACGAATGAAACAGACTTCTTAAGTAACTTACAAAAGTCCATCTGCAATTACGCGGATGGACTTTTTAATTGCCATTATTGTCTGACAATTAAAGTTTGAAAGTTCAAAATTTTTCTTTTGAAAGCAAAATTCAATAATATTTTCACTATGAAAAAGTCAATAGATTTTTCTATCTTTTTTTCGAATTTGTTAATTTCATCATTATTAACCAAAACATTTGTTTTTTATTTATTTATGTAAATCACTTATTCCACATTAATTTTTTGTGGATAATGTGGATAACTTTGTGCATAACTCAAATATAACGATTTTTCAACCTTTTTAAGGTGTGGATAACTTTTACACCATTTTTCGCGTTATCCACATTTTTCCCCATTATTCGACACGCTTTGTGCAATTTGCTATTTGTTCGATTTTATTCGACTTTTTTTGCAAAACAAAAGAGCCACAGTTCCGCAAATTGCCTAAAACTATAGCTCTTTACTGTCTGACTACTCAAACTATTTATCAAGAAGGTATCTTTGTGCCGAAGCCACTGCGTTCGCCCCGTCTGCGACTGCAGTTACGACCTGACGGAGATTTTTGGTACGGATATCACCTGCTGCAAAGATTCCCGGTTCACTGGTGATTCCGTCCTCTCCTGCCACAATATATCCTGCTTCATCCAGCTTCACCAGATCTTTGAATTTCTCTGTTCCCGGAACGATTCCGACTGCGATAAACACACCATCTGTTTCAATGAAATTTTCTTCCTGTGTTTTTTTATTCTGGATCTTCAGTGCCTCTACTTTATCCGTTCCTTCAATAGACAATGGAATGCTGTCCCAGATGAGCTCCACGTTTTTACATGCAAAGAGACTCTCCTGGAGTATTTTCTCCGCACGAAGCTCATCTCTTCTGTGTACCAGATAAACTTTTTTACAGGTACGTGAAAGAAGGATCGCATCCTCCACCGCCACGTTTCCGCCACCGACTACGACAACCGTCCTGTCCTGAAAAAATGCTGCATCACAGGTCGCACAGTAGGAAACCCCCATGCCACTCAGTTCTTCTTCACCCGGGATTCCGAGGTGGCGGTGTGTTGCCCCGCAGGCAATGATCACTGCTTTGGCACGGTATTCATTTTTTTTCGTGCGGATGACTTTGATTCCCTGCTCTGCCTCGATAGAACGAACCGGCTCCCGCTGCGGTTTCATTCCCAGTTTTTCTGCATGACCTGCCATCGCTTCCCCGAGATCCAGACCGGTGATCCCCGGAAGTCCCGGATAATTATCTACTTCATATGTGTCCACGATCTGTCCGCCCTGTACAAACTTCTTATCCAGCCAGATCGTATTTAATTTTGCTCTTGTCGCATAAATAGCTGCGCAGATTCCTGCCGGACCGGCTCCCAGAATCGCCAGATCATATATATTTTCCATAATATTCTGCCTCACTTTCTCTGTTGCTGCCATTTAAGTTTAGCATACAATCGTTTTTTTTCCAATAAAATAGTAAAAAGCAGTCTCTATCGAGGTGTTTATGCAGATATCTTTTCGCAGAAATCCTTCCCGTTTTCTGATCATCTGCGCTCTGTGCATGGTGTTTCTGATCGGAACGATTCTCGGACATCTGAATACCGGCGGAAGCTCTGCTGAGCGTTCCTTTCAGACTTACACAGACCGGCTTTTCCGTGAAGAAGTATCCGGAAATATGCTGAATCTCCACTATTCTATTGCTTATCCGGAAAAACAGCAGATCACGCGGCCCGCCCCAACGCTTGGCACAGTTTCCGCTCCGGATGACAACAGTATTTCCCGGTACGATGAAATTATGAAAAAACTCCAGACGTTTGATCCGGCAGGACTTTCTGAGGCAAATCAGATCACTCTCGATATGCTCCTTCTGTATTATAAAACCATGCAGCGTTCCACCGACTTTTATCTTCTGGAAGAATACTTAAGTCCCAGCCTCGGCATGCAGGCGCAGCTTCCTGTCCTGCTTGCAGAATATGCATTTTATCAGGAACAGGATATTGCAGATTACCTCAATCTCCTCACATCTGTTCCCGCTTATTTTGATAGTGTTCTGGATTTTGAGCGACAAAAAGCGGATGCCGGTTACTTTATGAGTGATGCAACACTAAAACGCATTGTCAGTCAGTGTCAGTCCTTTATAAAAAACCCTGATTCCAACTACATGCTGGATGTTTTTGCTGACAAATTAAAAGCGTTTGGTACAATTTCCGAAGCAGAACAGAAAACTTTAAATGCCCGACACAGGGAAATCCTCCTGAACACAGTAATCCCCGCCTATCAGCGGCTGATCCAGGGACTTCTGACCCTGCAGGGCTCCGGTCGGCCCAGCCAGGGACTTGCACATATGCAGAAAGGAAAAGAATATTACCTTTATCTGCTCCGCAGTCAGGTGGGCTCCTGGACCGCCGTCAAAGACATGCAGAACCGTCTTACCGAACAGATCAGCGCGGATATGAAGCTGATTCAGCAGATGCTGAAAGAACAGCCCTCTCTCCTTCGAAAAATAAAAAGTTCACTGGATCTTCCGAAAAACAAACCTGCACAGATGCTTGGAGTTCTGCGTGACCGGATATCCGATGATTTTCCCGAACTGCCGGAGACAGAATTTGAAACACGCTACGTACACAAATCCATGGAAGATTATTTGAGTCCGGCCTTCTATCTGACACCGCCGCTTGACACCGGATCACCAAATGTCATTTACATAAACCCTGCTGATCAGACTTCAAGTCTGGAGCTTTTTGCCACACTTTCTCATGAAGGATTTCCCGGACACCTTTATCAGACCATTTATTTCCAGAATACTTTTCCGGCTGCTATCCGGACTCTGATCACCTCATCCGGTTATGTGGAAGGGTGGGCCACCTATATTGAATCTTACGGCTATCAGTATGCTGCCTGTGATCTCGATGATCCTGCTGCCACTGACTATACAAGGCTGGTTGCGCTGAACCGCCGGATCAATCTGTGCCTCTATTCACTTCTTGATATCGGCATACATTATTATGGCTGGGGCGAAACACAGGCAGCCCGTTTTCTTCAGTTTTCCGGGATCACAGATACTCATGTCGCAGCTGAAATTTTTCAGTATATCGTGGAAACTCCTGCCAATTATCAGAAGTATTGCTGGGGATGTCTTAATTTCCTTGATCTGAAAAAAGAATGGGAAGATACTCTGGACGATGATTTTGACCTGAAAGTTTTTCACCGGAATCTGCTTGAGATCGGGCCGGTTCAGTTCCCGGTGCTTCAGAAATATATGAATGAACGGCTGCAAAAGCAACAAAAGGAGGTGCCTGCGCGCACCTCCCATCATGTTTCCTGTAATAAATTTAATTTTTTTCTTTGTTACCGTAACTGTCAAAAAAGTTCTGCAGTTTCAGCAATGCTCTGGTAAGATCCTCTGTCTCCTTCGGATTGAGACCATCCAGAACTGTCATCACCATTTTTTCATGAAAAATCTTGTGATGAAGAAATGCCTTTTCGCCTTTCTCAGAAAGGGAAACCAGCACCACACGCCGATCCTCTTCACTTCTTGTCCTCTCTACATATCCCTTCTTGACCAGATGGTTAATCGCAATCGTCAAAGTCCCTGTCGTAACAGAAACTGCCTTCGCAACGGTAGACATATTTTTCGGCTCCTGAATGCCGATTGCTTCCATAATATGCATGTCATTTACGGATATATCTTTGTATTCTGATGTAATCAGAGCCCGCTCTTCAATATCCAGAATATCTCTGAACATTTTTACCAGAATGCTGTTTACTGTTTCATACGAATTCATATCGCTCTCCTCTGCTTCCTGCCCTCGCCTGCTAATATTTTTTATTATACCTGATGTTTGTTTGAATCACAAAACATTTTTCAGTTTATTTTTTTAACTTAATTCTTTCTTTAGCGGAATCTATTTGCTATAATAATGAATTGAACACAACACAGACCTTTTTGTATATAAAATCATATATAAACGGTCTTCGCAAATACACAAAGGAATTTATTATGAAAAAAAACAAAAACATCCCACTTAATCTGAAAGAGCAGATCAACTCGCGTATCGGCCTGATCTGTTCCATCGTTGTAATGATTCTTCTGGTCTTTGTTTTCCATCAACTTGATTATCAGATCATCCAGAAGCCGGCAGATCAGGCTGCCAAAGAAGCCGAGCAGAAGAAACTGGAAACGGAAAAAGCGGCCAAAGCTCCGGAGGTTTCCACCGCTACTGTCATTGCAGTTGGTGACAATCTGTACCACGATTCTCTGATTCAGTCAGGTGAATCTGATTCCGGTACATGGAACTATGACGCAATCTATGAAAATGTCAGAGACGAGATTCAGGCAGCAGACATTGCCATGGTCGATCAGGAAACAGTTCTCACGACAGAACACGATGCTGTCAGCGGCTATCCGTCTTTCGCAACACCTACGGAAGTCGGTGACGCACTGATCAATGCCGGATTTGATGTCATCGAATCTGCAACCAACCACATTGATGATTATGGCTATGATTATATGGCACAAACGCTGAATTTCTGGAAGACCAGTTACCCGGATGTTCCGGTTCTCGGTATCCATGATTCCGAAGAAGATGCCAATACAGTCAAAACTCTCGAAGTAAATGGCATTAAAGTTGCGTTTCTGGATTATACATACGGAACGAACAACTCCGGTGCCGGAGACGGCAAAGATTACATGATCGATATTTTCGAAAAAGACAAAGTAGCATCCATGATTGAAAAGGCAAAGGCAGACAGTGATGTACTGATTTTTGTTGCTCACTGGGGCAAAGAAATGGAAACCATGCCTACCGAATATGAAAAGGAATGGGCAACTTTCCTGATGCAGCAGGGTGTAGATGTCGTAATCGGCGGCCACCCGCATATACTCCAGCCATATGGACGTATGTCAGACAAAGAGGGGCACAGTATGCTGATCTTCTATTCTCTCGGAAACTTTGTTTCTACACAGGAGTCCTTCGATGCACTTTTAGAGGGAATGGGCTGCTTTACGATCCAGAAGACGGTACAGGACGGCAATACTACAATTGAAATCACCGATGCAGAAGTCAAACCAATGGTTATGCATTACAACAAAGATGCCGGTGTATTCAGCCCATATATGCTGTCTGATTACACAGAAGAGCTTGCCGCACAGCATGAACTGCGTACAGTACTCGGAGACGATTCCTTTACCCTTGCAAATCTGCAGGCGCGTTTTAAAGAGATCATGTCCCTGAATGTAAAACCATCCACCAACACGGATCTTCTTGATGTTTCTTTTAATTCAGACGGTGATATGGTTGACTCTAATGGTGAATATGTAGATGACATCTGGTCTGTCAGCGCATCAGATGCGCAGAGTGACAACTCAGACGGAAGTTCAGATGATAGTTCAGACAGCTCAGATGAGTCGGATTACAGTGACGATTCAGATTACTCTGATGACAGTTCAGACTATGACGACAGCTCTGATTATTACGATGACTCAGATTATTACGATGACTCATCCGATTACAGCGACTACTCGGATGAGGAATAAATGAGCAGAATAAAATTAGCTGCAATTATGTATTTTAAAAATCCCCTTCCGATGTCCGGTTTGTAGACAAATCAGGAATTCAGAAGTACTAGCAAGAAAAAATCCTACTAAAAACGCCCCGAAGAATGATGAACTCGCTTCGCTCAGACAGCATCATTTTTCGGGGCAACGTAGTATTTTATTCTTTAAGTACTTCTACAAATTCCTTCAAGCGTCTTAAACCGGACACCGGAGGGGATTTTTCTATCCGCAAGTTGCAGGTAATTATAAGCCTCTCATTGGGGACGAATGAGAATTGTAGTTTTAAATCTTTGTTAAGAATTTAACTCTTTCCTGATTTGTCCGTGACCGGATATATGGAAGGAGTTTTAATATAACTGTAATTGATACTGTGAATGTTATTTCCGTAACAACAATTTCTTTGCATTCTCTTCGGTTACTGCAATTACTTCTTCCGCGCTGCATCCTTTAATCTGTGCAATTGCCTCCGCCACATACGGCAGATTCAGCGAACTGTTGCGTTTTCCGCGGTTTGGTTCCGGGCTCAGGTATGGACTGTCTGTCTCAAGTACAAGCTGCTCCAGTGGCGCATACGCAACCACTTCTTTCAGTTTCTTCGCATTTTTAAATGTGACAACACCACCGATTCCCAGATACAGTCCCATGTCCAGATATTCTCCTGCTATTTCTTTTCCATAAGAAAAACAATGGATAATACCGCCGTACATACCGCCTTTCATGCAATCCTTCACCAGATCCAGCGTATCTTTGGCCGCCTCTCTGCTGTGAATCATAAATGGAAGCTTTTCTTCGCGCGCAATCTCCATCTGTGCCAGAAACATCTTCTTCTGGATTTCATGCTCGTGTTCTTCTTTGTGCCAGTAATAATCCAGACCGATTTCCCCAATTGCCACTGATTTTGGCAAACGGGATAACCGGCGGATTTCTTCCAGAGTTTCCTCTGTCATTTTTTCCGCATCGTCCGGATGAATACCGAACGCACCATAAACAAACGGATATTTTTCCATCAGTTCTTCTGTATCTTTCAGGCTCTCGATTGATGCACATGCATTCACAATATACCCGATTCCATGTTCCTGCATCGATGCAAGCAAATTCTCTCTGTCCTGTGCAAAAGCTTCATCATCATAATGTGCATGTGTCTCAAAAATCATAGGTGTTTCCATCAGTTTTTCGTCTCCTCGATTACAAATTCGTCTCCCTCACGGATAATTCCTCCATGAAGTACTTTTGTAAAAACACCCTCCCGCGGCATAATACAATCTCCCATCTTCTGAAAGATTGCACATCCATGATGGCATTCTTTCCCAATCTGTGTCATTTCCAGCACAACATCGTTGCATCGAAATCTTGTTCCGACTGGAAGCGCAGAAAAATCGAATCCCTGCACAACAAGGTTTTCTCCGAATGCTCCGTCCTCTACCTCTGCGCCCCGTGCACGGAATGCTTCAATCTTATCATATGATAAAAGACTGACCTGACGATGCCATTTACCGGCATGTGCATCCTCTTTGATGCCCCAGTCCTCTATAAATTCTGCTTCCTGCACCGGGTGTTTCTGTGTTCCTTTTTTTTCACTGATGCAGACTGCGATTACTTTCCCCATAGCTCAATTCTCCCTTATGTTAAAAATACCCCGGCAATTCCTCCAGCCCAATACGCAACATGCCTGATATGACCTATTCTTCTTCGCATATCCGGATTCTGCCGAAGGCTGTTCATATTTCTACTTGCGTGCACAGTCACGTGCTTCACCACTCAGGATTTCAAGCCCGTGCGCCAGTGCATCTATGATATATTCCAGACTTTCCCGTACTGCCTTCGGGCTGCCCGGAAGATTCACAATCAGTGTCTTTCCACGGATTCCGGCTGTCGCACGGCTCAGCATCGCACGTTTTGTGATCGTCATGCTGTATGCGCGGATTGCCTCCGGTATTCCCGGAACCTTGCGCTCAATCACTTCCTCTGTAGCCTCCGGTGTGACATCGCGCTCTGAAAATCCGGTTCCGCCTGTTGTAAGGATCAGCTCCGCCTTTTCTGAATCTGCTATTTCCTGCAATTTTCCTGCAAGCATTACCTGATCATCCGGAAGAATATCCATGGAAATCACCTCATATCCTTCTCTTTCCAGAATTTCTTTGATTGCAGGACCGCTTAAATCCTCCCTCTCACCTCTGTATCCGGAATCACTTACTGTTATAATCGCTGCGCGTTTCATCATCATCCTCCTATCTGTGACATACACAAACTCTCTGTATCATCCTCTTTTACCTTTTCTCTGAAATGGTGTCCGTCCGGTTTTTCGGACAGTGCCGCTTTAATGATTTCTTTTAATTCTTCATCCGTTCCGTCGTTTCTCAACACCGCTCTCAGATCACGTCCCGCTGTATATTGCAGACACGTCTTCAGATATCCCTGTGAAGTCAGACGGATGCGGTTGCACTTACTGCAGAACTTGTGGCTGATTGCACTGATAAAGCCGATTTTTCCCTGAAATCCATCCACAGTATAATACTTACACGGACCGTTTCCAAGAGGTTCTCCCTCATATGGGATAAGTGTACCAAATTTTTCTTCCAGAAGAGAGACGATTTTCTCCTGTGACATTCCTGTGAAGGAACTTCCATAACCAATCGGCATCATTTCTATAAAACGGACATGTACAGGATATTTGTGGGCAAATTCTGCAATCTCACACAGATTCTGCTCCTCTATTCCCAATGGCACACAGTTGATTTTTAACTGCACATCCGGATATTTCATTACTTCTTCAATGCCGGCCAGAGTATCGTCAAGAAAATCTCTGCGTGTGATCTTTATAAATCCATCTCTGTCAATCGTATCCAGACTGATATTCAGACTGTCAAGTCCTGCCTCTGCCAGTTCTTTCATCTGTTTTTTCAAAAGGATTCCATTCGTAGTCAGTGTCACTTTTTCAATACCCGGAATTGCTTTTATCTGACGGATAAGAACCGGGATCCTGGGTCTCACCAGCGGCTCTCCACCGGTAATCTTAATCTTTTTGATACCCAGTTCAGCCATCACCTGACATATCCGGATAATCTCCGGCTCCTGCAGGATATTTTCACGTCCGGTCAATCGTATGCCTTCCTCCGGCATACAGTAAATACAGCGTAAGTTACAGCGGTCCGTCACGGAAATTCTTAAATAATCAATATTTCTTCCACAACAATCTATCATATTTCATTTTCAAAACGAAAATCTCCGCTTTTTCCTCCTGTTTTTTCTACCAGATGGATTTCTGACATTACCATATGTTTGTCGATTGCTTTACACATATCATAAATGGTCAGCAATGTAACCTGAACACCCGTCAGTGCTTCCATTTCCACACCGGTTTTTCCCTCTGTCTTGACGGTACAGAACACATGAATGCGGTTTTGTTTCTGATCTATCTCATAATCAATCGAGCATTTCTGAACAGGAAGAGGATGACACATCGGAATCAGTTCGGAGGTTTTTTTGACACCCATAATGCCTGCCACCCGTGCCACACCGAGAACGTCACCTTTTTTGACATTTCCTTCTGTAACGCATGTCATGATCTCGGGGCCTACAGAAATATAACCTGTAGCCAATGCTGTCCGATAAGTGACACTTTTACCGGAAACATCCACCATCACTGCATTTCCTTCTTTATCAAAATGTGTAAATCCGTTCGCCATGGCTTTTCCCTCCTGAAATTTCTGCTGATTATTTTCACTGCAGTCTTAGTCCTGTGTCTGCCTGTCATTTACAATATCAATTATCTACAGTATACCCGTAAAACACAGGTCTCTGCAAGTGCAATGCAAAAGCTTTTGGTTACAAAAATCCCCCGTGCTCGCTGTCACGATACACAGGGGATTGCAATTTCATTTGCAGCAACTGTCAAACTCCATCATACATTTAGCAGATTTCAGCACCTGCCGGCATTTCTTTTTCCGGTACCATCAGGGACAGGTTTCCATCCGCATCTTCTGCACAGAGGATCATTCCTTCACTGAGGATTCCTGCAAGTTTGGCAGGTTTCAGGTTTGTTACAACCATAACTTTCTTGCCAACCATTTCTTCTGCACTGTAGTGAGATTTGATGCCGGATACGATCTGGCGTACCTGACTGCCGATTTTTACCTGAGAGCAGAGAAGTTTACGGGATTTTTTGACTTCTTCGCAGGCAATGATCTCACCAACCTGGAACTGAAGTTTGCCAAAATCATCAAATGTGATCTCCGGTTTTGCTTCAATATCGATCACATTTTCTTCTTTTGCTTCTTCCACCGGTTCTTCTTTCTTTGGATGAAGTTCTTCTACTTTTGCAAGTACTTCTTTGAGGTCAAGACGTGCAAACAGGATCTCCGGTTTTTCTGTAACTTTGTTTCCTGACGGATACAGACCGAATGTCTTAAGATCTTCGAGTGTACGTTTTTCTGCATTTAACTGAGCAAGAATACGTTCTGTAGTTTCCGGCATGAAAGATTCCAGAAGAGTGGCACCCATGACGATTCCTTCAACCAGATTGTAGAGAACAGTTGCAAGACGGTCTTTCTTTGCTTCGTCTTTTGCAAGCGCCCATGGCATAGTCTCATCAATGTATTTGTTGAGACGTTTGAACAGCGTAAAGACTTCTGTCATGGCATCTGCAACACGCAGTTTGTCCATTTTTTCTGCAACCTTGCCCGGTACTGCCAGTGCAAATGCTTTGAGGTCTTCGTCAACCGGTTCTGCAACACCTTTGTTTTCAACAACACCGCCGAAGTATTTGTTGGACATGGAGATGGTACGGTTAACAAGGTTTCCAAGTGTATTTGCAAGTTCGGAATTCAGTCTTTCTACCATCAGTTCCCATGTGATAACGCCATCATTTTCGAATGGCATTTCGTGAAGTACGAAATAACGGACAGCATCTACGCCGAAGAAATCAACGAGTTCATCTGCATAGATAACATTTCCTTTGGATTTACTCATCTTGCCATCTCCCTGAAGCAGCCACGGATGTCCGAACACCTGTTTCGGAAGCGGCAGGTCAAGTGACATCAGGAAGATCGGCCAGTAGATTGTATGGAAACGAATGATGTCTTTACCGATCAGATGAAGGTCTGCCGGCCACAGTTTATTGAACTGTTCGGAGCTTTCGCCGTCGCAGTCATACCCGATTCCTGTAATATAGTTTGTCAGCGCATCCAGCCATACATAAACAACATGTTTCGGATCAAAATCTACCGGAATTCCCCATTTGAAGGATGTTCTGGATACGCAGAGATCCTGAAGTCCCGGAAGAAGGAAGTTGTTCATCATCTCGTTTTTACGTGATTCCGGCTGAATGAAATCCGGATGTGTGTTGATATAGTCGATCAGACGGTCTGCATATTTGCTCATTTTGAAGAAGTATGCTTCTTCTTTTGCAGGCACACACGGACGTCCGCAGTCCGGACATTTGCCATCTACAAGCTGTGATTCTGTAAAGAAAGATTCACATGGTGTACAGTACATTCCTTCGTAATGTCCTTTGTAGATGTCCCCTTTTGCGTACATCTTCTTGAAGATTTTCTGAACCTGTTTTTCATGATCAGCATCTGTGGTACGGATGAATTTGTCATAGGAAGTGTTCATCAGATCCCAGATTCTCTTGATCTCACCGGATACATTATCTACGAATTCCTTTGGTGTGATTCCTGCTTCTTCTGCTTTGAGCTCAATCTTCTGACCATGCTCGTCAGTTCCTGTCTGGAAAAATACATCGTATCCTTCCTGTCTCTTGTAACGTGCAATTGCATCTGCCAGTACGATCTCATAGGTGTTACCAATGTGCGGCTTACCGGATGTATAAGCAATCGCGGTTGTAATATAATACTTCTGCTTGTCCATTTTATAGTTCCTCCTGATTAATATTCTTACGCATCCTCGCGGAGCGTTTTTACGTTATTGGAACATTACAAAGTAATTTCCTATAACAAAAAAAGACCATCTTCCCTTCATATTGAGAAGACGAGTCCTGCCCGTGTTACCACTTCTGTTCGTTCCTGCCTCGCGGTCAGAAACCTTAGCGGGTACGATTTCATCCTGACTTCCCGATCCAATCTGGTCGTTCTGTCACTGTCCTGATACCCTTCCGCTATAACAGGCGGTCCTGTTGCAGTCTGAATACGAATCTCATCTCGACTGCACCTCTCCCAAGCCATCTTCCATCTGCACCTGCACTTCCCTCTCAGCCACCGGAATGGAACAGTTACATCCTGTTCTTATCACTACGCTCTTTTCTAAATCAAAAGAAACGTGCATCCCTTCGGGGAATTCTCTGTAATGTGGTCAGCAAATGTACTCTCTTGTTCTGTGAGTTTGCTTATTTTCTGCGAAATCTAGGTGTTTCCGCTCTTTAAAAATAGTAGCATATTTGTCTATATTTGTAAACTGCGAATTTCGATGCCAGACACCCATGTGCCCACTTGTCCGCATCAATTTTATATAAGCTTTCCAGACCAGCGAACATTTTATGTATACGTCAAAAAACATGCATAAACTTGCACATTTAGTGCACACTATCTATCGTCAGCATACGCTATCCAATATGAGATTTGACTAGCTAATGTTCCAATTGACGAACATATATTCTAAGTTGTATGATTAATTCAATAATAAAAGCGCAAATTATCTGACGTTAACTCTTTTCTTTTTCCCTAAAGGAGGGACTTTTATGCAGGCTTTATCACAGACAAATGCAGGCGATACCTGTACGATCAAATGGATGTTTGGTGTTCCGGAGATTCTGGAAACGATGAGAAACATGGATATTAAAGAAGGCAGCACGATTCAGGTTATTCAGAAGTGCCGGGATTGGCTGATCATCGGAATGAATGAACGGAGACTGGCGGTTGGGAATGAAGTAGCGGACCGGATTCAGGTGTAGGGGAATGAGGATACGGGAATACGTGTAAAAAATTCTGTATAAGATACACAGCCGGTGAGTATATAGACATAACAACAGGCTTCGGATTCGGTAAGTTCTAAAATGTTTAATCATTGCTAAATGCACAAATAAAAATTATGAACTCGCTGACGCTCAAACAGCATAATTTTTATTCGTAACGCATTGATCAAACATTAAGAACTTGCTCGAATCCTGCAGAGAGTTGTTGCGGCTATATCTCACCGGCTGTTTTCATGTACAGAAATTTTTTACAATTCTCCCCGTTTTGAATCATTATGAATAGAAAGTCTCATACTTCTCTGATATGAAACAGGGCTATCACCTGCCCCGTGAAATGAAATCATCGTGAAGTATAAAAAATATACTATATCTATCTTTTGTATCTCCGATATAAGAAAATAAAAATGTCTGTATATTGAAATAACCATCCAGACTTTCTGCAGGAGTCTGAGAAGTACTTAGATATGATTTGACTGTGTTGCGAATAAAAATCGTACTGTCTGAGTGAAACGAGTTTACGATTTTTATAAGCGCTTTTAACAGTCAGGAATATCTTTAGTACTTCCGGACGACGAAGCCTGTCTGAATGGTTATTTCACATATCACAGACATATAATATCTTATAATGTAAAAAAACTGCCAATTATATATTTCTATACAATCGACAGTTTTATTCCCTTACTTCATCTTAAATTCTATCGTTACTTTAAACAGATCCCCGTCGAGATACAGGTTAAACGTTCCTCCCTGCAGCTGCACGAGATCTTTCGCGATAGACAGTCCCAGGCCGCTTCCTTCAGTATTTCTGGAAACATCCCCACGGATAAAACGCTCCGTCAGTTCGTCCGCTGTGATATTCAGCGGCTGTGCGGAAATATTCTTGAGAGCGAGCTGTACATTCGGACGGTTCATATTCACGTCTACATAGACTCTTGTGTTTTCCATCGCATATTTAGATACATTTCCGAAAACATTTTCCAGAACTCTCCAGAGTCTGCGTCCATCCGCACAGATGATTGCCTCTTCCTCTTCAAAATGAACGACCATCTGCAAATTTCTTTCTTCAAATTTTTCTTCAAATTCTCCGATTACCTGGTTAATCAATTCCACAAAATTCAGTTCTGTCATTTCCAGTGTGATATTTCCGGTGCTTGCCTTGGATGCCTCTACGACATCTTCTGTAAGAACCTTCAGTCTCTGTGCCTTATTTTCCAGAACTTCCAGATACCCCCTGATCTTGGGATCTTCCGGATTTTCCCTCTTGAGAAGATCTATATAGTTGATGATTGATGTCAACGGTGTCTTGATATCATGTGAAACATTCGTGATTAATTCCGTCTTCATCCGCTCGTTTTTGAGGCTGTTTTCTACGGCTGCGTCCAGCCCCTCCCCGATATGGTTAATATAATCCGCCACCATTTCCTGCTCACCGGAGAGTTTTTCCGTTGGAATTTTATATTGCAGCTCACCGTCTGTGATTTTTTTCAGTCCACCTATAATCTGTTCTCTTCCCCAGGCTTTTTTCAGCAGCCAGTAAAGTACTGCCACATCCAATACAAGCAAAAGCAACAGGGGAAGCATGGCACCGGGTCCAATTCCCAAAATAACAAGCAGCATCTGTGCAAATACAAAACATCCAAACCCGGCAGCTATCTTTATTCTGCTGATGGTATTTTTACTCATGAAAACCATCAGATTTCCGATGCCTGAAAAGATTTTCTTTAGCAGCCGCAACACATGTCTGAGAAGTGAATCTCTCCATAATGATTTCTCTTTAATTCTTCGTACCAGACTGAGCCAGCCAGTCAGGAACCAGCATCCTGTCCAAATGCCAATCATTCCGAAATCAATGACTTCCCAGATTATCCGCATTTCTTCTGAATCCATTGCCTGCATCAGTATTGAAAGTCCCATCAGCCAGATTACAACAATCATACCTGCTACAATCTCTGTATACCATCGGTCAAAGAAATTCAAATGTACTTTTTCATCTTCATTGTTTCGTCCTGCTGCAACTGTCAGAATCACAATTCCTACGAGTGCCAGAATAAATGCAGCCACAGAAACAACCATGATCGGCACCAGCCATGGTTCAAACTTCTCATAAGCCAGTTTTTCCTGCTTGATTCTGTCTAATACAGGAAAATCTTTATCTACAGAAACAAAGTAAAGATAATTTTCTCCGGCAAGTCCGGTATTCTCAATCATACTCTGCCAGTAAGATTCCGTCCAGCTCGAAACATTAGTAAAACCAAGTATACAGTCCTGCACCTCCGGTGAAATGAGCATGAAAGGATCAGCACCAGATGTCAGCTTATCCAGCATTTTTTCATAATTTGCCGAAGTGACCCCATTTATATTACTGTACACTTTATCGGACTTTGTATCTACATACATATAGTTGATATTTGTCGCACCCTGCGTATATGTTTTCAGGATTTTCTCACCATATGATGCGTCACTGTATTCTACCAGTGCCTCATATAAATACTGATATGCTCTGCTGATGTTCCCTTTCCATTCTTTACTGTTATTTACAACATCAAGAATGCCGTCCGCTCCATCCGGCTTATATTCTTCCTTCAATGGAGCATCATTATTTCCGCTGGACTCATAATTATATATGTCTGTGTAAACAACATTGCCCTCTGCATCTGCAACGTATTCCACTCCGTCATTACGGATTCCTATACTGTTATCAGTGTATCCATAATAGATATATTCCTTACCCGAAAGCATGGACAGTATATCTTTTGTATATTCTTCCTGTCCTTCCTCGCTTCCAAAAACAAACTTCAGTTCTCCGGTAATAATCTTGTCAGCAAAGTCATTATAATACATATAGTAGTCATTACCGTCCGGCTGACGGCAGATCAGAACATTTGCACTTCTGTCCCAGGACGATTTTTTTGCCCAGTCATACAAATCCTTCGCTCTGTATGCAAGCCCGGACGTATTTTTGTGTGTCAGCTCCGTCCCCTGGTTCAGTTCAGCAAGATCGACCAGCTCATCATCCGATGCCTGATCCAGAATATGTCTGTTACTGATCGCATTGACAATCGTATGCGAAAGATTATAAACACTGTCTCTGAAACTCTGCGAATCCACGTAGCTTTTGCTGTCCAGCGGCTGAACCCCTGTATTCATGATCACTACGGATGTTCCGGCTCCCACGCAGGAAACCGTCACAAAAAATATCGTCAGCAGCACAAGAAGTCCCTTTATGCCACTCTTTTTATACCATCTTTTTTTCATTTATACCCCATTCCTTTCTATAATAAAACAGTCTCGGTAACAGGTACAGAAGTTGTGTAGGATATTTTCCACAACGAAAGGACGAATTTCAAATCTTTTCCACTTTATACCCAAGTCCCCACACTACTTTCAGATAGCGCGGCTCCTTCGGATTGATTTCAATTTTTTCTCTGATATGACGGATGTGAACCGCAACTGTGTTATCCGCTGCAATTGCTTCTTCCTCCCAGATGCTTTCATAAATCTGATTAGTAGAAAAAACGCGTCCCTGATTTTTTACCAGCAAAAGAAGTATTCGGTATTCGATCGGTGTCAGCTTTACGATTTCTCCATCAACTGTGACCTCTTTTCGGTCATCATCGATCATCAGCCCGCCGGTCTCATAAATGTTGCCTCTTTTTTCTGCTGCTGCCCCAAGCTGGGTGTATCTGCGAAGCTGGGATTTCACTCGTGCCACCAGTTCCAGCGGATTAAACGGTTTCGTCACATAATCATCTGCTCCTACATTTAACCCGAGGATTTTGTCCGCATCCTCTGATTTTGCCGATAAAATAATGATCGGAAGCGCATTTTTTTCGCGAATCTTCAATGTCGCCCGAATACCATCCAGCTTCGGCATCATTACATCGATGATCAGAAGATCTACCGGATTGTTCTTAAGCACCCGGATTGCCTGCTCACCATCATATGCTTTCAGGATGTGATGTCCCTCCTGTGTCAGATAAATTTCTATTGCCTCAACGATATCCTTATCGTCATCACATACCAGTATCTCTGCCATTGTCCCCTGCCTCCTGTCTGTTATGGTCTTACTATAGCTGTCAAGAATTAATATCTATGGGGTAAAATCTTAAGATTCTCTTATCTTTTCAACCTTATCCATTGTATCAGAAAACGACCTTTATTTATATCTGAAAAAAAGAAAAACATTTGTTAAAATTCTTATTGACAAAACAATCTCATTATGCTAAATTATAGTCACAGCAAGAAATTAGTAACAATTACTATTATTAAATAAGACTAACTTAAAAAGAAAAGGAGATCAAGATTATGGCTAAATGGGTATGTAATGTATGTGGTTATGTTTACGAAGGTGACGCTGCTCCGGAAGTCTGTCCGGTATGTAAAGCTCCTGCTTCCAAATTTACAAAACAGGACGCTGAGATGACATGGGCTGCTGAGCACGTTGTTGGTGTTGCTCAGGGTGTCAGCGAAGACATTATTGAAGATCTCAGAGCAAACTTCCAGGGTGAATGCTCCGAAGTTGGCATGTATCTTGCAATGGCAAGAGTTGCTCACAGAGAAGGCTATCCGGAAATCGGTCTCTACTATGAGAAAGCTGCTTACGAAGAAGCTGAGCATGCTGCAAAATTCGCTGAACTTCTCGGCGAAGTTGTTACTGACAGCACCAAGAAAAATCTTGAGATGCGTGTAGAAGCTGAGAACGGTGCTACTGCCGGTAAATTCGACCTTGCAAAACGTGCAAAAGCTGCTGACCTTGATGCAATCCATGATACTGTACATGAGATGGCTAAAGATGAGGCTAGACACGGCAAAGCATTCGCTGGTCTGCTTAAGAGATACTTTGGTTAAGCTACAAGCCACGCAGCGAATTCCGAATGGTACATGGCTTATATAAAATATGAAATCATAGAAAGGAAACGATATATGGCTACGTTGAAATACAGCCGTCAGCGAGAATCCATTAAGGAGTTTCTCATGACACGTAAGGATCACCCCACTGCAGATGTGGTATATGAAAATGTCAAAAAAATATATCCCAACATCAGTCTGGGAACCGTATATCGCAACCTTTCCCTGTTATCCGATCTTGGAGAAATCCAGAAATTATCCAGTTTTGGCGGCGCCGATCATTTTGACGGCTGTGTCACCCCGCATTGTCATTTCATGTGTACCGAGTGCAAGCGGGTTCTGGATCTGGAAACAGAGGATATGAACGAACTTGCACCAAAGGCTGTTAAGAACTTCGGTGGTAAGATTGCCTCATGTGATATACGTTTTTTCGGGCTCTGCGAAGACTGTCTGAAGAATACAGAAGTATAATAAAGGAAATAATAGAATTTATCGAAAATAAAGGAGATTAAGATTATGGCTAAATGGGTATGTAATGTATGTGGTTATGTTTACGAAGGTGAAGCTGCTCCGGAAGTTTGTCCGGTATGTAAAGCTCCTGCGTCCAAATTTACAAAACAGGACGCCGAAATGACATGGGCTGCTGAGCACGTTGTTGGTGTTGCTCAGGGTGTCAGCGAAGATATTGTTGCAGACCTCAGAGCAAACTTCCAGGGTGAATGCTCCGAAGTTGGTATGTACCTCGCAATGGCAAGAGTTGCTCACAGAGAAGGCTATCCGGAAATCGGTCTTTACTATGAGAAAGCAGCTTACGAAGAAGCTGAGCATGCTGCAAAATTTGCTGAACTTCTCGGCGAAGTTGTTACTGACAGCACTAAGAAAAACCTTGAGATGCGTGTAGAAGCTGAGAACGGTGCTACTGCCGGTAAATTCGACCTTGCAAAACGTGCAAAAGCTGCTGATCTTGACGCAATCCATGACACTGTGCATGAAATGGCTAAGGACGAAGCAAGACACGGAAAAGCATTCGCTGGTCTGCTTAAGAGATACTTCGGCTAAGATTTTCTATTAAATTTTATTCTTGTAAAAGTTTCGGACTTGTAAGTTCGAAACTTTTATTTTTAATACAGTTTCAGACTTTATGGTCATAAATTCTTGCTTATTTTTTTAATTTTGGGTATACTAAAATTAAGAAAATAAGGAGGTATGTTATGACTGATCTTATTAATCGTCCACAATATCTGAATCAACTTATCCAAAACAAAGATGTTGATCTGGTAAAAATTGTTACCGGTATCCGCCGTTGCGGAAAATCATCCTTACTTGACCTTTTTCACAAATACCTGTCTGACCACGGTGTCACAGACTCCCATATCATCCACATGAATATGGAATCACTCCGTTACCGTGCCCTGACCGATTATCTTTCCTTTTATGATTATATCAGCAAAAAAATCCCCAATAATGGAAAGACTTACCTTATATTTGACGAACTACAGGCTGTAGAGCATTGGGAGAAGGCAATCGAATCATTCCGTCTGGATTTTGATGTAGATATCTACATCACCGGATCTAATGCCTACCTGTTGTCCACAGAATTTTCAACATTACTTTCTGGAAGATATGTTGAAATCCGAATGCTTCCCCTGTCATTCAGGGAGTTTTTGGATTTTTATGAGTTTCCATCCAATATTACTATGGAAGAAAAATTCCAAAAATATCTTCAGTTCGGCGGAATGCCTATCCTGAGGGAATACAAATTTAACGAAGCAAGAAGTAACCAGGCGCTGGAAGGTATTTATTCTACTGTAATTCTGCGAGATATCATGCAGCGAAACAGCGGAACTGATCAATCAATTCTTCAGAAAATCATACTATTTCTATGTTCCAACATTGGCAGTATCACTTCACCAAATAATATTGGAAATGTACTCTCTCATGAGGGTGATATTCAGCACGGAAAATCAAAAAATATCGCTGGGAAAACTGTAGACAAATATATTTCCATGCTTCGCAATGCTTTCATATTTTTTTCCGTCAGTCGCTATGATGTAAAAGGAAAACAACTCCTCAAAACACTTGGTAAAAACTATATCATCGATATGGGATTTCGAAATATGTTACTTGGATATCGTGATGCAGACCGCGGGCATATCATCGAAAATATCGTATTTCTGGAGTTACTCCGTCGCGACTATCGAGTTTATATTGGAAAAATCGGCGAAACAGAAATCGATTTTGTAGCAGAAAAACCAAATGATAAAGTATATATCCAGGTAACAGAAAGTATGCAGTCACCGGAAACACGCGAACGTGAGCTCCGTCCTCTGCGTATGATTCCAGATAACTACGAAAAAATTGTGCTGTCTATGGATCATAACTTTATCAGTTCTTATGATGGTATAAAATCATTAAACCTGATTGACTGGCTTCTTAGTTGAATCACAGCTGATTAAAAAGCACAAATACAAAAATACTCCCACAGTTTTACCTGCGAGAGTATTTTTGTTTCTTACTATTTTATTCCACCAAGCATAGCTGTGTTATAAAAGTTCGTATCATCCGTATATTCTATCAGTATGCGGTGTTTTTTGTCCATAACAATCTTCTTTCCATTCTTTATTGTTTTCATTTTTTGAGCTGCAGCATCGTAATAGTATATTTTTCTCAGCTTAAATCCCGGTTTAAGAGAAATATTCAGCTTTCCTTTTACAGAAGAACTGTTATAAACATCATACTTTTTATTAAACTGTTTTTTGTATGATTTTTTTCCGATATTGATCTTATTGAACGGATTGGTATACTTATGTACGATTACATGAGATTTTAACGAATAGGTCTTGCCGTTTTTCCTCTTTACAGTAAAAGATACAGTCGCTTCACCCGCTTTTTTAGCTGTGAATTGAATCCGATGCTGTCCCAGCATATATACGCTTTTTGCCGTAAGTATTTTGGAATTGCTGGATTTTACCTTGATAATCTTATCCGACTTCACAGTATTCAATACTTTAACAGCCGTCTTGCCACCCTGCATAATAGCTATTCCTGCATACATCTCCGGCTTGCCGGCTGCATAAGTTGTGGCTGGTGCGATTGCAAAATTAGATACAAGAACTGCAAATGCCAGCATTAATGCAACAAACAGATTTTTCTTCTTTTTCATACGTGTTTCCTCCTTTTCGCCATTTATACGGCAATATATTAAGTAATTCTTATTATATCATCCCATTCTGAAAAAGTCAGCAGAACTATATATTTTTGTCAGATATTTTATTTAACTTTTACCTTGCAGGTCATTTTCTTTGAACCACTCTTCACAGTGATCGTTGCTGTTCCTTTTCGCAGTCCCTTAATTACACCTTTCGCTGTTACTGTAGCAACCTTTTTGTTGGATGATGTATAAGTAATCTTTTCGGAGGTATTCTTCGGTGTTGCTACTGCCTTGATCTTGAATGTTTTTCCTTTGGAAACTTTCTTTGCTGCCGGTACCCCGGAAAGTTTCGTGGTCTTCACGCCGGTAACTTTCACTGTTACGACTGCTTTTTTGCTGCCGGATTTTACAGTAATCTTTGCTATTCCCGGTTTGACACCTTTTACCACACCTTTGGCGCTGACTGTAGCAACCTTTTTATTTGAAGAAGTGTACGTAATTTTTTCCGGGCTGTTGACCGGTTCCAGTGTCGGTTTCAGTGCAACCGTTTTTCCTTTGACAACACTGACGGATTTTGAAAGCCCTTTGATTGATTTGGTTTTTACTGCACCCTTCTGGACAGTTACCAGCACCTTGGTTGTCAGATCGGTCGTTGTCGTAATCGTAAGATATGTACGGCCTGTTTTATTCGTATTTGCTGTTACTTTGAATGAACCGCTGCTCTTTACTCCGGAAACCTTTACCAGGTTATTATCCGGAACTACACTTTTGACCGGATCACCCCATGTGCGGAAAGTTGTTGAAGACTGTCCACATTTCAAAGTGATCTGATCCACATTTACATTAAGAACATGGCTTACGTGATTCTTTTTTGCAACCTTGCCACAACGCCAGCAGTAACTTTCTGTATTTGATATATTCGCTACATAGACCGGAGAAGTTTTTCCCGGAGTGAGCAGATGGAAAGTTGCCGAACTGCCAGTATCTCTCAATTGCCAAGTGTGTCCATATGCAGGAATCATCTCATTGGTCATTTCTGTATTATCTTCATTCCAGTCACTTACAAATTTTTTACCACAGTTTTCACAACGATAATAATTCCAGTTTCCCGGCTCCGTGCAGGTAGCATCTTTATATGGCACCTGTACTTTCTTGTGTGCAACCTTTGCGACTGTTGTTACATCCAGCACTTCCGTTCCCTGTGCATTGCCGAAATCCTGACCGCAGTTGTCACAGTGCCAGTATTCTACATTTCCGTCTTTTATACAGGTTGCCTTCACTTCTGTCTGATGTGTCAGTTTGTCATCAACATTATGGAATAAAAGTCCTGTATTTTTTGCGTATGTCTCTGCTGCGGAACCAGATTTTCCGATAATAACCAGTTTTTCATTTTTCTCTGAATCTGAATTGTAGCCGATTGCGCGGGATTTTATCTCCAAATTTGTTCCGGGAATATACAAACCAAGCAGTGCCGTACAGCCTTTGAATGCACCTGTATCAATGTTCTCCAGTTTCTCCGGAAGGCTGACATTGACCAGTCCTTCACAGTCTGCAAAAGCTTCATATCCAATTTTGGTAAGATTCTTTGAAAAATATATTGATTTCAGAGAACTGCAGCCATTGAACGAATTATCGCCAATCATAGTTACGCTGTCTGGTATGGTGATTGCTTCCAGGCTACTGCAGTACCCAAAAGCTCCATTGATCTTAAGCAGACCTGCCGGTAATGATATTGTTTTCAAATTCCAACAGAATTGGAATGTTCCGTCTTTCAATTCTGTAATATTTTTCGGAAGGATAACACTTTCCAGTTTTCCACACCCTTGGAATGCATATGCCCCAATATCTGTCACCGAATCCGGCAATACAATATCTGTAAAATTCGTTGAGTTAAAAGCACTTATACCGATACTCTGCAATCTATTCGGCAGGTCGATGTCAATTAGTCCAACATCACTAAATGCGGCTTTTCCGATTGTAGTCAGACCTGTCGGCAATACAAGTTCCTTCAGATCAGAACAGCTACTAAAAGCATTGTCTTCAATTACAGTAACACTCTCCGGTAAAGTAATATTCATAAGTCTCTTACACCCTGAAAACATTCCCTGTCTTACTGTCTTTATATCTTTCGGAAGAGTCGCACTTCGAAGATTTGAGCAGCCACTCAGAATATATGTTCCCATGCTCGTTACTCCTGATGGAATCTCGATACTGCTTAAGCTCTCGCAATCAGAAAATGCCTCATTTCCAATGCTTGTTACCGTTGACGGAATAGTAATACCTTCCAGACTTTTACAGCCTTCAAACGTACTTTCTTCAATTTTAGTTATTCCTGACGGAATAGTAATATCGGTCAGTTTCTCACAATTATAAAATACGCTTTTTCCGATGCTGGTTACTTCTGATGGGATATTGATACTCTTCAGACTCTTACATCCATTAAATGTATTGTCTTCTATTTTAGTTATTCCTGACGGAATAGTAATATCGGTCAGTTTCTCACAATAAGCAAATGCACTTGCCCCGATACTGGTTACCCCTGATGGGATATTAATGCTACTAAGGCTTTCACAATTGTAAAATACAGTATCTTTAATTTCCGTTATTCCTGATGGAATAGTAATACCTGTCAGCTTCTCACAATTATAGAATGCACTTTGTCCGATACTGGTTACTCCAGATGGTATGTTGAGACTCTCCAGATTCTTACAGTCATCAAATGAATATTGTCCAATACTTGTAAGTTTTGATTCTGTCGAAATACTTACATTACTAAGACTGATACAATTATCAAACGTATTACGTTCAATACTTGTCACTCCATCTGGAATACTAATGCTTTTCAGAGCCTTGCAATTATAAAATGTACTGTCTCCGATACTTGTTACGCCAGATGGTATGTTGATAGTACTGAGATTTTCACATTCATAAAATGCCATTCGCCCTATGCTCTTCAGGCTTTCCGGTAAAGTAACTGTTGTCAGATTTTTACATCCCCAAAATGTGTATGAATAAGTTCCACCCAGTTCTGTAATTCCCTCCGATATCTGAACAGTTTTAATTCTATCATCATTCTGAAATATTGATCCTGCAAATGTGCCTTCTCCTTCAATGATCAGAGTACCATCTGCATACAATTTATAAGAGACTTTTTCATCATCTGTATCTCCTGCCCAATGCGCCCCACAATATCCACTCTCAATCACCTCTGAACTGTGAGTCGCAACATCTTCTATCCCATCAGAGAACATATCTGCGAATTTTTCCTCTGCATCCGAATTTTCTTCGCTGATTTCAATTTCTTCGTCCCCGGACTGCTCTGCATCCCCGGTGATCTCTACCTCTTCGGATTCCGACATATCCGTCGTTTCGGATTCTGAGCTTTCCGTAAATGAATCCTCTGTATCTCCTGTAACATCCGTACTTTCTTCGGTCGCATCCCCTCTTTCAGATTCGAAAGCATCTTCGGACTGAATCTGAACCTCATCTGATGCATACACTGCTTCCATAGGTGCTGTCACACCGGATGTGATCATTGTCATCGCTATAAGCATCGCGATATTCTTTTTCTTCATGTAAATCCCCCGTTTTTTTATATACTCCTTGTAAGACATATAAACATGATTTTATCATAGATGCAAATGAAAACCCATTATCTCACAGCATATGATTTTAAATAGTTTTTTCAGAACTTTCACGCATATTTTCCGGAACAAAACAGAATAATTTCCTGTGACGTGAAAAAGCTCCTGCAAAGTATATTGCAGAAGCTTTAAACTCTTTCTTATTTTATTCAAATGTCGCCTTCGCTGTATCGATCGTATGACCTGCTTTGTTTTCAATGTCTGTGTCATTTCCCGAGAATATGCTTCCGGCAAAATCAATCACTTCATTACCCGGCAGATTATCAATGCAGACAGCCGTTCCGTTTCCGGTAAATGTATTCTTCAGATAATTCGGCGAACTGCCATACGACATAGTGGTATCGAACTTCAGACCGATTTTATTATCTGTGAAAGTACTGTCCGTCGCATTCACCCAGCCTCCGGTATGTGCATAAGCCGCTATATCCCAGCCTTCAAAACTACACTCTGAAGCACTTGCCAGGCAATATGCATCCAGTCCGGTTCCGGAACTTCCTTCAAAACGGATTCCTGATATATCGGCATAATTTCCGTTGAGTCCTTTCATACTGACTGTTCCGGTAAAGGTAGTTATCGCATCTCCGCTGCTGCTTCCATGAATTCCCCAGGTGTGATCACCGAAAGTGATATCTCCGTCATATGTCACCGCCGGAAGGTACAGATATACCGGTGTGTCAGAAGATACCTCTTCATCAATAGAACCCAGAAGTTCCTGAAGTTCTTCCGTGGTTTCCATCGGCGTATCCTCCGCACGATAAGTTACTGCAGGCAATTTTTCAATCGTAAGACGCGTGCTTAAAGAAATTGTATCACCGTTTTTCATTTTCACCGTCCATGCAATGTCATTTGTACCACTATCAGATGTAAAATAAATATCTGAGGTGTACGCTGCATTAGGAAAGCTTTCATTATACATCGGCTCTATATATTCCATTTTCCGTGATCCGTCTGTCGGCTTTGTATCGACTTTACAGGATTCCACTTCTTTTGAAAACTCTTCCCATGCCAGTTTTCCCGTGTCCTGATCCAGAACATACAGCTGACACGGAAGCGCACTGTCCATGCCTTCAGACAAAGTATCTGTACGTTCTCCCTGAGCATGCCCGGTCACGCCGTCTCCCTCCGAAAAAGTCAGCAGAACTTTATACGTTTTATCCTTGTACGCATAGTCAATCTTTGCACCACCTTCATATACTTTCGGTCTGTGGTACATGGAAATTGCCATCCCGATGATTGCTATGAGGATTGCTATTCCAAGAACTGTCAAAGCTGTCCTCTTCCATCGTCTTGGTGTTTTTATTTCCTGCTTCTCTGTCTGCACTGCAGTACAGTGCGGACAGAATGACGCATCATCCGGAAGCGTGTGTCCGCATTTTACACATTTTTTGCTCATCATTTCCCCCTTATCTTTTATAATGCCTCCATTAAATGAAGGATATTTTTGTATCTTTTTGCAGGATTTACCATCGTACACCGCTGAACGATCCTGCCCATCCTGCCCGTGGCAAGCTTTCTTGATGGATGCTCTCCTGTCAGCATAATATTCAGTAAGACACCGAGCGCATAAATATCCGCACGTCCGTCTGACTGGGAAAGCCCATACTGCTCCGGTGCCGCAAATCCGGTCGTCCCCAGAATCTGCGTATCTTCCTGATTTGCGTTTTTGTATATTCTGGATGCATCAAAATCAATCAGCACGGCTTCTTTGCCACGTATCATAACATTATCCGGTTTTACATCCCGGTGCACCACGCCCATAGAATGAAGCACCCATAATGCTGAACACAACTGACGGCATATCTTTTTTGCCTGCGCAGTTGACACAAGTCCTCCCTGCAAAATTTCACTGAGCGTATCACCTTGCACATACTCTTCCAGAAGCACTGTCCTGCCATCTTTTTCCCCGACTTCCATGATCTTCGGCAGATTCGGACACGAAACGGAAAGAAGCTTCCGGTATACTTCGCTGCTTCCGTAAAAATACCTGAAAATATAACGAGTGCCGCTGTCTCTGTGTCGTATAAGTGAGACTTCGCCCCGTTCGCTTTTTTTGATCAGCGTGAGCGTATCATATTCGCTACGAACCGCCTCAAAAAGACTGTCATAAATATCCATATTCTCATTCCTATCACTATGCGGCCTGCATATTGTTTTTCAGAACCATTTATAGTATATTTTTATTTGAATACACTATTTAGAATATTATAACTTATTAACATTTATTCAGCAAGTATATATACTACAACATATTTTGACATATATTTTTCAAAATACAGAAATGTATTAAAATAATTATTGTAAAGGCGGGAAATATGGAGAAAAAAAACACAGATGGTTTACAACAAGAACTTATGGATTCACCGGACTTAGAACAGTTCCTGTCACAAAATCAGGAACAATTTGTAAATAAAAGTGTATCCGAATTATTAAATCATCTGTTTGAAAAAAAGTATATTTCCAAAGCCGCTCTCGCCAAACAATCCGGTATGAGTGAGATCTACCTGCACCAGATTTTTGCAGGCCGCCGAAATCCTTCCAGAAACCGTCTTCTGTGTCTGTGTTATGGGCTGGGAGCAAGCGTTGAGGAAACACAGGAACTGTTAAAGCTCTGTGGAATGGCTCAGCTTTATCCAAAATTAAAGCGCGATGCTATCATATATTATGGATTATTACATGGACTTAGTCTCTTCGAAATCAACGACAAACTTTTTGATAAAAACGAAGAAACACTGTTTTGAATACCTATCGAGATATAAGTTGTCGACTATTTTATTGACTGATTTTCTCATTTGTGATCGAATGCAAAAAATAAAAGCCATGGTTTTTGCCATAGCTTTTACATTTTCTGTCCTATTCTCATTTCGATAGCCAGGAATATTTTTCCGGAAGCTTTTGTCTGAAAACAACCCCATACTCAAAGTCATCGTATTTTATACCGTAATACTTATCTGCATCACGTCTGTTTGCAAAGTAAGAATCATAAACCACTCCGTTTATTTCTGTCCATGTATGAAAACTCTGCTGTTTCGTTCCCCTTGAACAGATGTAGACATCTTTATACCCTATTACCTTCGCCATATAGGCCATCGCACATGCATACGGAATACAGTTTCCTCTTCTTCGCATAAAAAGTTGATTTGCATTGAACGCATACCAGTACTTTCCACCGGAACTGAGCCTTCCCTGAGTGGCAAATCCATTCGACTGCATCCATACAAAACATCTCTGTAGTTTTTCTGCATCCGTCATGTCACTGGTTGTAAGCCGCGCCACAACTTTTCGTGCATTCTGATATGCCCGCAGCTCTGCTGTCTGTTTTTTATTGAGCTTTTTTCCATCAGGAGCCATATATCGGGAACCTTTTCTGCGTCCCAGCACATGCCCGTTTTTTTCTATAAAATATGTAACACCATGAGCAGTTATATCCTGTGTCTTCATAACACCTTTCGGCCCGAAATAATAATAATTTTTTTCTATTTTTTTGCAGCCTTTAAGATACTGTCCTTTTTTATAGTACTTTTTCTGACCATTCTGTACCGTGACCCAGCCGGATATTTTGGCTTTTGCAGTTCTATTTGTTGTCACAGCAGCACTTGCACTTTCTGTCGTGACCGGAACAGCAATCAGCAGTGTACACATCAATATAATAAATATTTTTTTACATCTTTTCATTTTTATATCTTATCCCCTCAATTTATATCTCAGGCAATCTTCACACGCATCACCGGAGACAATGGGTAAACCCCATATCTTACTCCGTAATTTCGGCTGTAGCTTTTGGCTTCTGCAAAAAGCGGGTCATAAACACGGCCGTTAATTTCCGCCCATCCATGAGAGTTTTCATCATTTCTGTAACCATCCGTACATACATACACATTTTTGTATCCAAGTGCTTTTGCAAGATATGCAAATGCAGAGGCATCTGCAATACAATCACCACACCCACGTTCAAAATGATCATTCGCATTCACGGCATACCATGCTTTTCCACCCTGACTGAAACGTCTCCATGTACGATAGTATCTCTTCATCACCCAACGAAAACAAGTTTCAAGTTTTTGACTTTTTGACATGCTTTTTCTTGTATTCTGTGCTACAACTTTTCGTGCATTCTGGTATGCCCGAAATTCCACAGCCTTCGTACTATTCATACGTTTTCCCGTAGCTGTATAATATTTGCCACCTTTTTTCCAGGCTAATATATGTCCATTTGATGCGATATAATATCTGACTTTATGAATCGTAATGTCTTTTTTTATCATATTTCCATATTTACTGAACATATAAACATATTTCCCGATTTTTTGCTGTCCGGTCACATATTGACCGTCACGATAATATTTCTTTTTTCCATTTTTCTGCGTATACCAGCCCGTTCCGACAGCTGGCCCTGCACTTTTTTGCGATACAGAGGTTCGTGCTGCAAAAGCAGTTTCCGGTATCATCAGTGCTGCAACCAGTATTACACACAGGCAAACAGTTAAAAAATGTTTAATTTCTCTCATTTTTCCATCCCCAATTTAATTTCCTTATTTCGATTTTCTCCTTTACATGCAATCTTACGTCTGCTTTCATTACGTACTTCATCCCGAAGTGCTGTAAGATATTTTGAAAATCCAACTTTGTCATTTCCATACGTCATCTGCAGGTCATATTCCAGGGGAATCCATGTATCAATATCAGACTCATTGTGCTGGATTAAAGCTTCCAGGTTATCAAGCGCTTTATAAATATGGGCTTCCAACGTCTGTCTCTCTTCCATTTCACTGTATAATGCCTGCATTTCCTCCCGAAACGGGGATGGAAACTTTGCCACCCATTCTGTCAGAAAATGTGCTTCTTTTTCTTCGTCTTTCTCTGTTTTTTCGAAGGTCGGCACATCTCCGGTGAATGCTTCACCAAGATCATGAATCAGGCACATTTTCAGAAGCTTCTCAAGATCTGCCTCCGGAAATTCATCACTCACCCAGTATGCCATCAATGTCAGCCGCCATGAATGTTCCGCAACACTCTCACGCCTTCCTCCTGAAGTATAACAGTGCCTTGGCACGTCTTTCAGGTGTTCGGCGGTTGTCAGAACTTCCAGTAGTTTTTTTACTTCCATATATCTGTCCTTTGTTGGGAGTTAGGATAATTTTACGCGGAAATAAGGAGTATAATACTGCATTTCGTAACTATATTTTTCATAGCTTACTCCATAAAACAAATCAATCCCCCTGCTCTTAGCATATAAAGGATCATAAACCAGCCCCTCTATCTCCGCCCATGTGTGTTCTGTTTTTGTACCATCTGAACAAATATAAACATTGTTATATCCAAGTACTTTTGCAAGATATGCAAAGGAAGATGCACTTCCCCAACAATTCCCTATACCTCTTTCAAAATAATCATTAGCATTTATCGCAAACCAAGCTTCACTGCCATTTTTAAACTGCCGTATATTTGCATATTTCTTATTGTTCATTACCCATCGAAAACATGACTGTTTTTTTTCTTCTATTGTCATTTTATCATTTGTCACCCTCCGTATCACTTTTCTTGCATTATTTTCAGCTCTAAACACCTCAATTTCATCATTATTCATCCGGCTTCCATTCGGATTATAATAAGCATCCCCTTTACGCCATGCTGTGATATGCCCCTTACTGTCAACAAAATAAGTGCACCCCTTATAAGTAACATCACTTGTTGCCATCACGCCATTTTTCATGCTGAAAAAATATCTGTAACTTCCGAGTTTCTGAAGCCCTTTGATATATTTACTTTTACGATAATATCTCTTTTTACCATTCTTTAAAGTATACCAGCCTTTTTTCGGTGGCTTCTTCCAGTTCGTGATACCGTTTCTTGCTTTATTAACTGCAAGTCCTGATGGTTTCGCCGCAGTCTTTACGTTCGTTGTTGTCTGTGATTTCGTTATCGTCTGTGCATTTACAGGTGTTGAAATGCATGATACGCACATAAGAACAATCAATAACTTTTTCATCTTTTTCATTTCTCTTTACTCCTCATTTAATGCCTGGGCCGCTGCACCAAGTCTGTTATAAACTGTTACTGCATCATTTATATGTGGAATTCCGGTTCCTGATGCTCCACCGGTAACCAGAATATATTCTGTACCGTCGATTTCTGCAAAGCTCGCAAGACAATGTCCCGCTTCTCCGGTATAACCGGTCTTTCCACCCATGATTTTTCCATCTGTAACTGCCGTATCAGACAGATTCTTAAACATGGTACTGTAGAAAGTAATTCCATCCGGATGAATATTGGTTCCCGGTGTAGAATGATACGGACTCTCTATAATCTCACGGAATGTATCATCTTTCAGAGCATATTTCAAAAGCACTGCAATATCCTTTGCGGTACTGTAATGATTTGCATCATGCAGTCCCGTCGTATCACAGAAGTTCGTACCGGTCATCCCAAGTTTTGCCGCTTTTTCGTTCATCAATGTCACAAAATCCGCCTCAGAACCGGCAATCGTGTCCGCAAGTGCAATGCAGCATTCTGCTCCGGAAGGAAGCATCACACCATAAAGCAGATCGATTGCACGGACAGTTTCGCCCGGCTGAAATCCGGCCTGTGTCGCATCCTGCTCATACAGACCTTCAAACATCTCATTGGTCAGTGTGATCTCCTGGTCCAGATCTTTGAGATTTTCAATTGCAACGATCGTCGTCATGATCTTTGTCATAGATGCCGGATACATTTGTTCTTCTCCGTTAATCTCACCGATCACCCTGCCGCCACGTACCTGCATCAGTACTGCATACGGACTGTTGATACCACTGATATCCAGCTCTTTCACAACAGGTTTACGCATCTGCTCAATCCAGTCAAACAGCTGCGTTCCCATACCATAATTCCAGCCGACAACCAGTACAAGTATGAGCACCACGATCAGCTCTACTGCAATACAGAAAACCATTCTTCCTCTATTTTGTTTTTTGCGTCTTCTCGACTTCGCCTTCACAGACCTCCGTCCGCTCCCAGTGCCGGAAGTCCGCCTTCGTTTCCTATCCGCCATGGTACCCCTTCTTTATTCTACAAAAATATTTCTAAGAAATTTCTCTTGTTATTCTAACACATTACAACTTAATCCTGTAGTATATTTTATATAAATTTCTTAAACATACAACGCTTTTTTGCGTGGCCGATAAGGGGGAGTCCGAGGGGGAACAGCGGCCTTCGCAACTGTGAGCGGTTCCCCCTCGGGTATTGCAACTTGAGCGGTTTCCCCTCGGGTACTACTTCGGTAACATAAAAAAAGACACCCTCGAAAGGGTATCTTTTTTCTTCATTTATTTAGGCTAACTTAGCCGGATTAACCTTTACTCCAGGTCCCATAGTAGGAGTCAGAACAACACTTCTTAAGTACTGTCCTTTCAGAGTGCTCGGTCTTGCTTTAACGATAGCCTCAATCAGCGTCTGGAAGTTGTCGCTTAACTGTTCCTCAGTAAAGGAAGCTTTACCGATCGGAACATGAATGATATTGGTTTTATCAAGACGGTATTCAATCTTACCTGCTTTGATATCGTTAACCGCTTTTGTAACGTCCATAGTTACAGTACCAGCTTTCGGGTTTGGCATGAGACCTTTTGGTCCGAGTACACGACCAAGACGTCCAACAACACCCATCATATCCGGTGTAGCAACAACAACGTCGAAATCAAGCCATCCTTCATTCTGGATTCTCGGAATGAGGTCTTCAGCTCCTACATAGTCAGCGCCAGCTGCTTTTGCTTCTTCTGCTTTTGCATCTTTTGCGAATACAAGAACGCGAACCTTTTTACCAGTTCCATGAGGCAGAACTACTGCACCACGGATCTGCTGATCTGCGTGACGTCCATCGCAGCCTGTACGGATGTGAACTTCGATAGTTTCGTCAAATTTAGCAACTGCGGATTTCTTTACAAGGCTGATAGCCTCAGCGGTATCATATAATGTTGCGCGGTCTACTGCTTTTGCAGCTTCCACGTATTTCTTTCCTCGTTTCATTTCTATAACCTCCTGTGGTAATTGCGGGAACTTCCCTCCCACTTCATTTGATTTTTTCTCAGTCTACGACTTCGATTCCCATGCTTCTTGCAGTACCAGCGATCATGCTCATAGCTGCTTCAAGGGATGCTGCATTCAGGTCTTTCATTTTCAGTTCAGCGATTTCCTGAACCTGAGCTTTTGTTACTTTTGCAACCTTTGTTTTGTTCGGTACGCCGGAACCTGATTTGATGTTAGCTGCCTTCTTAAGAAGAACTGCTGCCGGCGGAGTTTTGGTTATGAAGCTGAAACTTCTGTCTGCATAAACAGTGATAACAACCGGGATAATAAGATCTCCCTGATCTGCTGTTCTTGCATTAAACTCTTTTGTGAACTGTACAATGTTTACACCGTGCTGTCCAAGAGCCGGACCAACCGGTGGTGCTGGAGTTGCTTTACCAGCAGGAATCTGTAATTTAATATAGCCTGTTACTTTTTTTGCCATTTTTCGGCACCTCCTATGTGGTATTGGCGGGGGTTCTTCCCTCCCACTTGAATGTGTTACGCCTTCTTAATTTCTGCGAAACTTATTTCTACCGGCGTTTCGCGGCCAAACAATTCAACATTGATAGTAACCGTCTGCTTCTGGGTACTGATCGCAGTAATAACGCCTGCGGTGTCTTTCCAAGCTCCGCCTGTAACGACAACCATGTCGCCCTCTGCAAAATCCACCTGAATGTCCTCAGCCTTAATTCCCAGAGGAAGCATTTCTTCTTCGGTCAGCGGTACCGGTTTGGATCCCGGTCCTACGAATCCGGTTACGCCTCTGGTGTTGCGGACAACATACCAGGTATCATCGTTCATGACCATGTTGAGAAGCACATAACCCGGAAACATCTTTTTCTGGACCTGCTTGGCAGCTCCGTTTCGCATCTCTACTACTTCCTGCAGCGGAACACGAACTTCCAGAATCTGGTCTTCCAGGTGTCTGTTTTCGATTGTTTTTTCAATGTTGGCTTTTACTTTGTTTTCATACCCTGAATAAGTATGAACAACATACCATTTTGCTTCTGACATACAATCACCGTTATCCTTACTTCACTAAAAGATTTATTCCTTCCAGAATAGCTGAGTCAAATACACTGATGATCACTGCAAGTACAACCGTAATGATCGTAACTGCTATGGTCTGCTTAACAAGTGTGGCTTTGTCAACCCAGACAATCTTTTTGAATTCCGATTGAAGTCCCTGAAACCAATTTCTCTTCTGACCTTTGCCAGCAGATTTTTCTTTCTCTTGCATAGTCTAACCTCACATTTCGTGATTACTTCGTTTCCTTGTGCAGAGTATGGGTACGGCAGAACTTACAATATTTTTTTGTTTCAAGACGCTCAGGATGATTTTTCTTCTCCTTGGTCATATTGTAGTTACGCTGCTTGCACTCCGTACATGCTAATGTAATCTTAACGCGCACAACTTCCACCTCCAGTGTTTTCATTTGCGTGGGTCTTTTCTGCTTTTCGGGCATAAAAAAAAGACCTAACTTCCATGTCGCTTGTCTAGTTTAGCACATACCACATATATAAGTCAAGCATTTTCCCTTAGAAATTCGCGTCTTTCTTGCAAAAACATCTCATTAATCATACAATATTTATATCATCACTTTATAATAAGGAAATTATTACTTTTCTATACTGCACCGTATTCAATTATTGAAGAAATACAGCTGAACTTATTTATAAAACTTTTCTCTTGTAAATACACATTTCCTAGTGTATTATAAGGAAGATATAAACCCTCACTCTGTTGAGGGTTCTATAGATTACAAAAAGATTAAAAATAATATAGGAGCGGATTTTATGTTTAAACGATTCAGGGATGACATGAAGAAGTACTGGAAATATGCCGTCTATTCTTCTAAAGCCCAGTTGAAATCCGAAATTGCCAATTCTTATCTGAACTGGCTGTGGTGGATACTTGATCCTCTTTGCTTCATGCTGATCTATGTATTCATGTTCGGATATGTATTCAAATCAAAAGAGCAGTATTTTGCTATTTTCGTCTTCATTGGTATCACCCTCTGGGATTTCTTTAATAAATGTCTGATCCAGAGTGTCAAAGTTATTAAAAATAATAAGCCGATTGTATCAAAGGTTTACATTCCCAAATTCATCCTTCTTGTTGTCAAGATGGGCGTAAATGGGTTTAAGATGTTCATTTCACTGTTGATTGTTGCCGCAATGTTAGCAGTATGGCGTGTACCTTTGACCTGGAATGCGCTGTATATTTTCCCGATACTTCTTACATTACTGATAGTTGTTTTTGGATTCAGCTGTTTTCTTTTGCATTATGGTGTATTTGTAGAAGACCTTTCCAATGTATTAAACATTGCATTACGTTTTCTGTTCTATTTGACTGGTGTATTCTGGAATATCATGGATCGTCTCCCTGCACCATACAATGCATATATCGGCAAGGGAAATCCTATCGCATTTCTAATTACATCCATGCGTGAATGTCTAATCTACGGACAGGTTCCGCACCGTAAACTCTTACTTTTATGGTTTGTTATCGGACTTATTATCAGTATTTTGGGTGTCCGCAAAATCTATAAGAGTGAAAACAGTTATGTAAAGGTGATTTAATATGGAAGAAAAACATGCAATTGAAGTTACCGATCTGGTCATCAGCTACCAGAATCTTAAGAAAACTTCTATCAAAAAAAATCTGCTACAGTTTAATCGTCAGAAGGCAGACCGTTTCATCGCAGTAAAAGGAATTTCATTTTATGTAAGAGAGGGCGAAATCCTCGGAATTATCGGAAAAAACGGAAGTGGTAAATCCACTACTCTGAACGCTCTTGCCGGAATCTTTTCACCTGACAGCGGTACAATTGATCTGAAGGGTCACAGTATTTCTCTTCTGTCCATCGGTGTCGGCTTCCAGCGCGAAATGACCGGACGTGAAAACATTATTCTTTCCGGTATGCTGCTCGGTTTTTCCGAAGAACAGGTAAGAGAAAAAGAGCAGGAAATTATTGAATTTGCGGAACTCGGTGAGTTCATTGATATGCCGGTCCGTACTTATTCCAGTGGTATGTATTCCAAACTGGCTTTTTCCATCACCGCTATTCTTGAGACAGATATTATGCTGATCGACGAAGTCTTAAGTGTCGGTGACCAGAAATTTAAGAAAAAAAGCTACGAAAAGATGAAAAGTCTGATTTCCAACAAAGACCGTACTGTTGTCATTGTATCACACAGTCTGGAAACACTTGAAGAGCTCTGTGACACTGTTATGTGGATGCATGACGGTCAGATCCGAAGAATCGGTGAACCGAAACCTGTTTTGGAAGAATACGTTGACTTCATGGAAAAGAACTGATTTTTCAGATTCATTTATTGTATGCAGAAGCCCCGCATCAACATGATGCAGGGCTTTTTTATATCCCAAAATATCCCTCCCGTCCAACCAGACGCCCCTCTTTTCCGGCATATGCTCATCTTTTCTCGAATCTTTTCCCTGTTTTGTCACTTTTTCCTGTTTTTCTCGTACTTTTTTCTTTTATTTAATACAGACTTAACAATCGTATTTTTTTTTCATCAACAAATCACACTTTTTTGTTCAAAAAGGTAGAAATGTTTTTGTTAAAAATGTATAATAGCTTTATAAGCAATATAAAAGGAAAGTGAGGGTTCACTATGAAACAAAACAACATGTTAGCGATGATCCTGGCCGGCGGACGTGGCAGCCGTCTTCATGAACTGACCAACAAAGTTGCCAAACCTGCCGTTTCATATGGCGGAAAATACCGCATTGTTGATTTCCCGTTGAGCAACTGCGCTAACAGCGGTGTGGACATTGTCGGCGTACTTACCCAGTACGAATCTGTTCTTTTGAACAGTTACGTAGCAGCCGGCGGACGTTGGGGACTTGACGCAAGAGAAAGCGGAGTTTTCGTTCTTCCACCACGCGAGAAAGCAGATGCCGATCTGGATGTATACAGAGGTACTGCTGATGCGATCTCCCAGAATATCGATTTTATCGACAAATATTCACCGGAATATCTGTTAGTTCTCTCCGGTGACCATATTTATAAAATGGATTATGATAAAATGCTGGATTACCACAAAGAAATGAATGCGGATGCTACCATTGCAGTCATCGAAGTACCGATGAAGGAAGCAAGCCGCTTCGGTATCATGAATACGGACGGGGCTGGACGTATCGTTGAATTCGAAGAAAAACCAGAACATCCAAAGAGCAATCTTGCTTCTATGGGTATTTATATCTTTAACTGGAAGCTTCTCCGTAAGATGCTCCTTGCAGATATGAAAGATCCTGACTCTCACCACGATTTTGGTAAGGATATCATTCCACAGCTTCTGAATGACAACAAGACACTTGCTGCCTACAAATTCAAAGGCTACTGGAAAGATGTCGGAACCATCGATTCTCTCTGGGAAGCAAACATGGATCTGCTTGATTCCAGAAACGAACTGAATCTGAATGATGCCTCATGGAAGATCTACACAGAAGACACGCCTACTCTTCCGCAGTACATAGGACCAAACGCAAAAATCGACAAAGCATTCATCACTCAGGGCTGTGTCGTAGAAGGTGAAGTAAAACACTCTGTACTGTTCACCGGATGTAAGGTCGGCGAAGGCGCAAAGATCATTGACAGTGTACTTATGCCTGGCGTAGAAGTAGCTGCAGGTGCCGTTGTACAGCGTGCTCTTGTTGCCGATAACATTAAGATCGGTCCGGAAGCTGTTGTCGGAAGTGCAGACAGCGAAAACATCGAACTCGTGTCCAAACGTGTAAAGGGGGTAGAATAATATGGCAAGAGCATTTGGAATTGTCACATCTTCCGGAACCCATATCAAAGTAGAAGGACTTCAGCAGTATCGTCCGATCGGTGCTTTTTCCTTCCTTGGAAGATATCGTGTCATTGACTTTCCTATTTCAAATATGAGCAACAGCGGTATTGACCGTATTCAGGTATACGTAAAGCGCAAACCACGTTCACTGGTAGAGCATCTGGGTACCGGACGCCATTACAACATCAACTCCAAGCGTGGTAAACTCCAGCTTATGTTCTCTCAGAACAGTTCTGAGAACGATGTATATAATACCGATATTTCCGCTTTCGCAGAAAACATTGAGTTCATCGAACGTATGCGTGAACCATATGTAATCATTGCTCCATCCTATATGGTATATGCAGCAAACTACAGCGAACTTCTTCAGGCACATATTGATTCCGAAGCTGATATCACTCTTCTGTATCATTCCGTTGATAACGCAAGAGAAGCTTTCCTGAACTGCGATATTCTGAATCTAAACAAACAGAAAGGTGTCGAATCCATCGAAAAGAACCGTGGAAGCGCCCAGAAACGTAACATCTTTATGGATACTTACATCATGAAGAAAGAACTCTTCATCGAACTGATCAAGAAGGGCAAGAAAATTTCATCCATGTACACCCTTCCACAGATCGTAGCCGCTTCTCTTGGTGAGCTGGATGTTCGTGGCGTTGCACACAGAGGCTATTTTACATCCATTACTGACTTTAACAGTTACTATAATGCAAATATCTCTCTGATTGATATCAAGACTGCTGAAGGACTCTTCAATCCGGACTGGCCGATTTATACCAGAACCAACGACTCCTGCCCGACACAGTATCTGGAGGGTGCAGATGTCAAAAATTCTGTTATTTCCAACGGCTGCGTGATCGAGGGAACGGTAGAGAACTCTGTTATCGGCCGCGGCTGCCAGATCAAACCTGGTGCTGTCGTTAAAAACAGTGTTGTATTATCTCATACTGTTGTTGGCGAGAATGCTCATATTGAAAATCAGGTAATGGACAAATGGGCCAAAGTCGTTCACGGCAATGAGATCATTGCAGAAGAAGGACATCCGGGATATATCCGCAGAGACGACATTCTCTAATGACCGAATCATTTATCAAAAATATTCTTTAACCTTCAAGAGGGCTGCCACAGATTATGTGACAGCCCTCTTTATATCTTCCTGTTATATACTACACCCGAGTTTCTTTTTTCTCTTCTTCCGTCATTGAAATATATTCATATTTCGGAAGCAGCGGTGTTCCTTTGTACTCTTTACGATACTGTGTAAAAATGCGCTCCATAATATCTTTAATTTTACTTTCTTCTGCTTCAAAAAGAATGATCAGATACTGCATGGAACTGTAACGGGTGCATACATCCACACTCCGGATCTTTTTGCAGATCACATGTTCCATACATTCCAATGCCGCTTCGATGCTTTCAATATGCGGTGCAGAATCCGGCAGAGTTTCCATTGTTACCATTACAAGATGGTATTTGTATTTATGCCGTGCACTCAGATGATTCATATATTCGAATACTCGGGCAAAGTCACGATAATCGAGAGTGAGTACACCGGAATATTTTCCGCTGTCATGCAATGCTTTCGCAATCATTTTCAGGTCTTTTCCGGTTCCGGCACTGCCAGACTCTTCATTTTCCATCTGCTGATAGAAGAAATAACTTCCCTTTCCATTCTGTTTCACATAATACAACGCCTTATCCGCTTTTGAGTAACATTCCTCAAACGGATCGCCTTTGTTTACTTCACAGATTCCGACTGAAATATCTGCAAAACGAATCTCCATATCTTTCTCTTTGCACTG
Source organism: uncultured Blautia sp. (assembly GCA_934371915.1). Classification (GTDB taxonomy): domain Bacteria; phylum Bacillota; class Clostridia; order Lachnospirales; family Lachnospiraceae; genus Blautia_A. The sequence continues at coordinate 74,423 of CAKROE010000001.1, read as the reverse complement.
CTCGAATTTCTTCTTGATCTTTGTCACAATATCGATGATCTCTTCCTTCGAAACCTCCGACACAAACATCAGGAACTCGTCACCACCCAATCGGCAGACTACAGAATGCTGCGCATGCTCCATAAGCAGTGAACCAAGAAGTTTCAGCGCCCGGTCACCTGCCTTGTGTCCGTAAATATCATTGGTCTTTTTGAGATTATCCATATCCAGAAACACCAGATAACCATTGTCCTGCTGCATAAACTGCGCCGCAAGTTTTTCGCCGCGGTTTCTCATCGGCAGTCCGGTCAGGAAATCGAATCCCTCGCTTTCTTCCTGTTTTTTCATCGTACTCATAACACTGGAGATAAATCTCTCAAACTCAAATTCTGTGTTCGAATCACCGTCTTCATCGATTGCCACACGCTTTTCATCCAGCAGTTTCAAAAATACATCCGCAATATCCGGATCAAACTGCTTTCCGCGGCTCTGTAATATTTCATTATAAATTATTTCATCTGCCAGCGGATTCCTATAGATTTTCCTTGATTTCATTGCATCGTAGCTGTCTGCTATCGCAATGATTCTGGCATACAGCGGGATTTCTTCTCCTTTAAGACCATCCGGATATCCCTTTCCGTCATATCTTTCATGATGGCTTCTTGCCACTTCCTTCACATGATCGATCAGAGTGATATTTTTCAGTATTTCCGCACCGATGATCGTATGCTCTTTAATGACCGCATATTCCTCTTCTGTAAGGCGTGTCGGTTTGTTCAAAATTGAATCCGGAATACCAATTCTTCCGATATCATATAAATGTGCTGCATTTCTGAGATTTCCGATTTCTTTTTTGTCCCATCCCAGTTCTTCGGCGATCAGCACCGCATATTCTGCCACACGATGAGAATGTCCTCTGGTGTATTCATCTTTTGCCTCGATCGTCGTGGACAGCGTCTGCATCATCTGAAGCGAAATTGCTTCCATCTGGTTCCTGCGCTCATCCATTTCTATCTTCTGCCGGCTGCGCTCCATTGCCTGAATATCATGAATTGTTTTTACCAGATTAAGAACCAGCAGCATAGTCATTCCGATGCCGATAAATATTCCGGATATCGAAACCACAAAATAAGTTGAAAGTGATTCAATCAATACACAGAGCATGGCAAATACAAGCCCGGCCAGTGTATACCCACTTCCCTTGAAATAACCTTTTTTGTGGTCCTCAAATATCGTCACAAACACGATCACAACTGTAAGCGCAAGAAGTCCATGTGCTATCGGCAGTGTTTCAATATAGTCTGCAATGCCTGATATATGCAGAACTGAGCAGACCAGAAGAGCAAAAAATGCAATATTTTCTACTATATTAAATGTTTTCCTGTGTCTTCCATGCTGCAATGTATCTATATAATAAGAAATCGGCACAGGGCACAACAAAATCATTACAAAGCACATCGTCGCCAACGCCGACGCGTTCGGAAGCAGGAGCTGACGCAGCTTTGACTCACCAAGCATCCAGACAGCCGCCATGATCACACACCAGCCCAGATATTCCATATCGAATTTTGTCTGATATGCAATTCCAAGCGCAATGCTGAATGCAATCGTAATAATACCCGCAAATAACAGGAAAAAACCTATGACCGTTTCCAGTCCGTATGTATGGAACAGATATTCCCAGATTTGTGCTTTGTCACCGCAGTAGACTTCATTTACCACGCCGGAATATTTGTCTGTATTTGTCCTCAGTTCAATACGAACTTCCTTGCCTGCATCTGCCGCAGATGTCGGACAGAACACATAACTGCTTGCTGAGTTCTTACCGACAAGCCGTGTATGCGAAGTATCATACCCCGCACGCAGTTCTCCTCCCACATAAAAAACAATCGACTGGAGCGATGAACGAATCGCCAGCGTGCTCTCTGTATAATCTTCCGGAAGCTGCGTTACAATTGTCATAGTTTCTCTGGCAGACACTTCATATTTTCCCGGAACCTGAATTGCCTCGCTGCTGCCGTCAGACTTTTGCCATACAAAATCACCCTGATAAATAATCTGACTTTTGGAAATCCTCTCGCTGTATTTACCCGGTCCGAAAAATTGCAGTATTACGACAATAAATACGCATAATACCATCAGGCCATAAAACAGAAAACGCTTTTTTCGATTACCTGCATAACTTTCTTTTGTCAAAATCGTTCTCCTTGATCGTATAAAATATAAGATTTTTTATCACTGTATACATTCGCTTATTTTATCTATTTTACACTATTTTGCGTTATATCTCAATCATACAGAACAAAAATACCGCCAAATGAAAGAGGCTTTTTCCTTCATCCGGCGGTTGTATTACATAATCAGATTTTATTATAAAAGAACTGTGACCGTCAGTCCATTTCCTGTTTTGTTTTCTGCGGTAATCTTACCTTTGTGTGCCTGCACGATTGCCTTTGCTACGGACAAACCGATGCCGGAACCTCCTGTGCCGGAGTTTCTTGAACTGTCAAGGCGGTAGAATCGCTCAAACAGCACATCCAGTTTTCCCTGCGGCAGTCCATCGGCATCATTGTATACTTCAAGCAAAATCTTTTTGCCTTTTTTCTTCAATGTCAGTGCAATATTTCCTTTCCCGGAAGAATATTTCACTGCATTATCCATAAGGATTCCGGATAACTGACGAATCGATTTTTCATCACCTGTATACATAAGACCGCCTTCTATATTAAGTGTCAGGTGCTTTTCTTTTGTCTGCGCCAGTGCTCCATATGGCTGCACGCTCTCCGATACCGCTTCTGAAAGATCAAACTCTGCAATATCCTGAAGTCCTTTTTCTTCATCCAGACGGCTTAATGTAACAAGCTGCTGCACCAGTCCGGTCAGCCTCTGGATCTGCTTTCGCGTACTTTTGGTCCACTGGGATTCTCCGCTTTCCATTTCCATAACTTCAGTATTCGCATCGATGATCGTAAGCGGAGTTTTCAGTTCATGGCTCGCGTCCGTAATAAACTGTTTCTGTTTCTGGATGCTCTCCTCCACCGGGCGGAAAACCATTCGTGAAAAAATCACAACAAGCACAAACACGGCCGCCAGTCCAAGCCCTGATACAGATACCGTCGTGATCAGCACCGCCTGAAAATTGGAGATTTCTCTTCTGCAGTCCAGAAAAACATATTTTGTGCCATCCCCGGTCTTTGTCACACGATAACGGTAAATTCCCATAAATCCGGCCGCTCCGGACTTCCCGCTGACATTTTTTGCATATTCTTCTGCAGTATTTTCATCCACAGCCGCGATATGGTCGAGATCACAGTCAGTAACTTCTCCTTTTTCATCCATCGTCACTGTGAAGTAACGCGTCTCAAACGGTGTCTCTACCGAAAAATGTTCCCCGTCATTCTCCGGTTTTTCCGGCGGCACCTGCTGATCATTGTTTTCTCCGATCATGTCACCTTCTGTATTTCCATCCGGTTTTTGCGGAACTTCTTCACCATCCGTTTTTGGCTCTTCCGGGAATTTTCCATCATTTTTTTCCAACAGTGTTGTCATTTCATCCGCACGGTCCAACACTTCTTTGTAATTACTGATATTGACAACACCCATGATTGCAGCAAGAACCACCAGCGTGGAAAGCATTGCAACCAAAATAAATTTTTTCCTGAGATTTCGGATCATGAGCCAGCCTCCAGTTCCAAATAATAACCCTGGCCTCTGGCTGCTTTGATTTTTACATTCGCTTTAAGACCGGTCAGTCTCTTTCGCAGATAGGAAATATATACCCAGACAACGCCCACATCTGCCTCACTGTCATAACCCCAGATTTTTTCCATAAAGCGTTCTGTTGAAATCACCTGTCCCGGATTTGCCGCCAGAAGCTCCATGATCTGAAATTCTTTATTCGGAAGACGAATCGCATCTGTCGGGGATTTCAGTTCAAATGTAGTGCAGTCGAGAGACAGATTGCCGATTTTCAGTGTCGAGCTGACTGCCTCCGTCCTTCTTCTTGTCACGGCGCGTATCCTTGCCAGAAGTTCTTTTGCCGCAAACGGCTTGCTCAGGTAATCATCCGCACCGCTGTCCAGTCCGAGCACACGGTCATCCACCTCAGACCTGGCTGTGAGGATCAGCACAGGAACATCATTTCCCCGCGCACGGATATTTTTCAGTACCGTGATGCCATCCATCTTCGGCATCATAATATCCAGAATTGCACCGTCATAATTATCCGCTTCCAGATAGTTCAGCGCATCTTCTCCGTTGTATACGGCATCCACTGAGTAATTGTTGTGTTTGAGAATTGCCACCAGCGCCTCGGACAATTCTGTTTCATCTTCTGCAAGTAATAATCTCATACGCCTGCTCCTTTTTTATTATGCAAGCTCCTCCGGTTTTTCCACTTCATAATCAGACCACTGTGTAGTAGAAGATGCTCCGGAGAGATCTGCTTTGTCGGAATAAGAATTTACAGTTATAGTATAATCGCTTTCGCCCTCTACGTAAACAGTTCCGTCTGTTCCTTTTACCGTTACGGCATTTCCTTTTTCATCCACGATCGTTCCACTGTTGGAAAGACCTGTCAGTGTGCTGTCACCTGTCACTGTCCATGTGCAGCCTTCACCAATATAAAGGTTGCAGTATCCGTCGCCGCCATTTCCGGCATTGCTTTCATCATCTGTCACGGCACCGGTAAGTGTACTTCCATCTGTCATGTAGAAATCCAGCTGGCTGATACTGTCCCAGACCACATCGCCCTGCATCTCCTGTTTTGTCGCTGTAAAGAGACAGTCTGCACCGTTTGCTCCACTTTCGCCCCATCCACGCTGATTGCTGTTTCCGGTACATTTCAGGAAAAATTCACTGTCATCTGCATAAGTGATGTTTACATCAGAAAGTATGATGGTCGACTCTGTGTTGGTTGTATAGAACATGCCGCCGTTTTTGGCTGTCAGAGAACCGCCGTTCATCTCGAAAGTACTGTTTCCCACTTCAGAATCACCGGACATACTCTGATAAAGGATCACGTTCCAGGTGCAATCATTCTGTTCATTGTCACTCATATTTCCGGTCAGATCTGAATCATACAGATGAATAGAATTCAAACCTTCAATACAGATTGCTTCGGAACCGTTTGCAGCAAGTGTCGCATTATTTACCGCGATATCTGCTGTACTGTAGATTGCCGGGGAACCGACACCGTTTGAGGTATATGTTCCACCATTAACAACCATCTTTCCGCCGCCACGGTCACTTCGGATCACTGCGGAAGATTCGCCGTTTGTCTCTACAGTCATATCCCATGCATAAAGCGTTCCACCGCCTGCTGCATGAATACCTCCGGAAGTATCCTGTTTGGTTGTAATGGTATCGTTTGATGCATAAACTGTTCCGTCACCATAAGCAAATAATCCGGCCGCTCCTTTTGAGTCTGTATCGATCGTAGAATTACTTACATAAGCTTCTCCGTCTGTTGCAAGAACTGCTGCGCCGACTCCATAGAAGCTTGAATTGTCTCCGCCCTGGCTGTCGGAAGATTCTCTTGTGATCGTTGAATTTTTGATGGAAACTTTTGCCCCTTCGGAAATGTGTGCTGCGTTTTCATCTGTTCCGGTAGAAGAAAGTATTTCGCCATCTACCGTTGTATCTTCTGTATAATCATTGGCTGCATCGTAGCTGTCAACTCCCTGAGACTGTCCGCCCGGTGCCCCTCCCGGGCCTCCCTGTCCGTCACCCTGCGGCGGTTCTCCATCCGGTTTCTCACCCGTTGGTGCTTCTCCATTGTCTCCATCTGGTTTTGCAGGCGGCTCACTGTCATCTCCATCTGGTTTTGCAGGCGGCTCTCCATCCGGCTTTTGTCCCTGCTGGCTGTCGCTGCTGTCTGAGGATGTGCTCGAATCATCAGAGGAGCTGCTGTCTGAAGAACTGCTGCTTGCTGCTGTCGTTGCTGTACTTCCTGCTGCATATACACTTGCGGTCGACATGCTCAATACTAAACCTAACATAACTGCTATATATTTTTTCTTCATAAAAAAAGTTCCACCTTTCTATATTGTACCGCGGTTTTTAATCCGCTTTGTTATCTCGTTTCGATAAGTACACTATAAAGGTGAAACTTTAATTTTACTTTAAAGTAGTTGTGAAGATTCTGTGTATTTCATTTTTACTTGATTTCTGTTTTTATCTGTAGTAGCGTCCTCCTGTAAAAGCTACCACAATGCATTCCACTCCCTCTATGATCAGGAATGCACCTACCAGAACACCCATTGAGAAAATTGTGATCATCGGACGGAAGATCAGAAGGATTCCGACGATCAGCCCCAGAATGTTCAGAATCAGTGAGATTGTATAATAAGTCATTCCGAAGTGCATCTTCATATACTGGAGATGGGAAAGTCTGGAAATACAGTGTGCAACGATCCAGATTGGAAGAATCATTGCGATTGCCCATGTGCCTGCTCCCGGATGTGCAATCAGCATAAATCCTGCCATAATTCCAAGGATTCCAGTCACCAGAGAAACGACCGGTCCGAAACCTGTAAAGCGTTCCATCTTCACATACAGGACAATGTCTCCGATTCCACTTATAACGGCTATCACTCCGCACAGGATTACGATCCATGTGAGAACACCAACCGGCTGACGCATGATCACAATACCGAGAACGACCAGAATCAGCCCCATAACCAGTTCAAACCATCCGATGTCAGACTGTCTTCTCATGATTATCCGCCTCCTTCGTCTCAGTCACTGTTTCAGATTTTGTTTCTGTCTGTACTTCATTTCCATTCAGGATTGCCATAAACTCATCACCGGTAATAGTCTCTTTTTCATAGAGATAATTCGAAAGTTCATCCAGTTTCTGACGGTTATCCAGAAGGATTTTCTTTGCTTTTTCATGTTCTCTCTTAACGAGTTCCACAACCTGACGGTCAATTTCTTTCTGCGTATCTGCCGAACAGGCCAGAGATGCATCGCCTCCGAGATACTGATTTGTCACAGTTTCCATTGCCACCATATCAAAATCGTCGCTCATACCATAACGGGTGATCATGGAACGTGCAATCTTTGTTGCCTGTTCAATATCATTGGAAGCACCTGTTGTTACTTCACCAAAAACAATTTCTTCTGCGGCACGTCCGCCGGTGAAAGTCGCAATCTTGTTTTCCAGTTCTTTCTTCGTCAGAAGATATTTATCTCCCTGCTCCACCTGCATGGTATAACCAAGTGCACCGGAAGTTCTCGGGATGATCGTAATCTTCTGAACCGGTGCAGAATGTGTCTGCATAGCAGCCACAAGAGCATGTCCGATCTCATGGTATGAAACGACTTTTTTCTCCTGTGCGGAAAGTATTGCATTTTTCTTCTGATAGCCTGCAATAACGACTTCTATGCTCTCCTCAAGATCTGCTTCCGTCACCACTTCACGGTTGTCGCGTACCGCACGAAGCGCTGCCTCATTCACGATATTTGCAAGTTCCGCACCGGACGCACCGGATGCCATTCTTGCAATCGTATGGAAATCTACATCATCAGAAAGCTGTACTTTCTTTGCATGTACCTTAAGAATTGCTTCACGGCCTTCAAGATCCGGAAGTTCTACAGGTACACGGCGGTCGAAACGTCCCGGACGGGTCAGTGCCGGGTCAAGAGATTCCGGACGGTTGGTGGCCGCCAGAATGATAACGCCGTTGTTGCCCTCGAAACCATCCATCTCAGTAAGAAGCTGGTTCAGAGTCTGCTCACGCTCATCGTTTCCGCCTGCCATCTGGCCGTCACGTTTCTTACCGATGGCATCGATCTCATCAATAAACACAATGCATGGAGCCTTTTCTTTTGCCTGTTTAAAGAGATCACGTACTTTTGACGCACCCATACCAACAAACATTTCCACGAATTCAGAACCGGACATGGAGAAAAACGGTACGTTGGATTCACCCGCTACTGCTTTTGCCAGCATGGTCTTACCTGTTCCGGGAGGGCCTACAAGCAAAACGCCCTTCGGCATTGAAGCACCGACTTTTGTATATTTCTCCGGATTATGAAGGTAATCAACGATCTCCTGCAGGTTTTCTTTTGCTTCTTCCTCCCCTGCCACATCACTGAAACGGATGCCCTCCGTGGAAGGCACATAAACTTTGGCATTGCTTTTTCCCATACCGAATGCCATCGAATTTTTGCCGCCCATCTGATTCATCATCTTGCGGCTCATATACTGGCCTAACGCAATAAAGATTACAAGCGGAAGGACACCTGTCAGCAGAAAGCCTGCTGCCGGTGACATCTGCTGGTCGATTTCTTTGGAGAATTTTGCTCCTGCTTTGTAAAGACGCTCTGTCAGAGTCGGATCATCCATCACACCTGTTTTGTAGATTGTCTTCGCATCATCCTTATCAGTAAAAAGGATCTGGTTATCCTCAATCTGCACGTCGTCGATCTTTTTATCTTCGATCTTTGACATAAAGGTGCCGTAGTCGACTTCTTTGACCATCGTTTTTGTGAGCATCGGTGTCACGAGCACATTAAAAACAATTATGATCAGAAGCACGATGCCGTAATAATAAAACAGCGGCTTCTTCGGAGATTTAACTTCCTTCATTCGTATTTCCCCCTTGTCTGTATTTTTTCTTTTTATTCTTACATATTATAATGCCACGTCCTGCTGTTTTATATAGACAAAACCGGGAAAGTGTTCTTTTTTTCCACACTTTCCCGGTTTTGTCCTGTATTTTTCTTTTTCAAACGCGCCTCTACCGATACGGATTCAGTGCTTTTTCTGCAAGATCCGGATAGTTTCCGATGATTGCATGGACACCGATCCGCGCAAAATATTCCATGCTGTCCCAGTCATTGACGGTCCAGGTATTGACCTGTAATCCATGATCTTTCGCATCCTCTACATAGCTTTCTGTCACCATCGGATATGCCGGATGGAGAAAATCCATGCCAAGTTTTCGACCGTATTTACCGGCACCGACGATCCAGCTTTCTTCCAGAAGACCGCATGGAATGTTTTCTTCCAGTTCTTTCATCTTCAGACAGGAATAATGATTGAAAGAGGAAATGATGATTTTATCTTCCAGTTCAAACTCATGGATCAGTTCCAGCGTCCGCTTCTCGATTCCCGGATAGAGGAAAACTCCTGTTTTGAGTTCAACGTTGGTGATGATTGGAAGATCTTTGAACCGTGTAAAATATTCACGCAGAGTCGGAATTTCCATCTTTCCGTACCGGTCGCCCCATTTTCCGGAGACATCCATCGCCTTCAACTGCTCCAGTGTATAATCCTTTACAAATCCATCGACACCGGCAGTCCGAAACAGACTTTCGTCATGCATGATCACAAGCTCCCCGTCTTTTGAGAACTGCACATCCAGTTCAATTCCGTCTGCCCCAGCCTCTACAGCCTTTTCAAAAGCCAGCATTGTATTTTCCGGATACTGTCCGGAAAATCCTCTGTGTGCAAAATTCAGTGTCACATCCATTCCTCCTACAACAAAATACAATCTTCTTTTTTTATACTCATCCAGCAGTCCGTAGATTCTGCAAGAAGACCTGTCTCCTGAAACAATACATCTGCATGAATCTTGCCACCCTCGCAGCCGATTCCATAACGAAACACATTTCCCTGCGGAATTCCGTCCACAATTTTTCCCCGGAAAATATAACTACATGCATCATCCGGTCTTTCCAGGGACAGTCTGACACTTTCCGGACGAAAGGCAATTGTTTCTGCCTCTGCGGCACTGCCTGTCATTTTTTTGAAATCTTCGGATGATAATAAATTATAGCTTCCAATAAAAGATGCGGCAAATTTTGTAGCAGGACGGGCATACATCTGTGCCGGCTCTGCCGACTGTTCGATTCTTCCATCATAAAGAAGGTGAATCATGTCCGACATTACCATTGCCTCATTCTGGTCATGTGTGACAAAAATGGCGGTAATGTCTGTCTCTTTCTGGATCCTTCGGATTTCCATCTGCAGTGATTTGCGGAGAAGCGCGTCAATTGCGGAAAGCGGCTCATCCAGAAGAAGGACTTTCGGTTCTGTTACGATTGCTCTTGCAAGCGCGGCTCTCTGCTGCTGACCGCCGGATAACTGCGACGGATAACTTTTGCCTTTGTCCTCAAGGCCTACGATTTCCAGCATCTCTTTTACTTTTGTGTCAATCTGATTCTTCGGCATCTTTTTCAACTGCAGACCAAAAGCCACATTTTTTTCTACCGTCAGATTCGGGAACAGACTGTACTGCTGAAACACCATTCCGATATCCCTTTTTCTCGGCTCTTCATTTGTGATGTCTTTTCCATCCAGCCACACTTTACCGGAAGTTACGCTCTCCAGCCCGGCAAGGCATCGAAGAAGTGTACTTTTGCCGCAGCCGGACGGTCCGAGGAGTGTCACAAGCTGTCCTTTTTCGATATCGAGGCTGATGTTTTTCAGCACCTGTGTATCGCCGAAATTTTTTACAATATTTTCAAAACGTATATATCCCATAAATTTTTCTGTCTTTCCTGTAATTTTGCTGTCTGCGCATGTCTGTACAGTTTTCTTTTACTTATCTTCTTTTCTGCTGCGATTTTTCAGATATAAGGTAACGGCTGCAATGAGAAATGTGATTGCCATAATCACTACAAACACCGCGCTTGCTTTCATACTGTCCGATTTCATGGTCTGGTAAAGGTAAATCTGCATGTTCTGGAAAGATGTTCCGGTAAGATTTCGCACCAACACATAATCTCCAAAGATAATTCCCACCGCCAGAAGTGAAGAAACAATCACCGATGAAATCAGATTCGGAACGACTACTTTAAAAAATGCATAAATTCGTGAACAGCCAAGCATTTCCGCCGCCTCAACCAGTGTATGGACATTGACCGTCAGCATTCCGTTTTTGATTCCCTGATAAATGTACGGCATGATAATGACACTGTATGCACCAAACAGCATGACCATACGGTTTGACAAAAATGTATCCGAGCGCACATACGCTGCCAGAATGCTGACTGAAAGAATAACTCCCTGTATCGTATACGGAATCATACAAATGATCTGTACGTATTTATCAAGCTTCGGAAAGTACAATGTGGTTACAAACATTGCCAGAAGTATAATCACTGTGGTCAGCACGATCGGTACCACACATACGATCAGGCTTCTGAGAATGCACAGCAAAAACTCCGGATCCTGGAACAGTTCCACATAACTTTTTACAGAGAATCCATGTGGGACAATTTCTGTCCATTTATCAAAAAGTGAATAAACGACAGTCACGATCAGTGGAAGGAGCAGGTATGCGATCAGGACCAGCATTACTGTTGCCGAACCTTTTTTTCTCTCTGTCATGCCTTCTTCACTCCTTTCTGAAACTGTCTGCTGATTCCGTTTGTCACAAAGATCATAATGACCATCAATGCCATCATCACAACTGACAACGCACCACCAAGTCCCGGTTTCAGCTTAACCTCCCCGACAAAGCTTCCTGCAATCTGAATCGGAAGCAGGGAAATATTATTCATCATCAGCGCATAAACGGTTGCATATGCAGCAAGTGCATTTGCAAAAAGTACACTGAACGTACCAAGGATTCCCGGCATCAGCACAGGAATCCCGACCTTTGTCCAGAAACAGGTCATATTTCCGCCAAGAAGTGCAACGGCTTCTTTCCATTCTCTTCGGATTCCCTCAAATGCAGGAACAAGAAGCAGTGTCGCAAGTGGAATCTGGAAGTACACATAAATCATGCTCATTCCGCCAGATGTATACAAATTGTAATTCGCCAGTCCCTGAATGCCAAGTTTCTGTCCCACATGTACCATAAATCCTGCATTTCCGAGAAGTATCATATAGGAAAAAGCAAGCGGCACTCCGGCAAAGTTTGACACCATATTTAACACCGTCGTAAAAGCTGTGCTGAGTTTTCCGGTGTGATTATGTATTGCTTTCGCTCCCAGAAAAGCGACCACCATACCGATCAGCGAAGAAGTCAGTGATATTTTCAGACTGTTGATGATTGCTTTTTGATAAAGAAGTTTTGTAAAAATTTTTTCGTAGTTTTCCAGTGAAAAACCGCTTCCGCCATCCGGAATAAAACTGTTTCCGATCACGCTCAGTAGCGGTACGATCTCATACAGCACGGCAACCGCCAGAAAAGGAAGCAGTGCCAGCAGATAAATATATTTTTGTTTTTTCATTACTGAACCAGAAGTGGGGTGATTTCTTCCTGCCATCTTTCTACAACAGTTTCGCAGGCTTTTGTATAAGCTTCTGTATCTTCCATCGGAATTGCGTTTGCATAATCTTCTGATTTGAAGGTTGCATTCTGGATATCTTCCGGAATTTCTACATCGGTTCTTGTCGGGATCGCACCTGCTGCTGCCAGATTTGCCTGTCCTTCATCACTGAAGATATATTCTCTTGCCAGAGCTGCTGCACATGGATGCGGTGCATATTTATTGATTACGGAAGCATATCCGCTCATGATGGATCCATCTGTCGGGATGTTTGCCTGAAGTTTGTATTTTGTGATCTGATCTTTGTACGGGATTGCTGTGAAGCTCCAGATTACACCTACCGGAATCTCACCTGTTTCAAAGTTCTGCTGAAGGATGTCCAGAGTATTGATACGTCCGTCTTCTGCCAGCTGTGTCCAGAATTCAAATGCCGGGTCAAGGTTGTCAAGATCTCCACCAAATGCATAAGCAGAGGCGATGACTGCTGCCTGTGCATTTCCGCCGTTGATATCTCCAAGTGCTACCGTATAATCACCATCTTTGATGTCTGCCCATGAAGTCGGTGCATTTTCTACTTCATCTGTATTTGTAAGGAAGGTTGTTGCACCGGTATAAGCGATCATCCATTTTCCGTCTTCACCTTTTGCCCAGTCCGGAACGCTGTCCCAGTAGGAAGTTTTGTATCCCTGTACCAGATCTTCATCCACTGCCTGTGCACCAAATGCCTGTCCGACATCACCGATGTCCTTTGTTCCTTTTTCGCCTTCTGTCTGGAACATCTGAAGTTCTTCTGCGGAAGACATGTCAGAGTCAGCATGTGTGATACCATATTTGTCATTCAGATCCTGCCAGGTCTGTCCCCAGTTTGCCCAGGAATCCGGCATACCGACAGATTCTACATCACCTTCTTCTTTTGCCTTTGCTGTGATATCATCCAGTGTCATAGAATTCAGATCTACTGCATCTGCTGCAAATGCAGTCATCGGACATACTGCTGTTCCTGCTAAAATTGCTCCTGTCATCACTGCAGCAACTGCCGGTTTGAATCTTTTGTTCATCATTTTCATTTTCCTCCAAATCCTTTTCGAATTTTCTTCGTTGATGCAGCTATTCTGTCATACCTGTGTAAAAAGAACTACCCGGGTCCGGTAAAATCTACGTTAAATACATTTGCAGGAGAATTTTCTCCTGGCAGATAACGAAAAATCTCCCCGCGGCCGAAACCACAGGGAGGTTTGTTCAGAATTTCCTGAAACGCTCGTATCTTGTTTCCAGTAATTCTTCTTCTGTTAAATTTGTATATTTGTAAAGAAAATCCTTGATTTTTTCATCCAGGCGGTCAGTTACCTGCCACATACTTTCCGGTGTCAGATTCTCCGGTTCCGGGATCACCTGCTCGATGATTCCTTTTTCGTAAAGATCCGCTGCTGTCAGCTTCATAACTGCTGCCGCTTCTTTTGCCTTCGTGCTGTCTTTCCAGAGAATGCTCGCAAAACCTTCCGGAGAAAGAATGGAATACACGGAGTTTTCCAGCATCCATACCTGATCTCCTGCTGCAAGTGCAAGCGCACCGCCGCTGCCGCCCTCTCCGGTCACGATTGAAAGAACCGATGTTTTCAATCCGGCAAGTTCCCATAAATTACGGGCGATCGCCTCACCCTGACCACGTTCTTCCGCCTCAATTCCACAGAAAGCTCCTGGTGTATCAACAAAACAAATGACCGGGCGATGAAATTTCTCCGCCTGCTTCATCAGACGCAGCGCTTTGCGGTAGCCTTCCGGCATCGGCATACCAAAATTATGCGCAATGTTTTCTTTTGTGTTTGTTCCTTTTTCCTGTACGATGACTGTGACCGGTCTGCCGTGAAATTTCGCAATTCCACCAATGATTGCCTTGTCATCACCGTAATTGCGGTCACCATGAAATTCCATAAAATCTGTAAAAAGAGCTTCTATATAATCACTGCCGGATGGACGGTCGATCTTACGCGAAAGCTGCACACGATCCCAGGCTGTGAGGTAAGGGTTGATGTCGGCAGACTCAAAGTCTGACTCCGATGAAGATTTCGCTGCGTGCATTTCATCTATTGAATCGTCTGAGGAACCGGAAATCTCATGCATCTCCAGTATCTTCCCAAGCGTCTCTTTCAGATTCTCACGTCTTACAATATCATCGACAAATCCATGTTCTACAAGAAACTCCGCTCTCTGAAAACCTTTCGGCAGTTTCTGTCGAATCGTCTGCTCGATCACACGTGGTCCCGCAAAACCGATCAATGCCCCAGGTTCCGCAAGAATAATGTCACCCAGCATCGCAAAACTTGCTGTCACTCCACCGGTCGTCGGCTCCGTCAGAACGCTTACATAAAGAAGCCCCGCCTTGCTGTGCCGCTCAAGTGCCGCGGACGTTTTTGCCATCTGCATCAGAGATGTGATTCCCTCCTGCATTCTGGCTCCACCGGAACAGGCAAAAATAATGACCGGAAGTTTCTCCTTAGTCGCGCGTTCTACCGCTCTCGTGATTTTTTCTCCGACAGCCCAGCCCATGCTTGCCATCAGGAATCTTCCGTCGCAGACCGCAATTACGGTTTCCCTTCCGTTAATTTTTCCTTTTCCCGTGACAACCGCTTCTTTCAGCCCGGTCTTTGCCTGAAGCGCAGTCACCTTTTCCGGATATCCCTTATAATTCATCGGATTTTCACCGATCAGGTCATGATCCCATTCCTCAAAAGTTCCCTCATCCATCACCATCTGGATTCTGCGATATGCATGAACGCGAAAATATCCGCCACATTTCGGGCAGGTATAATGATTCTGTTTAACATCTTCTGTGATGATCGCCGCACCACATTTGTTGCACTTACGCAGAAGTCCTTCCGGCACTTCCGGTCTGGAAGCGCGTGCCGCATTATGGCTCTGTATTCTGGAAACAATTCTTGTCTTTTTGAACATGTTGTCCAATTTCATAATCGTCAGTTCGCCTCCATCCGCTCAATAAATTCCACATCTGTATTTCCGGACTGAAAATCCGGGTTCTCCAGAATCTCATACTGATAGTCTACATTGGTATCGATTCCTTCAATGATCACCTCGCCAAGCGCACTCTGCATCTTGCGTATTGCTTCTGTACGGTTCTTTGCCCACACGATCACCTTCGCGATCATAGAATCATAATACGGCGGGATCGTATAACCACTGTAAACTGCGGAATCGATACGGATTCCTTTTCCTCCCGGAAAATACATATCCGTAATCGTTCCAGGTGATGGCCGGAAACCTTTCGCCGGATTTTCTGCATTAATCCTGCACTCAATTGCATGACCGGTCAGATGAATATCCTCCTGGCTTAAGGAAAGCGGCAGTCCGGATGCAATACGTATCTGCTCTTTGACAAGATCCACACCCGTTACCCACTCTGTCACCGGATGCTCGACCTGAATACGGGTATTCATCTCCATAAAATAGAATCTGCCTTCTTTATCAAGAAGAAACTCTATCGTTCCGGCATTTTCATAACCGGCTGCTTTTGCTGCCTTTACGGCTGCATCACCCATTTTCTTACGAAGTTCCTCTGAAATCACTTCGCACGGAGATTCCTCAATCATCTTCTGATGATTTCGCTGAATAGAACAGTCACGCTCGCCCAGATGAATCACATTTCCAAACTTGTCCGCCATGATCTGAAATTCAATGTGTCTCGGATGACGCACAAAATGTTCTACATACATGGTAGAATCACCAAAAGCCATCTGTGTTTCTTTCTGTGCGGTGCGGAAACTTTCCTCAAAATCTGCTGGTGTATCTGCCACACGCATACCTTTTCCGCCACCGCCAAGCGCAGCTTTAATAATAACCGGATATCCGATCGTTTCCGCTTCTTTCTGTCCTTCTTCTACTGTGTAGATTGGATTTTTGCCACCCGGAATGATTGGAACACCAGCAGCTGCCATGGTATTTTTTGCCGCCTGTTTGTTTCCGAGACTTGCGATCACATTTGCCGGAGGTCCGATAAATGTGATGTTGCACTGCTCACAAAGTTCTGCAAAACGGCTGTTTTCCGAGAGAAATCCAAATCCCGGGTGAATCGCATCGGCGCCTGTAACAATTGTTGCACTGATGATGTTTTCCATGCTGAGGTAACTCTGGGAGGACGGTGCCGGTCCGATGCAGACTGCTTCATCTGCAAGCTGTGTATGAAGAGCATCTCTGTCTGCCTCTGAATAAACAGCTACGGTCTCTATTCCCATTTCTCTGCATGCACGGATGATCCGCACTGCAATCTCTCCCCGATTTGCAATCAGCACTTTTTTAATCATTGTGTGTCACCTATCCAATCATAAAAGTCAGTTCTGCATCAACAACTACTTTGCCATCAACGCTTGCAACCGCATGGCCCACGCCAACCGGTCCTTTGCATTTGATAATCGTTGTTTCCAGACGGAGCTTGTCTCCCGGAACAACTTTTCCGCGAAATCTGCAGTTTTTGATTCCGCCAAAATATGCAATCTTGCCTTTGTTTTCTTCGAGACTCAAGATTGCCACAGCACCTGTCTGTGCAAGTGCTTCCACCATCAGGACTCCCGGCATGACCGGTTCCTGCGGAAAATGTCCCTTAAAAAAGTCCTCACGAAAAGTCACACATTTATAACCGATGGCAAACTTGCCCGGCTCATAATCCTCGATATAATCCACAAGAAGAAATGGATGTCTGTGAGGAAGAATCTGTTCTATTTCTTTTACGCCTAATCTATTCATAATCTATACTCCCGTTCGAAATGAACAACTTATACACATTGCTTTCTTAGTACGTCCGAATTGTCCACTCTTTTCTCCGTAACTTTACACAATACGGAACAGTGGCTGTCCATATTCCACTGCCTGTCCGTTCTCTACATAAATTTCTGCAACTTTTCCGTCAAAATCACTCTCAATTTCATTCATCAGCTTCATCGCTTCTACGATTGCAAGAGTCTGGCCTTTTTTTACAGAATCTCCAGCAGAAACAAACGGTTCTGCGTCCTCCGATGGTGCTGCATAAAAAGTTCCGACCAGTGGAGATTTGACAATCTGGCCTTCCGGTTCGCCCTGATTTTGCTGTACGATATCTGACTCTTTCAGCATTGTATTTCCTGCTGTCTGCATATTTTCAAGTCCCATAACAGGTGCATCAGATGTATTTCCTGCAATCACCACAGTTTCTTTTTTCTTTTTCAGATGAATGCAGGTTCCGTTTTCTTCATAAGCAAACTCCGTCAGCTCAGAGTCTGACACAGTTTTTATTAATGTAAGAAGATTTTCAAATTCCATTATTTATCAACCCTCATATTTCTTTACAAGAAGTGTTGCATTGTGTCCGCCGAATCCAAGTGAATTGCTCATTGCATAACGGATTTCTTTTTCTACCGGCGCACCGATCGCATAATTCAGATCACACTCTTCATCCGGCTCCGTTGTTCCGACTGTCTGATGGATAAAACCATCTTCCAGAGATTTAACACAGGTCACAAACTCCACACCACCGGCAGCTCCGAGAAGATGTCCGATCATGGATTTTGTAGAATTTACAACCAGATTTTTTGCTGCCTCACCAAATGCCTTATGGATAGCCCTTGTCTCAAACAGGTCATTGTGATGGGTACTTGTTCCATGTGCATTGATATATTCAACCTCGGATGGCTGTACACCCGCTTCTTCCATGGCAAGTTCCATTGCTCTGGCAGCTCCCGCACCATCCTCTGCCGGGGATGTGATATGGAATGCATCTGCTGTTGCACCATAACCAACCAGTTCTGCATAGATTCTGGCACCTCTTGCTTTCGCATGTTCCAGTTCTTCAAGAACAACGATTCCGGCGCCTTCCCCAAGTACAAAACCACTTCTGTCTTTGTCAAACGGAATGGACGCTCTTGTGGCATCTTCTGTTTTTGTAAGTGCGGTAAGTGCGGTAAACCCGGCTACACCGGTTGGGCAGATACAGCTTTCGGTTCCTCCTGCCAGCATAACCTCTGCATCCCCGTACTGGATCGCACGGAACGCATCACCGATACTGTGAGTTCCCGAAGCACAGGCTGTCACAACATCCGTACATTTGCCGCGAAGCCCAAGCTGAATGGAGATATTTCCTGCTGCCATATTTGAGATCATCATCGGCACCATCAGCGGATTAACTTTTCCCGGTCCCTTCGTGATGATTTTTTCATAGTTATTTTCTACCTGCGGAAGGCTTCCGATTCCTGATCCGACAATCACGCCGACCCGGAAAGAATCTTCCTTTTCCATATCAATACCGGAATCTTCAAGTGCTTCTTTTGCCGCCGTCACTGCATACTGGCAAAACGGATCCATACGTCTTGCCGATCTCGGATCCAGATGGTCTTTTGCATTAAAATCCTTTACTTCTGCGGCAATTTTTACTTTGTAATCTGTGGTATCAAACTTTGTGATCGGTCCGATACCGACCTTTCCGGTGCGGATACCTGCCCAGAAATCTTTTACATTATTTCCAATAGGAGTAACCGCGCCAAGCCCGGTGACAACTACTCGTCTCTTGCTCATATGACCATACCTCCGTCAACCTGAATTACCTGTCCTGTAATGTATGCTGCATCATCTGAAGCCAGAAAAGCTACTGTTTTTGCAATGTCTTCCGGTTTGCCGAAATGGCCGAGCGGAATCTGTGCGGCAGATGCTTTTTTTACTTCTTCGGATAATACTGCTGTCATTTCTGTCTCAATAAATCCCGGTGCCACTGCATTGACTGTAACCCCACGGGATGCAAGTTCTCTTGCCGCACTTTTTGTCATGCCGATGATTCCTGCTTTGGATGCCGCATAGTTTGCCTGTCCTGCATTTCCGGCGATTCCGACTACAGATGCCATACTGATGATACGGCCACAGCGCTGGCGGAGCATCTGTCTGGAAACAAAACGCATCATATTGAAAGTTCCCTTGAGGTTGACATCGATCACACTGTCAAAATCCGATTCTGACATTCCCATCAGGAGCCCGTCCTTCGTAATTCCGGCGTTGTTTACCAGAATGTCGATACTTCCATGTGTTTTTACGATATCTTTTACTGCTCTTTCGCAGGCACTAAAATCAGCCACATTCCACTGTCTGATCTCAGCCTCGCCGCCTTTTTCCTCAATTTCTTTCTGTACTTCTTTTGCACGTTCTTCCGAACCATTATAATTGATCACAACTGCTGCGCCTCTTGATGCAAGTTCCAGTGCAATGGCTCTTCCGATTCCTCTGGATGCACCGGTCACAACAGCTACTTTCTTTTTATTCTGCTCTGCCACTTATTTCTCTCCTCCCGGCATCTGCTATATCTGTCTATTTCTGTTTCAGTTCCTCGCACACCGAAACAGCCTCTTCCCAGCTTCCGATGTGATATGATTTTACATTTTTATCAATTTTTCGAAGGAATCCGGTCAGTGTTTTGCCCGGTCCGATCTCCACAAAAGTATCTGCTCCTTCGCGGATCATAGTCTCCACACTCTGCTGCCAGCGAACAGAGCCGCTGACCTGCGCTACCAGAAGTCCTTCGATTTTTCCGCAGTCCGTGACAACTTCCGCATTGATATTTGCCACATACGGCAGCTTCAATGGATTCATGCTGACTCCGGCAAAAACCTTCGCCAGTTCTTCCCCTGCCGGCTGCATCATCGGTGAATGAAAAGGTCCGCTGACTTTAAGCGGAAGTACTCTTCTTGCACCTGCTTCCTTAAGCGCATTTCCTGCTTCGGCGACTGCTTTCGCTTCTCCGGTGATCACGATCTGTCCCGGACAGTTGTAATTCGCAATGGATACGCCCTCTCTGTCTCTTAAAACATCCTCGATCACACCTGCGTCAAGGCCGAGTACTGCAGACATTGCTCCGGTTCCTTCCGGTGCCGCATGTTCCATAAAAACACCTCTTGCACGCACTGTACGAATCGCATCCAGATCACACATTCCGCCTGCTGCCGCGATTGCACAATATTCGCCAAGACTTAAACCGGCCGTCATATCCGCCTGAAGTCCCATAGCTTCTACTGCTCTTGTCATTGCAAGACAGGCCGTTACCATTGCCACCTGTGTGTATTCGGTTTTGTTCAGAAGATCATTTTCTTCGAAACAAAGTTTTTTCAAATCCAGGGAGACAGCCTCGGATGCCTGATCAAATACAGCTTTTGATAAAGGGCTTTTTTCATAAAAATCTGCGCCCATTCCGACGCTCTGTGCACCCTGTCCCGGATAAATAAAAGCAATCTTACTCATTTTCACTTACTCCATTCATCAGTTTGCCGGCTTCTGAAACTGTCGAACTGATAATGTCTGCACAGGTGCGTTCCTCTTTGATCATTCCTGCAATCTGTCCTGCCATCAGACTTCCGTTCTTTGTATCACCCTCCTGAACTGCTTTTCTTAAGCTTCCCAGGGTGAGCTGTTCCAGTTCTTCAAACGGTGCACCTGCTTTTTCCAGTTCCAGATATTTACGTGCCATATCATTACGCAGAACACGGATCGGATGACCGGTGCTTCTTCCTGTAACACGACTGTCAATGTCTTTGGCTTTGAGAATACTGTTTTTGTAATTTTCATGAATCACAGATTCCTTTGATGCTGCAAAAACAGTTCCCATCTGAATTCCTTTCGCTCCGAGCATAAATGCCGCTGCCATTCCTCTGCCGTCTGCGATACCACCGGCTGCAATCACCGGAATGTTCACTGCATCTGCGACCTGCGGAACCAGTACCATTGTGGTAAGTTCTCCGATATGTCCGCCTGCTTCGCATCCTTCTGCAACGACCGCATCTGCACCACAGCGTTCCATACGCTTTGCAAGTGCTACCGATGCTACGACCGGAATTACTTTAACTCCGGCCGCTTTCCAGTCTGCCATGTATTTTTCCGGGCTTCCGGCTCCTGTGGTCACGACTTTCACGCCTTCTTCCACAATTACCTTCGCAACTTTTTCTGATTCCGGATTCATCAGCATAATATTGACACCAAACGGTTTATCAGTCAGTTTTTTTGTTTCCCGGATCTGCTCTCTTACCCATTCTGCCGGTGCTCCGCCTGCCGCGATCAGTCCAAGACCGCCTGCATTGGATACGGCTGCTGCCAGATGACATTCTGCCACCCATGCCATACCGCCCTGAATCACCGGATATTCAATTCCCAATAATTCTGTGATTTCTGTCTTCATAATAAAATCCTCTTAATCTGTAACTCTTATGCCTGATGCTCTGTCAGGTAATTCATTGCATCTGCTACAGTTGTGATCTTTTCAAGGTCTTCACTCGGGATTTCTACAGAAAATTCTTCCTCGAGTGCCATTGCCAGTTCAAAGAGATCAAGAGAGTCTGCATGAAGATCATCCATAAAAGAGGTCTCTGCTGTAATCTCTGCTGCGTTTGCTCCTAAAGTTTCTGCTGTAAGTTCAATAATTCTTTCTAACATTTTCGTTTTCTCCTTTTTTTGCAATTTATTTTTTTATTTTAGAATATCTGCTTTTATATTTGGAATTTTACCCCTTGATATCCCACTCCAGAATGTCGGCTCCCCATGAAAGACCTGCCCCAAAACCTGCCAGAACAAGTTTCTGTCCTTTTTTCAGGACACCATTCCGATTCAGTTCGTTCAAAAGAATCGGAACACTTGCGGATGAGGTATTTCCATATTCCTGAAGATTCATCGGAAACTTCTCAATTCCTATATGAAGTCGTCTTGCAACTGCATCCACGATCCTCGCATTTGCCTGATGAAGAACAAACCAGTCAATGTCTTTTGCAGAAAGTTTATTTTCTTTTAAAACTTCCTGTATCACCTGCGGAACTTTGCGGACTGCAAACTGAAAGACATCCTTGCCATTCATGGTAATATATTCTGTTTTTGTTTTTTCGCCGTCTTTATCAATACTACGGATTCTGTTTCTGACACCCGGACCGGTAAGTGCTTCACCGCCACTTCCATCCGAGTGTGCTATCGGGCGGTAAGTTCTTCCCTCTGCTGCCTGAAGCAGTACCGCTCCGGCTCCGTCACCAAACAAAATACAGGTACCGCGGTCTGTCCAGTCAACCAACCTTGAAATACTTTCACTTCCGATTACCAGCACGGTCCGGTAAATACCGGATGCAATGTATGCCTGTGCGGTATTGTAAGCAAAAAGAAATCCGCTACAAGCAGCATTGAGATCAAATCCGACTGCTCCATCTGCTCCAAGTGCTTCCTGCACCTGACAGGCAGTACACGGAAAAATCTGATCCGGCGAACCTGTTGCAACGAGGATCATGTCGATCTCACCCGGTGAAATTCCGGCTTCTTCGACTGCCTGGCGTCCCGCCTCACATGCCATAGAAACTGTCGTTTCTTTTTCTGCAATACGCCGCTTCCTCACACCCGTCCGTTCCCGGATCCACTCATCACTGGTATCCACAAAGCCTGCAATTTCATCATTGTCCAGAATACGCTCCGGTACGCAGGCTCCCGTTCCCCGGATGACACCGGTTATGGTCTGTTCTTTATTCATAATTGTTGTTTCCTCATATTCTTGTTTGTTTTGGTTTTAGAATATTTTGATTATCAAAGTATATATCTAAAAAAAGAGAATGTCAAGAAAAAATCAACACTTTTTTATTCATGCTTTTCTTCCCCTGCCATTCCCCTGTAAGCGAATCAGTCCAAATCCCAGAAACAGGCTGAAGATATAAGAAATCCCGAAAATCTGTCCGATTGCCTTCGGACCGCGGTATGCCGGTGGCTGAAAGGATGCTTCATCACCTTCCGAAGTTACTTCTGTCGCTTCCAGAACTTTATGAAAAGCCAGCAATACAGAGCTTCTTGTCAGTGTCTTGCTGGTTTCCTTGCGGGAAACAAGAAGTTCCCCGCTGTATTCACCGTTTTTCTTATGTTTTACTGTGTAGGAAAATTCCAGTCCGGATAAAGTATACAGCGTCTGATTCTGATATGCCAGAACTGCGTCCCATAAAAGAACGTCAAGTTCTTCCTGTGTTTTGCCCGAAATGATACCTCTGTGAAGTTCTTTGATGCTCTGCATATCTGCCGACATGGTTTCTCCTGCCTCTTTCCGTTCCCTGATTTTACTTTAATGGAATAGTTACAAATAAACTTCAAAAACTGTATCTTACTTTCCTGCAATTTTGAATCCATACTCATTGATCTCATCGATTGCCTGAATCGCGGCTGCCAGCTTACAGTCTTTAAGAGCCTGCGCCAGCGCCAGATGCTGCGGAATTGTAGCAAGCCAGATAGAGTCATTTCCATTCTGGGAATCTTCCTGCTGAATAAAACGATAAGAACGAATCTTGTTGATCATCTGCTCAATCGCATTATTTCGACCGATCTTGTACAGGCTGTCATGAAAACTGCGGTCCAGCACATGGCTGTAAAGATTATCAGAAGCCAGGCGGACCATCTCTGTTGCCGTAGCCAGCAGCCGGTCTTTTTCCTGAATCGTGCCTCTCTCCATCGCATTTTTTACCGCTTCGTGATCAAGTGCACTCTGAAGTTCCTCCATCTCCGTCAACGTACAGTTCGTAAGCTGAATCGTCAGAGAATTATTCTCTCCATACGGATTATTAATAAATACACCACTTCCGGTCTTTACATATATCAGACCCCTGTCTTCCAGTATACGCAGAGCCTCACGTACTGAATTTCTGCTTGTCTGAAGCATGGAGGACATATCACGCTCGGATGGAAGTTTATCTCCCGGCTGCAGATTATTCATCTGAATATAACGATAAATCGAATCCGAGATTTTCAGATACAGAGATTTTTTCTCGATCGGCTTCATCGAGATTCTGTTGCCCTGATCCGAAGAAGTATTTGTTTCATTATTCATAAAATTTCCTCAATTTCTATAAATTTCTGCGTTCTGCAGAATCCACGATACAGAGAAGCTGCCATTGGCAGCTTCTCTCGCATACTTTGACACCAAATAAAAGGACTCAATGTCCCTGATGGACACTGAATCCTTTTAATTATAAGGAAATCTTATAGAAACGTCAAGAGAGGCTCCCCGATTAAACCGGTATTATTCCTCTGCTGATTTTCCGGATAACTGAAGATACTCTTCGTATGCCGGAGAATCTTTTGTGATCTTTTTGATTCCGAATCCTGTGAATCCCCAGAGGATTGCAAAGAATACACCTGTGTAGCAGAGAACTGCCCATGGAGCATACTGAACAGTCGGTACACCAAGTACAGATGTCATATATACACCTGCCAGTGACCACGGTACCAGCGGCTCTACGACGGTAATACTGTCTTCCAGAGATCTGGAAAGGTTTTTGGACTCAAGTCCACGTTTGATGTATTCCGGACGGAACATACCACCGATCATAAGGAATGTTACAGTAGCTTCTCCGATTACTGTGATCATAACTACACCAAGAGCAACAGTCAGTGTGATCAGCTGTCCGGTACCATGAATATGTTTCATGATACGTTCCAGAATCAGTTCCATACTTCCGCATACAGTAAGGGCTCCGATGAAGGAGAAACCACAGAATGCCATCAGTGCGGTGTTCATCATGGAACTCATACCACCTCTCTGAAGAAGATTTGGTATCTGTTCAACAATATTTTCAAGATCTACAGATGTGTGAAGCATTTCCATCTTGAATCCGCTTACCATACTTGCTGCGCAGTCTGAGAAAGAGAATCCCTGAATTGCCATGGCAATTACAACTGCAACTGCAGAAGAAATGATCATAACCGGAATCGTAGGTTTTTTCATAAGTGATCCTGCGATTACGATCACGCACGGAATCAGAAGAAGCAGTCCTGTCGGCATGGAAAGATTGAAAAGTTTACCAAGAGTACTGATGATCTCATCTACCTGTCCAACCTGTGAATCACTTGCAAAATGTGCTCCTGCGACCAGATAAACAATACAGCTTACGATAAATCCAGGAACTGTTGTATAAAACATATGTCCGATATGCTGATACAGGTTTGTCTCTGTTGCAATGGCAGACATATTTGTACTGTCAGAAAGTGGTGACATTTTATCTCCGAAGTATGCACCTGCTACGATCGCACCTGCAACTGCCGGAAGCGGTGCTCCCATACCTGCTGCCACACTGATAAGAGCGGCTCCTACTGTACCTGCTGCACCCCAGGAAGTACCTGTACTTACAGAAAGGATTACAGTAACAAGGAAGGAAGTGATGATAATATATTTCGGGCTGATGATCTGAAGTCCGATATATACAAGGAACGGAATTGTTCCGCTTACTACCCATGCGCCGATCATAAGACCTACGCAGATCAGGATCATGATCGCCGGGAAAGCTTTTGCAAGTTTCGCAACGATCTCATCTTCAATATCTTTCCATGTGTGTCCCTGATACATGCACACACAGATTGTAAATGCTGCACAGATGATCAGAAGGATCTTGATATCAATGCTGTAAATAACGAGTCCCGTAAAAAGGACAACAAACATAAAAATCAATGGCAGTACTGCTGTAAAAAGTGTTGGTTTCTTGATTTCTTTCTTTTTTGCTTCCATGAAAGTTCTCCTTTATGAAATTTTGTCAAGCGCCTGTTTCAGGTCTGCGATCAGGTTTTCTGTTCCTTCAAGTCCACAGTGGATTCTGACGATATTACGTGATACATTCAGGAATGCACACTGCTCATCTGTCCAGTTGTATGTATAAGCGATTGCAAGGCTCTCGAATCCGCCCCATGAGCATCCTTTTTCAAAGAGTTTCAGGCTGTTTACAAAGGTCTCTGTCTCTTCGAGTGTTCCGTCGATCTCAAGACTCATCAGACCGCATTCACCCTTCTGCTGTTTTCTCGCAAGTTCATACTGTGGGTGAGACGGAAGTCCTGTAAAGAATACACGTTTCACTTTTGGCTGTTTTTCGAGGAATTTTGCAACTTCCATTGCTGTCTCATAATGTCTCTGCATACGTACATCCAGAGTACGAAGACCGCGGATCGCAAGCCATGCTTCCATAGGTCCCATAACACCGCCGAACCAGTCTCTCTGAACCATAAGGTCACGCATCAGCTGTTCATCTTTGGAAACAAGTACTCCACCTACCAGGTCGCTGTGTCCGCCGATGTATTTTGTCATTGTATGCATAACAATGTCGATTCCCATATCCAGTGGTTTCTGGAAAAGTGGTGTGGAATATGTGTTGTCGATGTAAGTTTTAATGCCGTGTTCTTTTGCGAGTTTTGCAACACCTTCCAGATCTACAACATTGAATAAAAGTGTGGTAGGGCTCTCAAGAATGATCATCTTTGTTTCCGGACGGATCGCATCTTCAAATTCTTTGACTGTTCTTCCATCTACATATGTAACAGAAACATTGTATTTCGGTCCAAGGAACTCATCAAGAAGATGCTGTACCGGACCATAGCTTTCTTTAATGCAGATTACATTGCTTCCTGCTGTGCAGACTCTTAAGATTGCTGCTGCGCATGCTGCCATTCCTGCGGAAAATACAACTGCTCTTGAACCATGCTCCAGTGCTGCGATCTTTTTCTCAAGAATTGCAACGGTCGGGTTAGATGCTCTTCCATAGTAAAATTCATCATTAAAAATATCTACGTCAAAATAGTCTTTCACTGTGTCGAATACATGAAGTGAATTCATAAAAACCGGTGGTGTAACTGATTTCATGTATTTATGCGGATCTTCACCCACATGTGTCATTGCCAGTAAATCCTGATTGTCTGTCATTGCTTTCTTTCCTTTCTTTGCACATTTCTTTGGTTCTGCGGTACTGTGGTTGATTGGTTGAACCAATTTATGATGCCATTATACAATATTTGTTACTTGTGTCAATATACTTAAATAAATTATTGTATTTTTAGTTCTTATGCACAATTTCAACTAACGAATTTTGGTGGTTTTTCATACAAAGAAAAAGAAAAGCACCAGTCTATCAAGCCTGACTTTCCATACCACAGCCTGATAAACCGGTGCCCGATTATTTATTCAGTTCAACAATTCTTGTACATACTTTCCCGATCAGTTCCGGGTTGTGGCTGACTACCAGCATTCCGATATCCCGCCGTTCTGTCTCCTCTATGAGAAAATGCCAGATCTGGCTCTGGGTAATAAGATCCAGCATAGTTGTAATCTCATCCGCGAGAAGAAAACGTGTTCTCTGTCCCAAAGCCCTTGCAATGCAGAACCGCTGAAGTTCTCCTCCCGAAAGTTCTGTCGGAAATCTGTTCATCCAGTCGGGTTCTATTCCCAGCTTTTCAATCAGTTCCGGATCTGTCCTGTCTCCCTCTTCGATTACATTTTTCATGCGAAGTCTCGGATTTACCGCCTGCTCCGGGTGCTGCCAGATCATCTGTACCGGGCAGTATGTACCATATTCTTTAAGCGGTTTGCCGTCAAGAAGTACCTCGCCGCTTTGCGGCTTTTCGTATCCTGACAGGATCTTACACAGAGTTGTTTTTCCAAAGCCGCTGGGCGCTATGATTCCCACACGTTCACTGCTGTCCGCACTCAGGCTGAACTGACTCAATATCTGTCTGCCTTTTTCCTCATACCAAAAGGACAGATCTCTGACCTCAAGTTTCATAATATGCACCTCACATATCCACTTCCGGAAACTTTCCATGGAATTTCACCCTGACATTCCCGCGATGCCATGTCACATCGCGGTGCAAACGGACATCCCTGCAGATTATCTTTTACATAGGGCTGTACACCACCAATATAATAAAAACCATGCTTCGGCATTGCACGCCAGAGCGCTCTGCTATATGGATGGCGCAGAGTTTCTTCCCTCTCAAAATCATCCACCGACGCATCTTCTATCGTATGTCCGGCATAAAACACCTGTACCCTGTCCACCGTTTCCAACGCAAGCTCCAGATCATGTGTAATGACCAGAACGGCAGCCCCCATATCTGCAAGCTGCCGGAAATGTTCCATTGCACGTTTTGCAAGTTTCGGATCCAGTCCCGGTGTCGGCTCATCTGCAATAACCAGCTTAGGCTTTTCGACCAGCGCCGTAGAGATCATAATTCTTCTGGTCATCCCTCCGGAAAGTTCAAACGGATACTGCTCCTGAACCTTTTTGTCCAGCGAATATTCCTCAAAAATTGTATCCAGACGATGCTTCTTTTCTTTATCTTTCTGTCCTTTGCAGATCTGTCTCCCTACCTTCATCAGAGGATCCAGATAAGCCGTACTCTGTGGAACCAGAACAATCTCTTTTCCCCGCAGTTTTCGAATGTTTTTTTCTGTCAGAGGCTTTCCGCAGTATCGTATTTCTCCACCCATTTCCGCATTATATGGCAGAATCCCCAGGATCCCATGCGCCAGCAGACTTTTGCCGGAACCGGAAGAGCCGACTACTGCCACCATTTCTCCTGCGTGGATTGTGACACTTAAGTCTTTGATCACAGGCAGTTCTGTCTGTTGCATTCCTTTCCGGTACTGGGTAAAGGATATTTTCAAATTGTTGATTTCCAGAATTTTTTCCTTATCCATTTTAATCTCCTATTCGTGTGCACTTGCCGGATCCAGCAGTCTGCGAAGGTTTTCTCCCGTTGTATAAAAGCATACAACGGTAATCACCAGCATGATTCCCGGAAACAGCGCAAGCCACCATTTGCCTGTGATCAGATATTTCATTGCTTCTGACAAAATAATTCCAATTGCAGGCTGCTCGTTTGACAGCCCGAACCCAAGAAAAGTAATACCGGATTCATGAAGGATCGCATGTGGAAAAAGAAGAACAAGTCCGACGATAAACTGCGGAAGCAGATGTGGAGCCATATGTTTCATCGCAATATACAGGTTGCTTTTTCCAAGTTTTCTGGCTGTTTTTATATAGATCTGTTCTTTGAGCTGCAGCACTTCACCTCTGATCAGTCTCGCCAGAGATGTCCAGTGCGTCAGCGCAACTCCAAGAATGACTCCCTTAAGTCCTCTTCCGCATGCAACACAGATAAGGATCAGAAGAAGCATATGTGGGATTCCCATAACCAGATCTATAATCCATGTCACAATGGTATCTGCTGTTTTTCCCATTGTTGCAGATACAACTCCCAGAATGAATGCCATGACCGCACTGAACGTAGCTGCACATACTCCTATGATAATACTGATAGAAAGTCCTCTGACTGTCCGCGCAAACATATCTCTTCCAAGCCAGTCTGTACCAAACGGATATTTCAGGCAGGGTGCAATGTTCTTTCTGGAAAAATCTGTTGCCTTTGCCGCATCTTCGCAGAACAGACCGCCGATACAGACTGCTGCAAGAAACACCACTGCGATAACAAGCCAGAGCACCAGCGTTTTTCTGCGATTCCATCTGTTTTTCATCTTCCCACACCCCCTCTTCGGATTCGTGGGTCAATGACTCCGTACAAAATATTCGCTATAAAGTTTCCTCCAAACACGAACAATGCGCTTATGATCGTAATCGCCATCAGAAGCGGCATATCACTTCCAAGACCTGCACTGACCGCTGCCTGTCCAAGTCCCGGATAGGAAAAGACCTGCTCCACAAGGACTGAGCCTCCGAAGATCTCGCTGATCGAAGCAAACTGAAGTGTCACGGCCGGGCCAAGGACATTGCGGAAACCATGATTTTTGAAAATCTGCCAGCTGCTCTCTCCTCTTGCTTTTGCAAAAAGCACATAATCACTGTCGCAGATGTCGATCATTTTTTCCCTGGTATGCATGGCAATATTGGATATTCCTGTGATGGAAAGTGTCACTGCCGGGAGAATCGCATGACGCACGCGGTCAAGAAAAGTCACTCCGCTTGCCTCCACTCCAATCGGTACGCTTAATCCTATGGGAAGTATTTTGAGCCATACCCCAAATATAATCAGCAATAACATGGCAATCCAGAATGCCGGAGTGCTGGAGATCACCAGACAGTATCCTTTGATGATCTTATCAACCGGCTTTCCACGATTCATACCTGCAAGTGAACCCAGCAAAAATCCGATCAGTCCGGACAAAACCCACGCAATGATCATCAGGAACAAAGAATTTCCAAGTTTTACCGCGATCACTGTCGTAACTTTCTGGCGATAAAGGAGAGATATTCCCATATCTCCCCTCACAAAATCCCTGAACCAGGCAATGTAACGCTGCAGGGGCGGTTGTCCCACGCCCCAGTATTCTTCAAGTTTTGCAATCTGTTCCTGACTCATGCTTCCAAGTGCAGCCTGTCCGACATTCGCTTTCAGAGGATCGATCGGAGAAGCTGTCATAAGTGCAAAAGCGGCAACACTGACTGCAAACAGCAGAAGCAGCACTTTGATGAAATTTTTTAAGATAAATTTTGCTTTTAAATTATTCAAGATCTGTTACTCCCATGACCACTGATCTACGTTATTTACGATAGACCAGCCATGTCCGTGTGGATGGATCTTCTGGTCAGCTACCTTAAGTCCGTCTTTGACAAAGTACAGATGATCGATATTGCAAAGCCAGATCCACGGGATATCACCTTCCTGTGTAATTCCGCTCTCGCCATCCCACTGGGCTTTTTTCCAGAGATCATAAGACGCTTCCAGATCACTGGATTTCAGTGCTTCATCCATGTATTTGTCTACGGTTTCGTTTGCATATGGAGAATATTCTGCAAGGCCGGTTTCGCTCATTGTATGATAGATGTTGTACAGCTCCATTGGTGTATGTGCACCCCATCCCCATACAAGTGGCTCAGACTCTGCTCTTGTGTAGGCAGTATCCCAGTCAACACCCTCTGTTGTCACTTCAATTCCAAGTTCAGCAAGCTGGTTCTTACTGTCCTCTGCCAGTGCCTGACGAACAGAATCAGATGCCGGATACAGCATGGTAAATTCTGCACGCGCACCGTCTTTTTCACGGATTCCGTCATCACCTTCTGCCCAGCCTGCTGCTTCAAGAATTTCTTTTGCCTTATCCAGATCGTATTCTACTTCTGCTTCTTCATTGTACCATGGCATCTTGTCGCACACGCTGTATGCCGGGGTTCCGTAACCGTTCAAAACATTTTCGATCATTTCTTCGCGGTCAATGCCAATATTGATCGCACGTCTTACTTCTACATCACTGGTGAAGTCATTTCCATAAGTTACTCCGTCAATTTCCTCTGCCGCAGTTGCCGGAAGATTGAATCCACGGTTGTCTACTGTCTGCACGCTGAACAGATCATATCCGTCAACCGTTATATCTGAATAGGATGCCGCTGTATGTGCCACATCTACCGTGCCAGACTGTGCTGCTGCCAGTGCTGCATCTTCTTCCATGAAAAGAACTGTTACTTTTTTCATTTTTGGCGCTTCTCCATAGTAATCCGGATTTGCCTCAAAAATAACCTGCTGTCCTTTGTCCCACTGTTTCATGATATAGCGTCCGGAACCAATTGGATTCTGTCCGTAATTTTCATCATAAGCATGCTCCGGAACGATTCCTACAATTGCCATGGTATATGGCCAGACCGCAAATGGTGTATTCATATGGAATTCAACAGTTGTGTCATCCACCGCCACTGCTTCTTTCAGCATGGAAAAATCATTGACGGAACTGTTATCGCGGCAGTTATTATATGTAAATGCCACGTCCGATGCTGTCAGCGGTTCTCCGTCCGTGAATTTGACATCATCTCGAATTTTGACAGTCCAGGTAAGTCCATCATCACTGACAGAATAATCTGTTGCCAGGTCTTTCCCGATAGAAAGATCTGTATTGGTAATAGTAAGCGTACTCTGGATCAGCGGTTCATGTACATGCTCTCCTGCGCCCCATCCATATGCCGGATCAAAACCGGATTCCGGCTCTGATGTTGTCGGCATAGTTACGATCACTTCGTCCTTCGCTGCACTTTCCTCCTGTGCTGCGAATACAGTCGCTGTTCCCCCTGCAAAGGATGCAGTCATGCAGACCGCCATCATAACCGCCAGTAATTTTCTCTTCATTATCTCATTTCCTCCTTTTGTTCTCATTTATGCATAACGCTGTGTCTATCGACAGTTTCAGGATTTGTTTTTATTTATTATGCATAACAAGTTCTATCAGTATACCATCCTTTCAATCCGTATATAACCACCCATGGGGGATATTCACCTATTCATATGTCGCATGTTTCATACAGTTTTTTTCATAGCTCAGCATCCCCCTGGGAGGCTTGTTTTTACACTGCATTTTGTTAAAATATAGACAACACAAAGGACTTGTGTTACTACCGAATAAAGTGCACAGACCTCCACAATTGATGCACATTCAACCCATAATAAAAAAGTACTTCCAATTCCGCGGGAAGTACTTTTTTTATATCATTTTTAATTCGTGCTCTTCATTCATAACCGCAAATCTGTTTCCAATCGTCTCTGCCAGTTGCCGGTTATGAGTGATTGTAATCAACGTTTTACCTGCTTTATGAAAGCTCTGCAAAAATTCCAGCAGCATATCCTGTGTCTTTTCATCCAGACCGGCAAGCGGTTCATCCAATATCAATACTTCCGGATTCAGCGATAGAATACATGCAAGTGAAACTTTACGCTTCTCACCTCCACTCAGATGATATGGCGGTCTGTCTCTGAGATTTTCTATTCCAAACAACTGCAGACAATCTTCTGTTCTTTGCCTGACCTCAGTTTCTGATAACCCCATCTGAACAGGGCCAAATGCAATTTCTTCTTCCACGCTTCCGCAAAACAGCTGTGTATCCGCATTCTGAAACACATACCCCATCTGCTGATGAAACCACTTTGCAAATTGTCTGTCCTTCAATGTTTTCTCTGTAATCTCATGATCCTTATAAAAATAGTGTCCTTCGGAGGGATATATAATTCCATTCAGCAATTTGATAAGTGTTGATTTTCCACATCCGTTTGGACCCTGAATAACTACAGAATCACCCTTTTCAATCTGAAGATCCACATATCTGAGTGCTATTTCGTGTTCATATGCAAAGCATACTTTTTCCAGTGTAATCATAACAGCCTCCCTTTATCCTCCCCCGTTGCTTTTATAAGACAGATGTGCCGGAGTATTCATTCAGTTCAGATGAATAAATAATGCTGCACACACTGTCATTATCAAAATATGTACAATATCATACAGCCGCATTCTGTATTTCTGTCTCGCCTGATATTCGCCCACGAATCCCCTGCAGCACATAGCCGCATACATATCTTCTGCCATTTCACTTGATTTGAGAAATGTAATTCCAAGAACACCAGAAAAGGACTTCGCTTTATCTGAATTTTTGCCTACAGATCTCAGGCTTACAGATCTCAGAATGTCCACACACAATTCTCCCAAAACCGATATATATTTCAAGGTAATATCCAGCGTGAAGATAAACAATGAAGGAATTCGAAAAGTCCTCATACCTGCTGTAAGTTTATTCCACGAAGTTCCTGCCGACAAAATGCCAACCAAAGTTACCGACACATAGACCCGTGCAGTAATATTCATCAGCGTCTGAGGATTTCCCATAAAAACTGCCGGCAAAAGAAGAAAAAGCGAAATCATAACTACTCCTGCTGTTCCGCTTAATATCTGCCGAATAGCAGATGCTGAGAAAAAAGCCAGCCTGACCGTTACCGCAGCACACATGATCAATACAAACAGATAATTCTCCGAACATGCCGTAAGAATAATATAAAGTATCGTATAAAACAGTTTAAGAGAAGGACTGGCAGAAAATCTGCCATCCTTCCCTTCATCAAATCTGAATCTTGCCAGCACAGACAAAACAGATTTTGTGCTTCTGGTAAGAAAAGCTTCTTTATCCGCAGAAGGGGTGTAATTCTCCTGCCTGCACATCCAATCTGGAATCTCCGTTTTTTCTGTTCTGTAATCGTCCATTATTATGCCGCTTTCTTTTTAAAATCAACTTTGTCCTTCATAAGTGAAGAAATGATCTTAAAGAATATCACCAGAAGTGCCACACCAACAACTGCCGACAGAATATAGCCTGTCCATTCCGGCATACCTGCCATGGAATAATCCGGGAACAGTGTTGAAAGTTCAAATCCACTTTCCATTCCTGCCGGAGTATATCCCAGTTGTGTGCCACCACTGACCAGAGTCGCCATTTCATCAACACCCCATTCTCCCCAGGCAGTACCTGTTGCAAGGAGACCGATCGGTGTAAGGATAATAAGCACTGCAATCAGTATGTACAACGGTTTAAATGAAGTTTTATTCGGAATTGTATCCAGTGCCGATGGCGAAACTTTCTCTACAAATGTCAGCACTACTACCGTCAATACAATCTCAGCCAGTCCGAACAATGTAATATGTCCGATCATCATTGCCGGTATGGACACACTTAACGAATATGGACAGTAAAGTGCCTGACCTGCTGAATTTTTAAACAGTAATGGTTGAATACCAAACTCTACAGCCGCGCAAAATGCTGCCGCATTGATTCCCACATATGCACCAATCGCAGCACTGAGTTTACGCATACCTGTTTTATTCAGGAGTAACTTATACAGGAAAAATCCCAGATACGGCAATACAAATGCCATATTGAAGCAATTTGCTCCAAATGCAAGAATTCCTCCATCTCCGAAAAGAAGTGCCTGTATCAGCAGCGCAATAGATACGGATATACATCCGGCTGCCGGACTTCCTGTAAGAATTGCAATGAGAGTTCCCCCTACTGCATGTCCTGTAGTACCTCCCGGAAGTGGCACATTAAACATCATTCCAAGAAATGAAAAAGCTGCACCAATGCCAAGAAGAGGCATTTTAGCCTTCGGTATTTCTGTTCTTACTTTGTTAATTGAATATCCCCAGACCGGAACCATGGCTGCTGCCATTACAGCGCATGTCGATGGGCTTAAATAGTTCTCAGGTATATGCATAGATATACTTCCTTTCCCTGTGAAAACTTTATTTTATTCGGTGCGCGCCTCGTAATTAACTATATTGTAGCATCACGTTAAAGTGCCAACAACCCACCATGGGGGATATGGAACTATTCTTATTTGTCATATATAAACAATATTTTTCATATCTTCAGGCTGCTGTCCCATACATATCCGATCTCTTCTGCAACTTTCTCAGCAATATCAATATCCAGCATATCACTAATCAATCCCAAAGCCATATCCATTGCTGCCATTGTTGTACTGCTGGAATAATATTTCCCGTCTGAAATCCAGTCTTCACCATTAATATAATTGATTCCTACTGTGAACATCCGCTTCCAGTTTTCGTCATAATCATAATCCGCAACCTGCCTGTGAAACAAGAGGCCTGTTCTGGCCAGCATTGCAGAAGCATTTTGTACCATCATACAAAACTCAACTTCCTCTACCGCCCGTTTCAGTACTTGTTGTCCCTTGGCGCCTTCTGTATGGAGAAAACTTCTTACTCCCTTTCCTCCCGGAATCAAAAATATATCCTCGATCTCGATTGGATTCAAGGGTTCTGTCCATATTTTCACACCCTCTTTTCCAGTAATTATTCCTCCACGCAACGAAATAAACCGTATATAAAAATGTTCCGGCACAGTTCCAAAAATCTGCACCGGACCAAACACATCCATCGCTTCAAAATCATCAAACAGAAAAACATTTACAACCATACTTCCTGCCCTCCGGTTCTTATTTCCCGATTATTATGCTATTGATTTACAAAACTGAATCTATTAATTTCTTTGTATAATCCATCTTCGGATGATTGATGATATCATCCGGAGTTCCGTATTCTACGGTCTTTCCATGATAGAGGACCAGTACTTTGTCACAGAAGGCCTGCACCAGTGCAAGGTCGTGGCAGATCAGGATAAATGACAGATTTTCTTTCTGTTTCAGTTCGATCAGAAGTTCCATAATCTGTTTCTGCACGGTTACATCAAGTGCGCTGGTTGCCTCATCACAGATCAGGATTTCCGGGCTGACTGCAAGTGCTCTGGAGATCGCTGCTCTCTGGCACTGTCCGCCGCTGACCTGATGCGGATAACGGTCTGCATATTCTTTTGAAAGGCCGCATCTTTCGAGAAGATTTTCCACACGCTTCCGTGTTTCTTCCCGGTTTATCCCCATATTCCGAAGACTTTCCCCAATTCCGTCACCCAGCGTCCGGCGTGGGTCAAACGATTCCATCGGCATCTGAAAAACCATCTGCATATCCTGATAGGTTTTCCTTAAGCTTTTTCCTCTGGCATGGGTGATGTCTCTTCCCTTAAGGAAAATCTGTCCATCTGTCACCGGCTCCAGATGTGTGAGCATTTTGGCAATCGTGCTTTTACCGCTTCCGGATTCTCCCACGATTCCAAGGCATTCTCCCCGTTCCAGTTCAAAACTTACATCATCCACTGCCGTCATGGATTTTTTTCCTGATATAAATACCTTTTTGAGATGGTCGGCTTTCAGTATAATATCTGTCATTTCAACGCACCTCCTGATTCTTTTCCCGCTTCAGATAAAGCACGGAACTCATCAGTTGCTTTGTATATGGATCTTTCGAATGATCCAGAACATTCTCCGTTTCTCCATACTCTCTTACCTGCCCGTTCCGGAGGACCAGTATTCTGTCTGCCATCATCCTTACAACACCGATATTATGAGTTACAAGAATCATGGCTGTATTGTATTCCTTACGCATAAGCAGAAGTTCCTCCACTACCTGCTTCTGAACCGTTACATCCAGGGCGCTAGTCGGTTCATCTGCCATAAGCAGGTTCGGATGCATGATCATGGCTGTACAGATCCCTACTCGCTGGTTCATTCCGCCGGAGAGTTCAAAAGGGTAGCTGTCCAGCACACGGTCACTGTCATCCAGGCCAATCTTCTTCATGATCTCTCCTGCACGTTCCCGGACTTCCTTCTTGCTGATTTTCTCATGTTCTGACACTGCCTCATGTATCTGCGCCCCGATCGTCCGGACAGGACATAATGCGGCTTTGCAGTCCTGGAATACCATTCCGATCTCTGTTCCCAGAAGCTTACGGAGCTTTTTCTCACTCATATCTGTAAGGTTTTCACCTTTGTACCAGATATCACCTCTTGTAACCAGGCCTTCTTCCCCCAGAAGTCCCATGATGGCTCTGACAATCGTACTTTTACCGCTTCCGGATTCTCCCACGATTCCAAGAATCTCGCCCTGTTTTAACTCAAAACTGACATCCCGAACCACCGGTTCTCCATTATATGAAATTGTCACATGCTCTACACGAAGCAAAGAATCCATAGTATTTTGTTCTCCTCAGGCATTTACTCCACATCCAGATCTGCCGTGATCTCATAATAATCACATGGATGCGCTGCCATTCCTTTTACATTTGATTTTGTCACAATTCCCATATTCAGATGTGATACAAAGAAGTATGCATCATCATCCAGAATATGCTGCTGAAGTTCTATTGCAAGTTTACCTCTTTCGTCCTTATCAAAAGTCTGGTGAAGCTGATCGGTAAGCTTTGTTACCTCTTCATTCTGGTAGTTTCCGTAATTTTTAGAACCTGTCACCGTACTTGTAAAAAAGTATTCCGGATCTCCTGTCGGTGCTGTGGTAACAGAACTTACATAAACATCAAACTCTCCGTTTTCTGCAAATGTTCTGTGATCTGAGGTATTGTTTACCTGCACATCAATACCGATATCCTTCAGTGTAGCCTGTGCATACTCTGCAAGCTTCGGCTGCTCCAGACGAGTCGGATATGTCAGCCAGTTAATGCTTAACTTCTGACCATCCTTATCCACGTATCCATCACCGTCTGTATCTGTCCATCCGGATTCTTCAAGAAGCTTCTTTGCTCCGTCCGGATCATAGGAAACGGTTTCTACAGCATCATTTCCATAAGAAAAACTGCTAGGGAAGGCTGCCTTCGCCGGAACGCCACGTCCCTGCATGATCACAGAACAGAATCCGTCTTTGTCGATTCCCATCTCAACAGCTTTGCGGACATTCTGGTCCTGCATGATCTCTGAATCCATATTGAACTGTCCGAAGAAGCAGCGGCTGGTCGCACAGGAGTTAATGGTATAGTCTGAATTGTTTTCAAACAGAGGA
The DNA here is from genome assembly GCA_934371915.1 of uncultured Blautia sp. GTDB lineage: Bacteria > Bacillota > Clostridia > Lachnospirales > Lachnospiraceae > Blautia_A. The sequence continues at coordinate 36,247 of CAKROE010000001.1, read as the reverse complement.
TAGTTGTCATACTGCAGTCCATAAGTTCCCTGAATATCTCCGGTCTGCAGGGCTGCTGTCAGCGCACTTCCGTCTGCAAAAGATTTGACTGTAACTTTGTCCACTTTTACTTCGCCGCCCCAGTAATTCTCATTCTTTACCAGGTCGATCTGAGTTGGAGTAACATTCTCTGCAATATACGGGCCTGTTCCTGCCACATTCGCAGAACCGCCCTCTCCCTGAACACCATAATCCATATCAATGATCGCACCATAAGGATCGCCAAGATAATTGATGATTGCCGGACATGGTTCTGTCGTATAAATAGTAAGTGTCAGCCCTTCCGCATCAATATGATCGATCTTGAGGTCATAAGGCGCACGGTCATGAACTGCGAGCAGGTCTTCCAGACATTCTTTGACCGCTTCGGCATCCATGGTACGTCCGCTGGAAAACTGCACGCCGTCACGAAGAGTAATTTTTACGGTTGTATCGTCCACAAATTCATAATCTGTAGCAAGCCACGGCTCTACTTCCATGTTGTCATTGTATTTAAAAAGAGTTTCCCCCACGCCATAACGAAGTGCGCTCCATCCGGAATAATTATCGTGCGGATTTAATCCCGCATCTCCCATTTCCTCACTGTAACCGGTCGTTCCGTATACAAAGGACTTTTCACCATCAGCCCATACACTTGTGGACATTCCTGTCACCAGTATTGCTCCTGTAAGAATTGCTGCAATCAGTTTCTTTTTCATAGTCGTTGTTTCCTTTCTTTATATGCTTATCTTTTTGCTCTCTCTTTCGGATCCATATAGTCTCTGAGTGTATCTCCCAGAAGATTAAAGATCATAACTGTTATAAATATGGCAAGTCCCGGTGCAAGTACCATCCATGGTGAAATCTGAAGCATACTTCTTCCATCATTGATCATACTTCCCCACTCTGCCATCGGTGGCTGCACTCCCAGTCCAAGGAAAGAAAGCCCGGCAAGTTCCATCATCATCGTTCCGATATCAAGAACTGAGGTAACCAGTATAGGACCTGCAATATTCGGCAAAATATGTTTAAACATAATCTTAAATGTGCTGCTTCCCGACAGTCTCACCGCCATCAGATACGTTGAGTCTTTCTGTGCAAGAGTCAGGCCTCTGGCAAGTCTGGCAAACTTCGGCCATCCGATGACCGCCAGAGCTATGATTGCATTCTGAATACCTCCACCGAGCACGCCTGCTACCGCAAGGGCAAATACAAGGCTCGGAAATGCCAGAAACAGATCGGATACACGCATCAGAACAGTATCCGGAATTCCTCCGCACCAGCCACATATAATACCAATTGCGGTTCCGACCACAGTAATGATTGCTACCAGAAGCAGTGTTGCATAAATACTCGTCGTACTTCCCACCAGCACACGTGAAAACATATCCCTTCCGTAACGGTCAGTTCCCAGTATATGTTCTGCGCCGGGCGGTTTCTGCGCCAGCAGAAGATCCTGCATATCCGGATCATACGGACAGAGTTTCCGTGCACAGGCTGCAATAACAAGCAGGATCAATGCCAGTATCGTAAAAAAGATCAGCTTTTCTCTCACATGGTTTTTCTTTATTTTCTGCCTGCGGACAGTTATCGTTTTACTCATACTCTGTCACCTCCCAGTCTTACGCGAGGATCCAGATAATGATAAATGATATCTGTGATCAGATTTACCACTACATAAATAATCGCCATCCATGCCACATACGCCTGAATGATCGGGTAATCTCTCATAGTTATGGCATCTACTGCCATTTTACCGACACCATCCCACATAAAAATAGTCTCGACGATCGTGGTTCCACCCAGAAGATTTCCTATGGACAATGCCAGCAACGTAATGATCGTGAGCATGGAAGATTTCATTACATTTTTCCAGATGATCACACTTCCTCTCACGCCTCTCGCCTTCGCTCCGGCTACATAGTCTTTATTCAGTTCTTCAAGGATTGTCGCTCTTACCTGACGGGTATATTTGGATGCCATGGAGATTGCAAGGGTCAATGTCGGCAAAACCAGACTTAAGGCTATATTGTCACTGGTAATGACCGGAAGCCATCCCAGTCTGATGGAGAAAAAGTACATCAGTACCAGTGCCGCAAAAAAATTCGGCATGGAATTCCCTATGAAACTGAAAAAACGAATTAAATAATCAATCCATTTATTATGTTTTACTGCAGAAAGAATTCCAAACGGAATTGCAATCAACATCGTTACCAGTACAGAAGATACTGTCAGCATGATTGTCGCCGGAAGTTTCTCTATGAAAGTTTCATAAACATCTCTCTTCGATACATAGCTCTTGCCCATATCTCCGGTTGCCATTCCTGCAAACCACTTTGCATATTGCACAAGAAACGGCTGATCCAGCCCGTACTCTTTTCTTGTCTCATCAATGACTTCCTGTGAAACTGTTGCGCCTGCATTTTCATACATATAGGTAACTGCATCACCGCCCGCCAGACGCATCATGGCAAAAGACAAAAAAGTGATTCCGATCAGAATCGGAATCAACTGAAGAAGTCTTTTTAAAATATATTTAATCATTCGTTCTCCTTCATGCCTGCATAGCATCAGACAACATATCCTCACGATAAATCGTAACTGTCCGGTATCCTCACAGTTACAATAATTTAACAATTACAGTCTAACAAATGTCAAAAAAGCACACAACCCCGTGGGAGGGTTCTGTGCTATTCTTAAATTGAATACTTCATGCATATTATGGAATAAGTGTGAATTAACTTTATACTCATTCACAATGACTTAACTTTTTGGAAGTCTGCTCATCAGAAACTCAAGAAATTCCTGTATACTTTCATCCATTTCTTCTCCTCTGTGAAGGATATAGCCAAAAATAACTTTGCTGTCCCCCATATTCAGAGGGATTCCCGGTGCCGTACCCGCCTTGTTTTCGGAAAGATAGCTTCCGCTCACATTGGAGACTTTGCTGTTTTTCAGCATTCTTTCCATAATATAATCACTGTTGGTCAACACGGAAATGTCAAGGTCTTTCCACTGAAAAGCCTCCTCATTGACAGATCCGATATCAAAAAATTCATCCTGATAATTCTGTATAAACCGTACTCCCTCAAGCTCTCCAAAACTTACAGTCTCTTTTTCCGAATCATAAAGTTCTGTCTGCCGTCCCGGATAAAGGATCACATCTGTCTCATACAGAGAGACAAACTGCAGCTTGTTTTTTGCCAGTTCATGCAGGAAATTCTCTTTCTGCTGACTCAGGATATAGACAAAACCAATGTCATCCATATAGTCACGGACGCGCTCCATAACACTTCGCACACCTGCTGTCGTCAATTGGAAATGATAGTTTTTTTCATATGTTTCATTATAAAAATCCACAAACTGATCGGCAAACCAGGAACTGGGATTCATGGAAATGCGAATCCATTTTGTCATGCCGTTTGCCGACATATTTTCCAGAACTTCAACCTCATTTGTGATCCTGCAGGCATAACGATAAACCTTCTGCCCCTGTACCGTAAGGCGTATCCCACGTGGCAGCCGCTCAAAAAGCTGCATTCCGAGATTATCCTCCAGTGCCTTTATCACTTTACTGACACTTGATTGTGTAGAATAAAGTATCTTTGCCGCATCACTGAAAGAGCCGGCCTGCGCACATGTCACCAAATATTGTAATTGTTTTAAATCCATATGATTCTCCGCATATTATTATAATCTGTCCTGTTGTCTGCCTGTTATTTAACTGTCCGCAGCATAAACAGCGGAGTGGGATTATAAAATTCATCTTTTTCCAGATAAATCCTGCTGCTGATACCTAGATCCACTCTGAAATCTTTTACTTCCATAGAGCCTAAGGTTTCCAGATCCCATGCCGGACGGCTGTAAGAACTGATTGGAAGCTGACGCTTGATCTCCTCGCACTCACGCATCATTTCATTTCCGAGCATGTTATGTGCATGCTGCTCCGGAAGTGATGATGTATCTGTGCAATCTTCCAGACCATAATTCGCATCAAAGTTCAGCAGTACACCACCTTTTTTCAGGACACGGAGCCACTCTTCATATGCATGACGTACATTTGGCAGTGTCCAGGTCAGATTTCTGGAAATAACCACATCGAAGGTGTCCTCCGGGAATTCCAGATTCTCTGCATCCATAACTGTAAATTCACCGCTTACATCCTCTTCTTCTGTAAGGATGCGGGCGTTTTTGATCATATCTGGTGTCAGGTCGATTCCAGTCACCTGATGCCCGGCTTTTGCAAGAAGGATGGAGAAAAATCCTGCGCCGCAGCCTACATCAAGGATTCTGAGACTTCTTCCCTTCGGAAGCTGTGCACTGATTTCTTTCATCCAGCGTTCTGCCATATCACTGTGAAGTTCTGCCCTTCTCTGTTCAAGGAAACTGTCGCTTCGTTTTTCCCAGTAATTGACGATTCGCTCCTTGCGCTCATCATACCGGCTGACGATTCTTCCATATGTGACCATCGGACCGTTTCCAAGCACCTGCAGCGTGCCGCACTGATAAAGAAGCACACCGTCAAACTCCGCGACACTGATTTCTTTTACATTGCCTTCGTAATCGCGCACTTCACCGAGGATATCTCCCTCCTGAATCATGTCACCGACTTTTTTGAACGGATACCAGAGCCCGTTTTCTTCGGCATCCTGATAACGAATATCAGCTACATCCAGCGGATAGTAGGTACGGAAATCTTTCAGTCCCTGATAAATTCCCAGATGACAGAGAATATTGCGGACATCCCTGCGGGTGGATCTGACTTCCTCATAAGTCCAGTCACCCATTCCTCCACGCTCGATCAGAATACTCGGGATTCCCTGTGAAGCCGCATAGTTATAAGAACCACCGGATGCCACGTTGGATTTTACCATGTAAGGCACATCGACCTGTTCTGCCATCTGTCTCGAAAAGCTGACAACTTCCTCTGCTGCCGCTCCTGCATAATAAACATATGGAGTAAGTTTTTCATAATCGTCTCCGCTGTGCAGGTCGATATAATAATCTGCCACCGGCTGCAATTCCTGAGAAACAGCCCATGCAAGACGTTCCATCTCCGTTCCGTCCGGATTTCCCGGAAATTCACGATTCAGATTCTTCCCATCTGTAAGCCCCATGCTGCCTTTTCGCGCTTCAAACGCCGGACGGTTCAACACTTTTATGATGATGACCGTTCCTGTTACCTTCTCGATTTTCAGTTTCTGTGCAAGCTCGATGGCTGCCTGAATTCCTACATATTCACCGGCATGAACACCTGCTGTGATCAGCATGGTTTTTCCTGTGCCATGTCCGTGCAGAACAGTCGCCGGCAGTCTGATCTCACCATTTGCAAGCTCCAGTTCCCCGTGCCACTTCTGTCCCGGCTGCACCGTTACATTTTTCAGATGAAAAGCATCTCTTTTTCTTCCTGTCAGCAGAAAAATCGGAGAGGTACTGTTGTTGATAATCTCTTCCTCTGTCCAGACTTCTTTCCAGACTTCCTCATTGCAGGAAACATCAAGAAATCCTGTTTTCTGCATCGTTTCGATATCCCACTTCGGACGTTCCAGGCGGCTTAACGGAACCTGACGGGCAATTTCTTCCATCTTCTCAATATCTGTTCCGCTGTAATAATCTTCCACATTCTGCTCTTCTGTCTGCTTGCGGTCCTTCTCGTAACTGCTTCGTTTCTCTTCATTATATAAGTGTCCGTACCAGTCAGCATCAAAGTTATAAAGGACACCTCCCGGCTTCAGGACACGAAGCCATTCTCTGTATGCAAGGTCCGGACGCGGCAGATTCCATGTAACATTTCTTGTTACAATCACATCAAAACTGTTGCTTTCCACATCGAGCGCCTGTGCGTCGCCTGTTTTCCACGCAATACACTTTGCAAGCTCACCTGCATTGCTCTGTGCTTCTTTCAGCATTTCTTCGGTATAATCGATTGCAGTAACCTGATACCCGGCTTCTGCAAGAAGGATTGCAAAAAAACCCGGTCCGGTTCCGACATCGAGAATTTTGATCTCTTTCGGCTCTCTTTCCGGAAACTGGTTTCCAAGCAGAGAAAGGAGTTTGTCCCTCCACATCGTTCTGCGGGCATCCGCCATTTCCTGCTGATTATATTCTGAATAACCCCTGGCACGGTTCGTCCAGTAGTCATGGATTTCATTTTTCAAATTATTCATAAGTCTGTTCTCTTTTCACGCTTGTCATGTTTATTGGGGCAATTCATAATTTTTATTGCACAAAAGCAAAATTTTCTCTGAATTTCCACCCTCATATTTTTTCATTATATAAAAAAAGCATCCCCTCCACAAGCCTGTAGGGGGGATGTGTTGTTATAATTTTGACAAAGAAAAATGGACACATTGTTGTCTGAAAGTGTGTTTCACTGCAGGAAGATGCTCCACAGGCAAATGGTCGGAAGTGACAGTAAGGTGGAAAAAATAACCATCTTTGTCGCAAACGGGGAATCCACCTGATATTTTTCTGCAAGGATACTGGTCGTTGCGCCTGCCGGCATTGCGGCAAGAAGAACACATAAGCCCAGAACCGTTTTGCTGAGCGGAAGCATTCTGCATACAAGATAAACCACTGCCGGAATGATCACCAGTCTGTGTACTGTATATTTGACAACGGTCCAGTCCCAGAAATCTTTCAGGTCAATGTCCGCAAGGATCATTCCGATAACCATCATGGACATCGCGGTATTGCAGTTTCCGACTGATGTGACTGCTCCGTCAAGTCCCGGCGGAAGCTGCGCACCGGTCACCATCATGATCATTCCGAGAACACAGGCAAGAATACACGGATGCGTTACGACTTTTTTCAGTGTTTTCATCTTATCACTGCTTCCGGAAAAAACAGCCAGGCCGGAAGACCACATCATGATTCTCTGCGGGATCAGATAGACGCTGGCAAGTACAAGACCTTCCATTCCGTAGATTCCCTCAGCGATCGGATTACCGAGAAACCCCGCATTGGAACAGATCGTACCGTACTGGAGACATTTATAACGGCCCTCTGCTTCTCCCCGGAACATCAATTTTCCATAGATCACACAAAACACCTGAATACCGATGGAGATAAAAAGAATCTCCAGATAGTTTGTAAAATCGCCGTCCGCGGCACTTTGCGTAAATGCATGGAGGATGTTGCAGGGAAGTATCAGATAGATTACAAGATCATTGATATTTTTCTGCCCCTGCGGACCAATGATATGTATTTTTTTCATAAGAAATCCTACAGCTACCAGAATAAAGATCGTGAGCTGCAGTGTCAGCAAAGTTATCATAACGTATTTATACAATGTTTCCGTTTTTCCCGGAACACCGTTTTTCCTTTCTCCCGAATTGTGTTTTTGTGATAATTATTCACCATATTTTGAAAGCAACATAAACAACCACTTTAGTGTAGCATATCGCAGAAGGAGTCGCAAGAAGTCCATTTGTACGCAGTTGTATACAAAGTCAGTTACTGTTCACAGAACAGGAAGCTTTTCTCCTATACGTTGACGGGTTATTATATTTCCTGTAAGATGGAAATAAGGTTAAGCAAATAGAATTACCCCGGAGGCTTATAAATGAATAACTCTGTATGGGAAAAGCGACGGAAACGTCTCTTTGAACTGATTGAAATCGGCTCCAACTACGATGCGTGGTGCTGGGGCTACGACTTTTTTAATACTTTTACGATCCTGCTGAATCTGACAGTCAGCATCATGTACACATTCGATAATATGGAAATGAAATACGGCCCGCTCCTTCTGACGCTGGAGCGCCTGACGGTTGCTTTCTTTGCTATTGATTTCCTGCTTCGTGTGTTTACTGCCAAATATCTTTATCCTGATGTTTCAGAACCACGGGCGATTGGAAAATACCTGACTTCTTTTTCCGGAATCGTAGATATGCTGTCCTTTATTCCGTACTATATGCCGTTTTTCTTCCCATCCGGTGCAGTCGCATTCCGTATGCTGCGAATCATCCGTATTTTCCGGCTGTTCCGCATCAATGCTTATTACGATTCACTGAATGTCATCACGGAAGTCATTGTCGGTAAAAAACAGCAGCTCCTATCCTCGGTATTTATCATTTTAATTCTGATGCTCTCTTCCAGCCTCTGTATGTACAGTCTGGAAAATAAAGCGCAACCGGAAGTTTTTACAAACGCATTTTCCGGAATCTGGTGGGCTGCCTCCACTTTGCTTACCGTTGGCTATGGTGATATTTATCCTGTCACCACCATGGGCAAGATTTTCGGAATATTTATCGCATTTCTTGGTGTCGGTATGGTCGCCATCCCCACCGGTATTATTTCCGCCGGATTTGTCGATCAGTACTCACGCCTGAAGCGAATCGGTGAATACGGGCAGGAGGAAGATGTACATTTTATCCGCATCTGCCTTGACAAAAACGACAAATGGGTCGGACACCGCATTGCTGACCTTGATTTCCCACAGAGAATCATTGTTGCAGTAATCCAGCGTGATCACCGCATCCTCGTCCCAAAAGGTGATACGGTTCTGAAAGCCGGAGATGTAATGGTGATCGGTGCGGAATCTTTTCAGGATAAGGACCGCATTAAGCTGAAAGAGATTACTCTCCAGCAGCGGAATCCATGGACAAATCAGAAGATCCGGGATCTTGATATTTCCAGACATTCGATCATCGTACTTGTCAGACGCCACAAAAAGCTGATCATCCCAAGCGGAAACCTGACACTTCTTGAAGGAGATACGGTGATCCTTTATACACAGACTTACATGGCAAATGCTAACGATCTGGAGATTTGAAAAATTATTCCGGCAGCTATTATGTCTGACCAATTTTTCAAATTGCTTAATCGGTATTTTGTCTGATTACTTTCAATCCGCTATTGACGGCTTTTCATGTTCTATGCTAGAATCTATCCAGATTCGCAGGCAGCTGCGTTTTTATCCAAAACATCGTGTGGACTTTTCTGGTTCAATGCTTTTAAGTCTGACTATTTTTCGCCACACAATTACCCTTTGCGGTAGTTGTGCGGCGTTTTTTTATGGATATTTACAGATACTAATTTGATGCTATTATGGAGGTTTGTTATGAATGATACATTTATGAAAGAACGGCCGGTCTTTCCGCTGATTTTATCCATGGCAATGCCAATGGTCATTTCCATGCTGGTCAATTCTCTGTACAATATCGTGGACAGTTTCTTTGTTGCCCAGATCAGCGAAGATGCCATGACCGCGCTGTCGCTTGTTTTTCCTGTGCAAAATTTTTCAAATGCAATCGCAATTGGGTTCGGTATCGGTATCAGCTCGCAGATTGCAATCTGTCTGGGTGCCGGCAATAAAGAAACCGCAAGTAAAGCCGCCACACATGGTCTGGCATTGTCTGCCTTACATGGAGTCCTGCTGACGATCATCTGTATTTCAATTATGCCAGAATTTCTTTCAGTTTTTACTTCAGATGAAAATGTCAGCAGCCTCGGCGTCCGCTATTCCACGATTGTATTTCTTTTTGCCATTGTGACCACTATAAACCTTGCATACGAAAAAATCTTTCAGGGTGTCGGCAATATGAAGGTAACTATGATCGGACTGATGGTTGGCTGTGTTTCCAATATCCTGCTCGATCCTCTGATGATCTTTGGTCTTGGTCCGTTCCCTGCCATGGGGATTGAAGGTGCTGCCCTCGCAACAGGACTTGGTCAGGTACTGAATCTTGTTTTTTATCTGATTGTTTATAAGATGCGTCCGATCCAGGTACGAATCAGCCGCCGGTATCTCCATCCGGATAAATCCCTTGCAGCACGGTTGTATTCTGTCGGCATTCCGGGGGCTTTAAATCTGGCACTTCCGTCTGTGCTGGTCTCTGCACTGAACGGACTTCTGGCTGCATATTCACAGAGTTATGTAGTGATTCTCGGAATCTACTACAAACTCCAGACTTTTCTGTATCTTCCGGCAAGTGGAATCGTTCAGGGCATGCGCCCGGTCATCGGATATAATTACGGTGCCGGAGAACATAAACGTGTGAAAAAAATTTATTTTGTCACGCTGTGTATGAGTGGTGTGATCATGCTTATCGGAACGATCATCTGTCTGACTGTGCCGGGACAGCTTATCGGAATGTTCACCACCAATCCTGAGACAATTGCCGCCGGCAAAACTGCCCTTCGGATCATCTGCGCAGGTTTTCTTGTTTCTTCTGTATCTGTTACATCCTGTGGCGCACTGGAGGGGCTTGGACGAGGCAGTGCTTCGCTGGTTGTCTCTCTCTGCAGATATCTGATCATCATTCTGCCGGCCGCGTTTATCTTAAGTCATTTCTTCGGGGCTGTCGGTGTGTGGAATGCATTCTGGATTGCAGAATCTTTGACCGCCGTGGTGTCATTTATGATCAGCCGGAAGGTTATCGGAATCGGGGCGTAGCCCCGAAGCCCCCTGTTGAGGGAGTTTCCCTCAGGGACCCAACCGAGGGGACTTACCAGTCCCCTCGCGCACCCCTGGGTTATATAAGATTTCTTGATCTATCAGGTATGTAATGTATTGATTTACACACTGTATCCCTGGTTTTCATATGTAGAAGGCTTTCCTGTGTGTTGACATTCTATTGGATGGAAGTCTTATCTTTTTATTAGCGGCTGCCATATCTTATTTTCATCTGGATATTCTATTCTTCATCTGGACATCTTATTCTTCACCCCAAGTCTTCTTATTCATCCAGACATCTTATTGTTTATCCGAATTTATTTTGCCCTGTCGGGGCTTTCCCCTATCAGAGTCCACCATTTTTCGCTGTTTCATTGACTTCCTCATGGCTTTCTCCTCCACAGGGTACCCGATTTTTCTCATTTCGTGGACTTCCTCATGACTTTCTTTCCCACAGGGTACCCAGTTTACCTACATTTCGTGGACCTCCTCATGGCTTTCTCCCCCACGAGTCATAACACTTCCCTGATTTCATTATCCCTGCCAGACCTTTCTCCTCCGCAGGCCATTACACCTCTCGTATTTCGTGGACTTCCTCATAACTTTCTCCTCTGCAGGTCATTACACCTCTCACTTTTTGATGACTCCCTCATGACTTTCTCCTCTGCAAGGTACCCAATTTTTCTCATTTCATTGACTTTCTCATGACTTTCTCCTCCACAGGTCATTACACCCCTCACTTTTTGATGACTTTCTTATGACTTTCTCCTCCGCTGGGTACCCAATTTTTCTCATTCCGATGACTTCCTCATGGCTTTCTCTCCCGCTGGGTACCCAATTTTTCTCATTCCGATGACTTCCTCATGGCTTTCTCCTCCACAGGGTACCCGATTTTTCTCATTTCGTGGACTTCCTCATGACTTTCTTTCCCACAGGGTACCCAGTTTACCTACATTTCGTGGACCTCCTCATGGCTTTCTCCCCCACGAGTCATAACACTTCCCTGATTTCATTATCCCTGCCAGACCTTTCTCCTCCGCAGGTCATTACACCTCTCACTTTTTGATGACTTTCTCAAGTCATTCTCCTCACCAGGTCACCCACCTCTCACTTTTTGATGACTTTCTCAAGTCATTCTCCTCACCAGGTCACCCACCTCTCACTTTTTTATATTCTCTCTTGACAAATACCCTAGTGGGGTATATATTATCATCAGTATCATTATACCCCATAAGGGTATTAAATCAAATAACCTACCCCAATTCAGAAAGGAGCCTTACCTATGTCCGATTGTAATTGTAATAAAGACCAGACGAATACAGATATTTCCGCAGACGTAATGCCATGCGATACCACATTCGATAAATCACCGGTCTGTTCCTGCTGCAGTATGAAGCACACAGACCGTTCAGAGGCCGACCGCAGGAAACTTGTCAACCGCCTGAAACGTATTGAGGGACAAATACGGGGAATCATAGGAATGTTGGAGAACGATGCTTACTGCAACGACATTCTGATCCAGTCTGCCGCTGTCAACGCCGCCGTCAATTCATTCAACAAGGAACTTCTCGCGAATCATATCCGTACCTGCGTCGCACGTGATATCCGAGCGGGCAAGGACGAGACAATTGACGAGCTTGTTGCAACCCTGCAGAAACTAATGAAATGATGTAACTGCAATTACACAGGACAGTTACAAATAATATGCGAAAGGAGTACAGCACACATGCATCATTTAGGTGAATCATCCATGTATGGATTTGGTGCTTTCATTGTAATCTATTTAGTCGGAATCACCATTTACGAAATTTATCAGTTTACCCAAAAATTAATAAACAAACATAAAATTGAAGAATTTACAGAGGAGGAATAAACATGAAACCAGCTGATATCATTATTTTACTTATTGTCCTTATTGCCATGATCTTTGCAGCACGCAAGGCGGCACGCCATTTTAAAGGAGATTCTCTCTGCTGCGGAGGAGGCGGCGGTAACAGTTCCAAACCCAAGAGAAAATTTCTGGACGGCCCTGTCATCGGAACAAAAACAATCCGCATCGAAGGCATGCACTGCCAGCACTGCGTTGATTCTGTAACCAGTGCCCTCAACGAAGTCGAAGGTGTTGTTGCAGAAGTCGACCTGAAAAAAGAAATCGCAACGGTTTCCTATGACCGCTCCATTTCTGAGGGGGACCTTCGAGAGGCAGTGAAAAAAGCAGGTTTTACATGCCTCAGTATTTCATAAGGAGGTACCATAATGGAACAGTATAACGTCACCGGCATGAGCTGTGCTGCCTGCTCATCCCGTGTAGAAAAGGCTGTATCAAAAGTTCCGGGAGTCACATCCTGTTCCGTCAGCCTTCTGACAAATTCTATGGGAGTTGAGGGAACTGCCGCTTCCCACGATATCATCACTGCCGTACAGCAGGCAGGCTATGGCGCCTCACTCAAAGGCGCTGCCAAAGAACAGGCTTCCATGTCCGAGGCCGAAGAAGCACTCGAAGACCATGAAACACCTATTCTCAGGCGTCGTCTGATCGCCTCAACAGGTTTTCTGCTCGTCCTCATGTATTTCTCCATGGGACACATGATGTGGGGCTGGCCGCTCCCGGCATGGTTCAATGACAACCATATTGCCATGGGACTTGTACAGCTTCTGCTTGCCGGAATCATCATGATCATCAACCAGAAATTCTTTATCAGCGGCTTTAAGAGTCTGTGGCACCGCTCTCCGAACATGGACACCCTTGTCGCACTTGGTTCCATGGCATCTTTTGTATGGAGTGTTTATGCACTCTTCGCCATGACAAGAGCACAGGTTGACGGTGATTCCGCCGCAGTCATGAACTACATGATGGAATTCTATTTTGAATCCGCAGCCATGATCCTGACTCTGATCACCGTCGGAAAAATGCTCGAAGCACGTTCTAAAGGCAAAACAACCGATGCATTAAAGAGTCTTATGAAACTTGCACCGAAAACAGCTGTCATTCTCCGTAATGGCCAGGAGACCACCGTTCCGATCGAACAGGTCAAAAAAGGCGATATTTTCGTCGTACGGCCCGGAGAAAACATCCCGGTCGACGGTGTGATCGTCGAAGGAAACAGTGCAGTCAACGAATCTGCGCTGACCGGTGAAAGCATCCCTGTTGACAAAGCTGCCGGTGATCTTGTTTCCGCAGCAACCGTCAACCAGTCCGGATTTATCAAATGTGAGGCAACCCGTGTAGGCGAAGACACCACACTCTCCCAGATCATTAAAATGGTCAGTGATGCCGCAGCCACCAAAGCTCCGATTGCAAAGATCGCAGACCGTGTTTCCGGTATTTTTGTCCCGACAGTCATCACAATTGCAGTCATTACGACCATTATCTGGCTTCTGACCGGACATGAATTTGGCTACTCACTTGCACGTGGAATTTCTGTTCTTGTCATCAGTTGTCCGTGTGCGCTTGGACTTGCCACCCCTGTAGCAATTATGGTCGGCAATGGTATGGGCGCAAAGAATGGCATCCTCTTCAAAACAGCAGTTTCTCTCGAAGAAGCCGGCAAAGTCCAGATTGTAGCACTCGACAAAACAGGTACCATCACAAGCGGACAGCCAGAAGTAACAGACCTTCTCCCGGCTGACGGAATCTCCGAAACAGAGCTTCTCACAACGGCATTTGCCCTTGAGAAAAAGAGTGAGCATCCGCTTGCAAAAGCAATTTTAGAACATGCCGAGAACCTGCATCTGACCGCACCGGAAGTTTCCGGTTTCCATGCACTTCCCGGAAATGGTCTTTCCGCTGTGCTGAATAATGAAACCCTGATCGGTGGAAGTATGAAATTTATCAGCAGCCAGGTAAGTGTTCCTGCCGCTCTCTCCCGGAAAGCAGAGAAACTTGCCGAACAGGGAAAAACTCCCCTCCTTTTTGCACGAAACAGCAAACTGATCGGAATTATTGCAGTCGCTGATGTTATCAAAGAAGACAGCCCACAGGCAATCAGAGAACTTCAAAACATGGGCATCCGCGTAGTTATGCTGACCGGTGACAACGAACGTACCGCAAGAGCAATCGGTGCTCAGGCAGGCGTGGACTATGTCATTGCCGGAGTTCTCCCTGATGGCAAAGAAAGCGTGATCCGCTCCCTGAAGGAGCAGGGCAAAGTTGCCATGGTCGGTGACGGTATCAACGATGCTCCGGCTCTTACACGGGCTGATATCGGAATCGCGATCGGTGCCGGAACAGATATTGCAATCGACGCTGCCGATGTTGTCCTGATGAAGAGCCGCCTGAGTGATGTTCCTGCTGCGATCCGTCTCAGCCGTGCTACCCTGAAAAACATCCACGAAAATCTTTTCTGGGCATTTTTCTACAATGTCATCGGTATTCCGCTCGCTGCCGGTGTCTGGATCCCGATTTTCGGCTGGACACTCAACCCGATGTTTGGCGCTGCAGCAATGAGCCTCTCCAGCTTCTGCGTCGTTACAAATGCCCTTCGTCTGAACCTGTTTAAGATTCACGATACAAGAAAAGACAAAAAAATAAAACAAGCTACTTCCATTGAGCTAAAAAATGATTATAATATAAAAGAAAAGGAGCAAAAAACTATGGTAAAAGTTACAGTTAATGTTGAAGGAATGATGTGCGGACACTGCGAAGCACATGTAAATGAAGCAATCAAAAAAGCTTTCGGTGCAGAAGATGTCGTATCTTCCCACGAAAGCAACACAACTGTTTTCACAGCACCGGAAAGAGTTGACGAAGACAAGATCCGTGCTACGATCAAAGAAGCAGGATATGAGGTTACAGGAATTACTCAGGAGTAATACCAGACCATACAGACTTATAGGTACAATCATCAGACGGTTCCGCAGAATATTCCCGGAACCGTTTGTTGCATGTCCTGATATAAACAGAAATACTTCGGAAATATGCAAAACACTATTTTACTTTTGGGGGAGCTTATGAACAACACACAGGATAATAAAAATCCGGAAAAAACTCATGATCTGCACTATTATGCCGGGCACATCCGGTATGACATGACAAATCTGATCAAGTGGCTGCTTCTCGCAGTCCTGACCGGGCTGACGGTCGGCTTTATCAGCAGTCTTTTTGCACGGGCGCTGAAATTTGTTACAACTTACCGCACGGAACACTTCTGGGTGTTCTTTCTGCTGCCCGCTGCCGGCCTTGTCATCGTCTTTCTCTATCAGAAGCTCGGACAGGACGATGGCGGCACCAATCAGGTGCTTTCCACCATCCGCTCACAGGATGATGTGCCTTTCCGTTCCGCTCCGCTGATCTTTGTTTCTACGATCCTGACACACTTTGCCGGTGGTTCTGCCGGACGTGAAGGTGCAGCGATCCAGCTTGGCGGAAGCATCGGTAATCAGCTCGGAAGCTGGTTCCGTCTCGACGAAGAAGACCGTCACGTCATGGTCATGTGTGGAATGAGCGCTGCTTTCTCCGCTGTTTTCGGTACTCCGATGGCTGCGGCTGTTTTTTCCATGGAAGTGGTCAGCGTTGGTATCATGTACTATGCAGCACTGGTTCCATGCGTGATATCTTCTATTATTGCTTCGGAATTTGCTGCCAACTTCGGAATCCATCCAGAATCTTTTCACGTTGTAGATATTCCGGATCTTACTGTGGAAACCGGTCTGAAAATGGTTCTCGTCGCTGTCGCGTGTGCCGCGATCAGTATCATTTTTTGCATGACATTACAGGGAATCAGCAAACTTTACACGAAATATTTCAAGAACCCCTATATTCGTATTGCTGCCGCCAGTGCGATCATCATTGCGATCACTTTGCTTTTACGAACTACTGATTACATGGGCGCAGGCAACAATCTGATCGAGCTTGCCATTGAAGAGGGACAGACGCGTCCACTGGATTTCTTCTGGAAAATTCTTCTGACCGCGCTGACCATGCGTGCCGGATTCCGCGGTGGTGAGATTGTTCCGTCGTTCTGCATCGGCGCAACTTTCGGATGTCTCATGGGGCATCTGATCGGACTTTCCCCGTCTATCTGCGCGGCCGCCGGAATGGCAGCACTTTTCTGCGGTGTTACCAACTGCCCGATCACCTCGATCCTGATCGCATTTGAACTCTTCGGATTCCGTGGTGTTTCCTATTATCTGATCGCAGTTTCCATCAGCTATGCCGTTTCCGGTTATTACGGACTGTATAAAGATCAGACGATCGTATATTCTAAATATAAGGCAAAATATATCAACCGTCATACCAGATTTTAAACTGGTATGGCGGCTTCTTTCATTTTAGATCTCAAAGATTGTTTTGTATTAAACTTCTCTCATAATCTTTGATATTATGTTATAAATTTAACATGTATTTTATCAAAAACTTAACTTGTACAATGAAAATTATATGTTAGAATAAAGGTGTATTTTTTAGGAAAAGTAGGAGGAATTTGAATGCGCAAAACAAAAATTATCTGTACCCTTGGTCCGTCTACTGACAAAGACGGTGTTCTGGAAGAATTAATTAAAGAAGGAATGAATGTAGCACGTTTTAACTTCTCTCATGGTTTACACGATGAACAGAAAGGCCGTATTGATAAATTAAAAGAAATCCGCACACGTCTTAACAAACCAGTTGCAGCGCTTCTCGATACAAAAGGTCCTGAAATTCGTATCTGCGAATTTGCAGATGGAAAGATCACTCTGAAGGAAGGTCAGGAATTTACTCTGACTGCAGATGAGATCGAAGGAAATGAAAAAATCGTTTCTGTTACCTACAAGGATTTATATAAAGATGTCAAACCTGGCAACAGCATTCTGATCGATGATGGTCTGATCGGACTTGAAGTCAAAAAGATCAAAGGTCATGACATTGTCTGTACCGTTATAAATGGTGGTGTCCTCGGCAACAAAAAAGGTGTAAACCTTCCGGGCGTAGAGGTAAATATGCCATTTATCAGCCCGAAAGATCATGACGATATCCTTTTCGGTATCAAAGAAGGCTATGATTTCATCGCTGCTTCCTTCACCAGAACAGCAGCCGATGTCAAAGAGATCCGCGATATCCTCGAGAAAAACGGCGGCCACGACATCAAGATCATTGCAAAGATCGAGAACCAGCAGGGTGTTGACAACATCGACAGCATCATCGAAGCCGCAGACGGTATCATGATCGCCCGTGGTGATATGGGTGTTGAGATTCCGCTTGAAGACGTTCCGGTTATTCAGAAAGATATCATTTCCAAAGTATACAGTGCCGGCAAACAGGTTATCACAGCAACTCAAATGCTGGATTCCATGATCAAGAATCCGCGTCCGACACGTGCAGAGACTACAGACGTTGCCAATGCCATCTATCAGGGAACAAGTGCGATCATGCTTTCCGGTGAAACTGCTGCCGGTAAATATCCGATCGAAGCACTCAAGACGATGGTCAAGATTGCCCGCCGTACAGAAGCTGATGTTGAATACAACCAACAGTTCAGTGTTCGTACAAAAGGTGACACTACCAACGTAACGACTGCAATTTCTCATGCTACCTGCATGACAGCCATCGACCTGAATGCAAAAGCCATCATCGCAGTTACCCGTTCCGGCAACACTGCACGAATGGTTTCCAAATATCGTCCGGGATGCCAGATCATCGCATGTACTCCGGATGAACGTACATGGCGTCAGTTAAACATGGTATGGGGTGTTGCTCCGATCCTGACAAAAGAAGAATACAGCATGGAGATCCTTCTCCTTCACGCCACAGAAGCTGCCGAAGAAAACGGCTATGTAAAAG
Organism: uncultured Blautia sp.; assembly: GCA_934371915.1. Classification (GTDB taxonomy): domain Bacteria; phylum Bacillota; class Clostridia; order Lachnospirales; family Lachnospiraceae; genus Blautia_A. The sequence continues at coordinate 18,074 of CAKROE010000001.1, read as the reverse complement.
AAGGCGATGTTGTTGTTCTGACTGTCGGAGTTCCTCTTGGACGTTCCGGTAACACCAACCTGCTTAAAGCTACAGTTGTAGGCGAATATTAAAATTAAAGCTAACGGGGCATATCGCTTTTGATATGCCCCGTTAATTTTTATTTCTTATAAACAGTGATCACGATTGGATCTTCCACTTCATCGTTATAAGCTTTGATCCAGTAATGTTCTTCATTTCTTTCTTCATCCGCATTTGCAGAGTCTTCATCGTTTTCTTTATTTTCAGTTTCATTATCTTTTTCTGATGTTTCTTTAACTGCCTTGTCGTCCTCTCTCTTCTCTTTCACATAAGACAGTTCCACAGATGGTTTCGCACCTTCTGTACCTTTCAGTACGATCCGGTTCTTTGTTCCCCTGACTGCACCGTCAAGATCTGTTGAAAACTTCTGAATATTTTTTCGGATTACAAAACTTCCGCCGGTTGAAGTCTTCATTGTAATCGTTGTCTCATCCTCTGTAACTTTTACAATATTCAGTGTCTTCCTGTTCTCTGTCAGAGTCAGAACTATTTCATCTTTTGTATACTCTATGTGAATTCCAAGTTCACCTGCCGGTTTGCCTGCATTTAAAGCAAACCAGTCATTTGACAGATCTTTCGCATTTATGATGGAAATGGATTTCAACGTTTTCGCTTCACTGGTAAGTGAAAATCCGTTTTTGATTTTTTCAATCTCTGTAGATATCGCCAGATCCGTAATGTTTCCCTGTTCATCTCTGCTGATTCTGGCAGTGTTGTCCGCGACAGTTTTACCTTCGATCTCCTCGACTTCCTCCGGATGCTTTGCATCTTTTGCTACTTTAATCGTGTGAGAAGCTGTTGTCGGATCATATTCTGCTACAACTTCTGTGGAAGTGGAAGAAGCATAAGTTGCATATTCTTCATCAACATCCACATCCGGGAATTCTTCTTCGTCAACCGCTGGTTCCTCTGTCTTATCAGAATCTTCGTCGGATTCATTTCCGGTATCCGGCTTTGTCTCACCATTGTTATCCGTCTTATCATTTTCGTTCGGATCAGCTGGACCATCCGGCTTTTCATTGTTTCCCGGGTTATTGTCTTTGTCGTTATCCTTGTTGTCTTCTTTTCCGTCTGTACCCGGTTCTTTTACAGAAATGATATTGGTTTCCGTATAATCACACTTTTCTCTTTTACATTTATAAACAACTTTTCCCGGAGTATCTTCTGTGGCTTCTTCTGTAGAAACCACCTCAAGATCATGACCAAGTGCCTTTTTGAGGTCACGTTTTTCCTCGTAACCACAGTTCTGACACTTCCAAAGTACATATCCTGCTTCTGTACAGTTAGGTTCCACTACCTGCACTTCCTTCATCTCATGCTCTTCACCACATGTCTCGATTTCCTTATCCGAATTATTTACTTCCTCCGCCTGAACATAAACTGCAGAACTTCCAATCATAGACATGGCAAGCAAAATTGCAAGAACTCTGCTCTTTTTATTTCTTCTCATACGAACTTTCTCCTTTGTATAGAAATACGGTAACTGTTCAGTACCCTCACAGTTACGAGTCAAAACAATACTTTTATCTTATCATTAATTCGTTTTAACGATATAAAGCAAGTCCAAAGCGGGCCATTATCCGCGATTTCTTTCGATACACCGCATGATAACAGCCCGAAACAGGGATTACTTATTTAGTTTTGGCAAGATCTTTGATCACTTCTCCTGCAATAATAAGGCCAACCACAGACGGCACAAATGCTGTTGATCCCGGGATATCACGACGCTCCGTACACTTATGTGCAGCTCCCGGAGGGCAGATGCAGTTAGTACGACAGCTTATTGACATATCTTCAATCGGTCTGGTCGGCTGTTCTTTCGAATAAACCACCTTAAGCTTCTTCACTCCGCGTTTCTTTAACTCACGCCGCATGACCTTCGCCAGCGGGCAGACAGATGTTTTATAAATGTCAGCCACTTCAAAAGCTGTCGGATCCAGCTTGTTTCCCGCACCCATGCTGCTGATGATCGGAACTCCGGCTTCTTTTGCTTCCATGACAAGCTGGATTTTCGCAGTCACCGTATCTACCGCATCTACCACATAGGAATACTGTGAAAAATCAAATTCATCCTTTGTCTCCGGCAGGTAGAAACATTTATGAACGTTCACTTCAACCTTCGGGTTGATGTCCAGAATACGTTCTTTCATAACATCTACCTTATATTTGCCAATTGTACTTCTGGTCGCAATGATCTGTCTGTTGAGATTTGTCAGACATACTTTGTCATCATCGATCAGGTCGATCGCTCCGACTCCGCTTCGCACAAGTGCCTCGACAGTATAACCGCCAACTCCGCCGATTCCAAATACGGCAACACGGGAGCCGGCCAGTTTCTTCATCGCCTCTTTGCCAAATAAAAGCTGTGTTCTGGAAAACTGATTCAACATTTATTTCTTGATCTCCTTATCTTCGAGTGTTTCGTTCATACTTCCGGTACGGTAGCCCAGAAGATCCAGTGTTACATAATCAAACCCATATTCTTTCAGTTTTGATGCAATCTTCGTCCTGTTTTCTTCTTCAACGATCCTTGCAATCTCTTCCGGAAGGACTTCAATTCTTGCGATATTTCCGTGGATACGGACACGTACCTGATGAAATCCCATATCAAGAAGAAGCTGCTCTGCTTTATCAACCATGCCAAGCTTTTTCTCATTGATCGTCTCCCCGTATACAAACCGTGAAGAAAGACATGCAAAGGACTGTTTATCCCAGGTCGGAAGTCCCATTTCCCTTGACAGTTCGCGGATCTCAGCCTTCGAAAGCTCTGCCTGGCGAAGCGGGCTGCTGACACCAAGCTCCTTAACTGCGATCAGACCCGGGCGGTAATCTCCGTTGTCATCCATATTGGAGCCTTCGGCTACAGCGTTCATGCCATTCTCTTTTGCAATCTCCCAGATTTTCTCAAACAGTTCGTGTTTGCACAGATAACAGCGGTTCTTCGGATTCTGGCGAAAACCGTCGATATCCAGCTCTTCGGATTCAACGATGATCTGGTGGATTCCGTTTTTTTCACAGAATGCTTTTGCTTCTTCTAATTCTCTCTTCGGGAAAGAACAGGAACTCGCCGTAACCGCGATCACCTTGTCACCAAGAGCTTCCTGCGCCGCTTTCAGAAGAAATGTAGAATCCACTCCACTTGAAAATGCAACTGCTACACTTCCCAGTGCTTTGAGATTCTCCTGTAGTACTTTATATTTATCATGAATAGTCACTATAAAGCGCTCCTTTTAACCTAGTATTCAAGTGTGTATTATAGCATAACAAACCCTTCACTACAATATATCATTCAAAATCAAACCGTCTGACTTCGCAGTTTTTAACCCCGAAAGCTGCGTACTCTTCGTTTGTCATCTCATAGAAATACGACTGGATGACTCTGGAAATTCCATTATGTGCTACAAGAATATATGTTTTATGATCGGACTCCTCCCGGATCTCATCAAGCAGATTATAAATTCTCTGTGCCAGATGAAGCATGGATTCTCCACCGTCATATCTGGTCACAAACTGCTGTTTTGCCTTCTGGAACTCTTCTCCGTTTCGCGGAGTTGATTCATATTTTCCGAAATTCTGCTCGATCAGTCTCGGCTCAACACGCGCCGGAATACCTGTGATCTCCGAAATATGTTTTGCTGTATCTGCCGCACGCATCAGCGGAGAATAAAGGATCTCATCTGCGTGGATTCCCTGTCGCAAAATTTCCTGTCCTGTCTCAATTGCCTGCTGATGTCCTTTTTCCGTCAGTTCGATATCTGTTGCTCCACAGATTTTATTCGCAACATTCCATACAGTCTGTCCATGTCTTATAAAATAAAAATGTCCCATAATCTCTAACTCCTAATCTTTACACCATTGTCATCAATACGGTTCCCACCGTAATAAGTACAACACCCACCGCGGATTTCCGTGTCAGTTTCTCATGGAATATGATCCACGAGAATGCAATCGTCACGAGAATACTCAGCTTGTCAATCGGGACAACTACGCTCGCCGGTCCCTGCTGCAAAGCCCGGTAGTAGCACAGCCATGATGCCCCTGTCGCAATACCGGACAGCCCGATAAACAAAAGCTCCTTTTTCTCGATCTGTCTGACCTCACGCTGTTTGCCTTTCATAAAAACCATCAGCCATGCCATTACCAGCACAACCGTCGTTCGTATTGCGGTTCCGAGATTGGAATCTACACCGGAAATACCGATTTTTCCGAGGATGGCTGTCAGACTCGCAAATACAGCCGACAGTACCGCATAGATCAGCCAGCTTCCGTCTTTCCCTGAATTGTCGCTACTTCCCTCTTTTCGTGTAATCATCATCATCGTTCCGACACCGATCAGACAGACACATCCGGCCTTTGCCCATGATAACCCTTCATGAAGAAAAATCAGCGCAAGTAAAATCGTCAGAATCGTACTGGACTTATCAATCGGGACAACTTTATTGATATCCCCCTTCTGAAGTGCATGGAAATAGCACAGCCACGATGCCCCTGTCGCCAGCCCGGACAGAACAAGAAATAGAAGTGTATGTACGCTGATGTCCTTTATTCCGGACAGTGTCCCCGTTACAAGCACCATCAGCCATGAAAAAATAAGCACCACGATCGTTCTGACTGCTGTCGCCACATCAGAATCTGTTTTCTGAATTCCACATTTTGCAAGAATCGCGGTGATTCCAGCAAAAAACGAAGATCCTATTGCAAATAAGATCCACATATTGATTCCCCCTGCGTCATTTTTTTATTCTGATCTTCTTAACTTTGCTCCACGATGAACAGATTTTACCACCGGATTTCTTATAAGTCGCGATCCGAACGTAATATGTCTTTCCCTTTTTCAGTTTGGCCAACGTAGTACTGGTTGTCTTATTCTTACGGATGTTTACTGTTTTGACGGATTTTCTAAAATTTTTATCTATTGAATACTGTATCATGTAGCCGGTCACAGATTTATTTCTCTTCCATCTGATCTTCAGTTTACCTTTTGCATTATTTGTAAGCTTCGTAAGGCTTGTTCCGGTCGGACGCACTGTAACTGTGATTTTAGCGGAGGTTCGCCTATATTTTGCTGTCTCAGCAGCTGTGATCGTAATAACCGCTTTACCTGTGAAATTCTTCGCAATTGTGATTTTACCGCTGGCATTTACCTTGACATATTTATTGCCGGAAGAGTATGTAAGCTTTGCTCCTCCAAGTGTTGATGCCTTAATATTCACAGTCTGTGCTTTCTTCGATACATTCTTCGTTATATCAGCCGCTTTAATTATATTATCTGATTTTGCAGACTGCGGTTTAATCGTAAATGATACGCTTACGCTGCCGGTGTAACTTCCTTTACCGATGACTGTTACGGTTGCCGTTCCCGGATTTACGTTATTGGCATATTCAACGGTATAATCTGCATCATTCTTAAGAATATCGCTATCCATCTTAACCGTCACAGCAGGTGTTCTGGCTGTACCATCATAAATATATGCTGTTTCTGACAAAGTAACCTCTGCTCCTGAGATATCCTTTAACTGTGCCCCAAATACCCTGGCAACCGGAGATTCACAGTTTTCTCTCAGAACGTAACTGAATGATACCATTCCTTTTTCATCCGCATTCTTCTGACTGATATAAAGAAGATTCGATGCCGCCAGGAAATCCTCAGCATTCTCATCCTTGACCATCACGAAAAGATATCTGCCAAATGGAACAAGATTTGAGAACATCTGCGAAGAACCAGAAGTCTCATTTACCTGTACATTCGATACGGATGGTGTTAATTCATTCACTACAATGTCGTCTGAGTTAAAATCATCTTCTGCTGTCTCGTCGGCAAATACTGTATCATCATTTGATGCAGGTGGTGTCTCGGTAAATGAATCGGAATCATCCTCGGATTCAATGGTGACATCAGCTTCGGAAATCTCTGATTCAGAATCAGACGCATCGTCTGAAAAATCCGAATCAACGGACTGGGGGTCAAATGAAATAATGTCTTCATTTTCATTGGATGAAACTTCTATGTTTTCAATATTTTCTACTGCCTCGACATTATTGAAACCACTACCCAAAGTTGAAGGTTCATAGGCCAGCCATGTGATGTTAGTGCCACCATATGATTCTGATTCAATACCAGACCAGGTGGTGTCGTTCTGTGGGTAACAGACAATAGTATTGGAAAGATTACTAAGGAAATTTGCATCAAGCTTATTCGGTTTATTACCTTTGAAATAAATATCTCTTAATCCACTACAACCCTTAAATACCTCATTATCTATTCTTTTCAGTCCTTTTGGTAATTTTATACTACTTAAGCTACTACATCCACTAAACGCATTACTAGCTATTGTTTCCAATCCTTCTGATAACTTTATACTATTTAAGTTACTACATCTAATAAACGCCCAACTTTCTATACATGTTACACTGCTCGGAATCTCTATACTGTTTAAACTACTACATTCCTTAAACACCTCACTAGATATTCTTTTCAGTCCTTTTGATAACTTTATACTACTTAAGCTACTGCATCCACTAAACGCCCAACTTCCTATGTTTGTTACACTGTTCGGAATTTCTATACTACTTAAACTGTAGCATCCACTAAACGCCTGTCCACCTATTGTTTCCAGTCCTTCTGATAACTTTATACTGCTTAAGCTACTACATCCACTAAATGCTTCGCTATCTATACTCGTTATACTGCTCGGAATCTCTATGCTACTTAAACTGTAACATCCACTAAACGCCCAACTTCCTATGCTTGTTACACTGTTCGGTATCTCTATACTGTTTAAAGCATAACATCCATTAAACGCATTCCGTCCTATGGCAATTATTCCTTTTTTAATAATTACTTTTCTAATTTTGTTCCTCACTCTATACCACGAGATATTACTAACATTGTAAGGTTCATTCATCCCCCACCCTTGCTCTCCATCTATATACAGAGTTCCTTTTTCCGTCAATCGCCACGTGACACCAGCATTAACTACACCTGATGCTATATCTGGTGAAGTGTCTTCTGTATCTGCTGATGGAGTATCAATATCAGTATCCGTGCCCGTTGATGGTTTCTTTGTATCATCTACCGTCCCTGCTCCTTTACCAAATTTAACAATCACATACGTTTCTCTACCATCTACAGTAATATTTGATTCTCCACCAAGGTCTCCGTTCACTGCATGTACCACATATGCCCCATTTGGCAGGTAGACTGTCTTTTCTTCTGAATCGGTTAAAGTGACAGAGTCAAAGCTTTTTGATGTTTTATCTTTTATTTTTACTGCTTTACCGCTTTCCTTACCTGTAACAGTTATTGTGGTAGTACCTGTGATAGTGTTGCCATCTTTATCTTTTGCACTGACTTTGACCGGGTAGCTGATATGCGGACAGGTTGTCCAGCCGAATTCGTCATGGTCTGTCGAATAATAAAAATCAGAAATTTTGATTTTAGCCAGATTATAAGATTTGGTTTTCTTTACTTTATCCTTCAAAAAATCAGCCTCAAGTTCCAGCGACAACTTTGCATATACTTTTCCATCGAGACACAACGTACATTCATGTAATTTACTATCAGCTGCACCATATATATTATTCGTTGCAGTAATTTCCGTTCCTCCAGCGAAAGATAAGCTGGCTTTGGCCAATTTATCACTTATGAATGACACATATGGTGTTGCTTTTATACCTATAAAGAGTTTGCCTTCCATTTTAAGACTGCTGTCACATGATGGCCACGTAGAAAGATTTTTGAATCCTGTGTTGCCATCATACGCGCCTCCGATACATGCACTTATTTCTCCACTCCACTCTATCTTCGCGGAGGCTTCAACAACAAAAGACGGTGTAAAACCTACATTTATGCACGGAACAGGCTGCACTTCAATTCGTCCAAGTGGTATTTCTTTTTGAGCCAGCTTTCCAGATATATCTACAGAAATCCCGGCATTCACTTCATTCTTTATCGATAAATACTGATATTGTGAAGTAACATAAACATCAACCGTAAACATAAATCCATATGTAAAATTTCCTGTGAGCTTTACACCACTTTCAAATTCTTTTGAGGCATTATAGGAAACACTTCTGGAAATGCTTGCTTCATGTGATGAATAGCCTGCTTCCTGAACATCACTTGTTGGTGTCACACCATCTTCAAGCTGACTGTTATCTATCTCCATTTCTCCCTGAGAACTGTCTGCTTCAATCTTGACATAATCAAAGTAATCTATAAGGCCGGCATCGGTGTCTTCGGTGACAATTATCGTTGTTCCGTCTAACCGGATGCTTCCAACCTTTATCAAAAGGAAGGTTCCGTCACTGTAGCTGCAGGCAATAGTATCACCGGCTTTAAGATCGGACAGAGTATCATCCACATTTGTAATGGTGTATGTACCGTCGCCGTTATCTTTAATCTGATTCTTTTCTGAGTCTTCTGTTACAACTTTTGTCTCGTCATTGAATACAGCAAAGTTCGTGTCCTTATTGCCTTCTTCAAGCTGAACAACCTTGTCCTCGTCGTAATTGTCTGTTGTCGAATTTTTAAGATCCTGGATATCCTTTGTATACATTTCCGTAGTAAAAGAATCGCACAGTGCTTCATGACTCTCCTTATCCAGAAGAAATGCTGTGGCAACAAAGTACTGAGGCATATCACCGGTGATGGTGACAGATGCTACAGTCCCATCTTTTGATGCATCAATATTTCCGGATGCCAGCATTCTGGAATACTGTTCATCATATACTGCAACAACGATCTCCGCATCTTCTTCAGTCTGATACTCAACGCTGGCATTATTTTCGCTGAAATCCAGTCCTGTAATACTGTTCGCTGACTTCTGCCGTTCTTCAGATTTCTCGTTTTCTTCTGAGATTGCCAATGCGAGTATATCTCCTACGGAATCTGTTCCTTCCACATCGATGTTGGCATTATTCTGAAGATTACCTTCACTCTCTGTTTTCTGATCCGACTGTGTTTCTGCTGGCAGATCCGATGATGCAAATACAGCAGTTCCCATCGAAGTACTGACAATTGATATCACGATCAAAAGTGCCAGAAGTTTTTTCATCTTTTTCATATCATATCTCCCTCCTGTAGTTCCCTTATATCAACATTGTCATATAAATCGGTATATACATAATCTCATCTTTATACTTTAAATCTTTCGTATAAATAATATAACGATCCTGCATCTTCAACTGGTATTTTTTCGTCAGGTAATCAAAAGATTTGTGAGACATGTATCCAGAAGATTTTACCTCAATCGGACAGATTTTTTTCTTTTTAACAGCCATAAAATCTATTTCATATTTCTTTTCCCTGACAGAATCCTCCGGAGTATATAAATACTCATGAAAATACAGTTCATGACCAGATGCCCTAAGCATCTGTGCAACCATATTTTCAATAATCATCCCCTGATTAATACTGAGATTATCTATAATCAGTGCTTTATACAGGTCTTCATCTGTCTCATCTCTGCTCTTCATAATCTGTGTTACCAGAAGTCCGGTATCGCCCATATACAATTTGAAATTGCTACGGTCTGCAAACAATTCAAGTGCCACTTCCGGTTTCGTTACATTAATACACTCATTCCCCATCATAGACTCTGATATAAAGCTTACCGCATCTACGTAATTTTGATATCTTGCATTTTTATCAATCACAGAAAATTTGAAATGTGAATTTTTATTCTCCAGCTGTTCCGGAATCGTTCGGAAAACCACCGACGCTTTTTCCCGATTATCTCGATCATATTTTGCCAGGTCCTCTTCATAAAGACTCAGTATATTTCTTTTTATAAAATCGATCTGTGCAAAAGTTTTTCCTTCAACAAATGCACTGACAGCCTGCGGCATTCCTCCTATAACCATATATGTCCGAAACTTTTTCATTATTTTTCTGTGAACAGAATCGCCCAGTGGTTTTCGCTTTTCGTAAGCGCTTTTAATCGCCTCAAATGTGACTGTGTCGCCCAGTGCCCACAGATATTCTTCAAAGTCCATTGGATACATTTTTATCCGATATTCTTCTGATGGAATAAGGATATTCTGAATATTTTTACGTATTGAAATCAGTGATCCTGTTTCAATGTAATCATACCGGCCATCCGCCACCAGATATTTAATTGCCTGTCTTGCCTTCGGAAACAACTGAACTTCATCAAAAATCAGGACACAATTTTTTCCCTTCAAATCCCGTCCCTTCAAAAGAAATAAATTACGGAAAAAGCTATCCAAATCATCCATATCATCTATGAAAAGATTCTGCACATCCCTGTTTTCCCTTGCAAAATCCAAAATCATATAATCATCATATTCATTTTTTGCAAATTCTTCGACTATCGTACTCTTACCAATACGTCTGGCTCCTTCCAGCAGAACTGCAGATGTTCCTGCGGCTAATTCTTTCCACTGCAAAAGCTTCGCATATGCTTTCCTGCGAAAAACCATTTAATCCCCTCCATAAATACATTTAGACAGATTTCATTATCTGATAGTATTGTATCACGAAATCGCAAAATGTATAATCCACTTTTTTCACGAAATCATAAAATGTTTTTCTGTGGTTTTTCACGAAATCGCAAAATGTTTTTCTATAGTTTTTCACGAAAACACGAAATGTTTGTATGCGGCCATAGTACTTACCATAACCAGCATACAAAAAGAGCAGGTTTTCACCTGCTCCGATTCATCAGTCTTCATCAAAGTTTGCTGCGTATATGCCCTCCGGAAGTCTCATTGTAAGAATTCCGAGGTTAAATTCATGATCCATGATCGTAATGTGATACTCAAAAATCACATCGTCCTCAAATTTGGACAGTAACACATAACTGCCGTTTTCTTTTCCCTCGATCTGATCGCAGATATCTTCATAAACAGCCTGCCCGGAAATCTCTCGCGGATATCCTGCTGCTTTAATTTTTTCCTCAATTGCCTGATATAATTCGTCCACTCGTGCGTCCTCCTTTAATACCGAACTCCGAATCTTCGTTCTTCCTCATCCACAGAAATCTCACGTCTTCGGATATCGTCAATCTCTATATACCGGTCATTGTAAAGTGCCTGTACGATCTTGTCAATATCTTCTTCCAGACCCTGCAGTTCTGTCGAAACCGATCCGTCATATTCATTTCTCGCCCATCCGGTCACACTGTATTTGTCTGCCAGATAACCAAGTTTGTAGCGGAAGCCCACACCCTGAACTCTTCCATAAAACTGAATGGACTGTCTTATCCTGTGCATGTCGTTACCTCCGTACCTGTTTCCCTGCGTTCTTTCTTCCGGAAATCTTTGCCTCCAGAAGTTTCACAATCCAATAGCCCACATATCCTGCCAGAATTCCAAAAACCATACCACCCAGAACATCCGTCGGATAATGGACATACAGATATAATCTCGATACTGCGATCAGACAGGCAAGTACCAGTGCCGGTTTCCAGAGCTTCTTTTCACCTGCGAGATATAACGCAGTAACCGAAGCAAAGGAAGCCGCCGTATGTCCCGATGGGAATGAATAATCGTGAAGCTTTGCCACCAGCAGCTGCACACTGGTGTTTACATCGTATGGTCTTGTTCTTGCTACCAGATTTTTTACTGCTACATTGCAGATCAGCAGATCCATGATCAGTGCTGCTGCCATAATGATTCCTGTTTTTCTCATCTTTGGTATGATAAGAAAAAGCAGCGTCAGGATAATCCAGAAAATCCCCGCATCCCCCAGCTTTGTGATTGATGTCATAATTTTATCCAGAATCGGTGTATGTAACGTCTGGAACCAGTCAAGAATATTTAATTCCATCTCTCTTCCTGCACTTTCTAGTCTATTTTTATCAGCTCTCCGTAAGCCGCGTTCAGTCAGGACACATCATCTCAGCGGATCTTTCGCATCTCACCATCGATCAGAAATACCTGATCGCCTTCATTGATATCCAGCTCATACAGCCGGGCATCCTTCTCCCTGACTGTCATTTCCTCACCTGTATAATTACTTTTCAGAAGGACATTGTCCTTCACTGCCATCCCGTCCGGACGTCCTTCACATCCGAAATCCGGCTCATCAATACGTAAAACATTGAATGTCTCAAGCATGTCTGTCTCCCCTTTTTATTACCATTGTACTGCCGTGTATCTGTTATTCTTTTTCCCCTTCATTTGCGTCTTCCATTATGATGCATTCCTGCATCTGCGCTTCTGTATAATGCAGACGCAGCACAGCCTGCGGCCAGTTGATGTTGACTGCTGCTGTCTTGTTTTTTTCTTCACCGGCCTTACGGATAAGTCCAAGAAGTTCATTCAGAACTTCTCTTGTCAGATAGCCGCCTCTCCAGTGAAATGTCAGCGTTTTTCCCTTTTTTGCTGCCTGAAGTGAACGTTTATACACATCTTCTGTTTTCGTAAAAGACAGCTTCTTTTCTCTGTAATAAAAGTGATCGTGATCTGTACAATGAGGTGCTGCTGCGATCAGTGGCTCATGATCCCGGAAGATACTTTTATCATCCAGATTGAAATAGTCATATCGGATATCCTCGACTTTATCGCTGTTTCCGAGTGTATTATCGAAGGTTGCATCCAGATGATAATACGTTCCTCCGATCCGGACAATATTCCAGGTATGACGATATTTGATACCTTTTTCCGGATTGTTTCCGCATATCGCGATGACGCACCAGACACCCAACGCATCCAGAAATACTTTTACTGCCTTTGCAATGCCTTCGCAGACGCCAACACCCTGACCAAGCGGGCCGATGATCTCATGAGAATAAGCCTTCTTGAGCTTGTCATAGTGTACATTCTGACAGATAAAATCATGTACATATTTCTCTTTTTCCCATTCGGACATGTCCTTCGCCGGACGCACAAGCTTCTCCACTCTGGACTTCATTGCTTTCTGATGCTCTTTTATTTTGCCTTTATCAAACAGATATTCCGGAATAAAAATAATATTCGGTGATTCTTTGTAGTACCGGTATTTATATCCCGTTGCCCAGAAAATCTCCGGATGATCCAGACGCAGCTGGAAAAAGACATTATACAAAGTCTCTCCGTCCAGTGCCGGAATCTGAAACTCATCCGCCAGTCCGGAAATTCCCTGAAGAATTCCATGATAGGCAGCCTGCTCCTGTTTATTCATATGGTTGTAGTAATACTGTTCCATAACTTTCTCCTGAGGTTCTTTTAAGAGTTCTGCGGACAGTGCCGCTTCCTGCTCCTCTATTTCATGGAATACTGCATCATTTCATAATGCAGAATACATCCCTCATAGATTTCCATCGGAAGCAGTGCTCTCGCTACCAGCTTCAGTTCTTCCTCCGGTCTGTCGAGTCTCTGCAGATGTGCATAATCTCCATCAATCTGTTTCACTTCATAATCACATTCTAACATCGCTATTTTCCTTTCTCGTAAATCATATTTTACATTCTCAGTTTCTTTCGAAATTCTCTTAATGTATCTTTCTTTCGGAAGATAAACATCCCCGCCAGAACCAGAAAACTGATGCCCGTAGAGAGTACGGACGGCATCGTATATTTTATGATTCCGATCCAGATAAGGACTGCCGGAAGGCATCCGATCATTGCTGCCTGAAGCAGATAATACAGATATTCTTCCCGCTCCAGATGGCTGACTTTTGCGATTACAGGGACACTTCCAAGCACTGCAAGCGCCCCAAACGGAAATACAAAATCTACAGACCAGCCTTTCCATCCGGTAAAATGATCCCATAATACGCACAAAACCGTAATGAGCAGCAGCTGCCATGCCAGGTTTTTGAGGATGTTTCTGCGTTTAAAATATGCCACTCCGACAACCAGCCATGCACACAGACAGCCGGCCGCAGCAAACCAGAACCAGTTCAGTGTCTCCAGCATCAGATAGTTGATCATTCCACAGATCACAGCTACGGCAAGACACAGAAAACTGAACGTCTGTAACACCTTTTTCTCTTCTTTTTTCTGCTGCTCCCCACATCCGGGAAAGTCATTTTTCTCTTCTTTAAATGGAATTTCTTCCTCCTGCAGCATACGCATAAAGTTCTTCTGAATGCTGTCATCCGGAATTTTGGACGTAAATCCAAGCACCATCTGATCTTCATATGAACAGGAACAAAGCTGCAAAGAATTGGTACTTGCAAAGATACCAAATCGTTCAATATACTCTTTGTATTCTTCCGGAAATCTCAGAATACCAATATTAGAATACACGGCTGTAATACTCCTGCTGCCAAGATTCGCCCCCGCCATCATAAAATATTTCTTAATTTCAAGCGGCACTGCACGTATTACCGGATTCTTTTCCAGACGCACATATCCATTCATATCCATCGCAATTTTATCTTTTACAAGCTTCTCTTTGAACTGTTTTTTTACGTCATATAATACATCCTGAAAGGTTGTCTCATCGGAAAAAGTATATCCAACTTCAATCCATCCGAAGAAATTTCCCATCGACTGAGATGGAAAATAATTGCGCAGATTGACCGGTATCATCAATGCAACTGGCTTCTTCTGCCGGTTCTTCGGAATCTCCTCATGTATCGAACAAAGTAACATTGCAGTAAGCAGAACCGTAATCGAAACACCATAAGAGCGAGCTTTCGCCAGCGTCTCTTTTACCGGGACAACTACCTCTGTGATCTGCATATCTGCATGCAGTAATTTTTCGCCTTTCAGCTTCACAGCTGTCGGTTTTTTCTCTTTATTCTTTGGAATATCCGAGGAATAATACTGTGAAAAGCTGTCTTCTTCCTGCGCTCCGGGTGTTGGTTCCTCCGGGTGTTCCACACGTGGTAAAGCTGCTTCCGGATGCGTCAGGATCAGATAATTCTGTACCAGTTCACTTAAGAAATTCATTGCTCCGGTACCGTCTGTCAGTGCATGATATACCTCAAAATTAATGCGGTTTTTGTAATAGCTCACCTGAAATAAAAGGCTCTTTTTATCCGGTATATAAAGGCTGCTGCACGGTGGTCTCTTTTCCTCTTTTACAAGTGCATTTATATCCCTTCGCTCCAGATAGAACCAGAACAGTCCCTTTCGCAGAACTGCACGGAACAACGGATATTTCTCCATTGTCTGATCCAGTGCACGCTGCAGAACTTCACTGTTTACAGCCTCTTTTAACTGACAGTAGAACCTGAAAACTCTGGTATCATTTTTGTCTGTAACAAGTGGAAAAGCCAGTGCTGCATTATCTAATTTTCTCCATTTTGAGTATCCTTTTTCCACGTTTATTCGCTTCCTTTACTTAAGAACCGGTTCATAATATCAAAGCTTTCCTGCACATGCAAAAATCTGATTCCAAGTGCAAAATAACCATGAAGTGCATCCGAAATCCTGTGTACTTCTACATAATTTCCGGCTTCTTTTAATCGTTTTCCATATTCTTCTCCTTCATCACGAAGAGGATCAAATTCCGCTGTAAGGATCAGTGTATCAGGTAAATTTGTGTAATCTTTTTCCATTAACGGAGAGAAATACGGATTATTTCGGTCCTCTGCACAGCTCTCATAAAGCGTCAGATAGTCCTCCATTTTTACTGCGGTAAGGAGATAATTTTCTCCGTTTTCCTGCACGGATCTGTAGGGTGATTTTTCGGTATAACAGTTGTTCACTGCCGGATAGATCAGGATTTGTTTTTTCGGTGTAAAATCTCCTGTGTCACGGGCTTTCAGACAAACCGCCGCTGCCAGATTTCCACCCGCACTGTCTCCGATGATCGTGATGCGATCCGGATCGGCAGGTAATATCAACCGCCCTGTATAGAGTGCTTTTGCCGCCTCATAACAGTCTTCAAACGGAATCGGGAAGCGGTATTCCGGTGCCAGACGGTATTCCACCGACATCACAATATGCCCGGTGGACTGTGCCATCCGGCTGCATACGCGGTCATAATTTTCGATACTCTCCGTCACCCAGCCGCCGCCATGAAAAAACAGCAGTACCGGGTATTTTTCTCCCTCTACCACATCGCCGCTCATGGCTTCTTCTGATGGAAAATAAAGCCGCACCGGCACCTCGTGATTGCCATTATAAACCTTTGTATCTAATGTCTTAAAAAAAATCCGCATCGCATCCAGTTTCTTGATATCAGCCAGCCGTCTGGATGCCTCCACCTCAATATTTCCATAAGATAGTGCGTGTAAGATTGTGCGCATTGTCTTTGAAATCAAATATTTTCTCCTTATATTTCTATTTTTAATCCTGCCCTTTAAGTTTCTTTTTATTCTGATACATCATCTCATCCGCGCGCTCACGTACTTTCTCAATGTCTGTATCATCTGCTCTGAAAAATGCATAGCCGCATGCTATCCCGGCTCTGACCGGAATGATGTTTTTATTGTTAAATATTTCCACTTCCTGCTGCAGTTTCTGAATAAATCGTTCTATATTGAATCCGTTTGCTTTGGGAATGATACAGCAGAATTCATCTCCGCCAATCCGGTAGCACTTTCCGAAACGTTCAAAAATACTCTCAATAATATGTGCTGAATGGATAATATATACATCTCCTGCACTGTGTCCATAGTTATCATTACAGCTTTTCAGGTTATTGAGATCAAACGTCACAATCATATAATTTTCCAGTCTCTGTCTGTTTTTAACGAAATAATTATATGCATTTCTATTGTAAAGCCCCGTCATGGAATCATTGAGTGCAAACTGTTCGAGTTCAGCTGCCCTTCTGCCTTTTTGCAGACTTTCAATGGCCTGCATTGCAGATTCTATTCCCAGAACGATTATAAATATAAGAAACGACAGTTTTCCAAGCACACCCGCATTACTGCTTGTTTTGTAATACCGGCCGAGATCTGCAACTGTACATGCAAATATCAGTACAAGTGCACCTACACATGCCCGAAGTCTCCGGTCTGCCCGATGTTTTACAATCTTTTCGGTAATCACCACAAACATATAAATCAGCAAAAGAATGATTACCACATGTGTTATCCACAGACTCCTTCTGAATTCATATATACCGGTAAAATTCAACACATAACTTATAGCCATGGTCAGTATATTAATGCTGCAGATTATTTTCCAGTATTTCTCATCTTTGATATCCAGAAAGCTTTTTATAAACATAATAAACGCAAGCGGCATCACCATAAGAAGTGCAAATGCTGCAAATGCAGATGCCTGTCTGTTCAGAAGCACAAGTGCTGCCACATCTGTCTCATTTGCAGACCACAGACCCAGCAAAATCGAAAATGTGCCAAGATATAACAACGTGCCATCTATCTGGCTGCTCTTGTGTATGACCACCCAGTAAAGCGCTATAAACACACCAACAATGAATATAAATACACTGATCACAATTTCCGGCATGGACCGGCGAAGTAATGTCCTATATATCTCATGTTCGGATCCTATATAATATTCTCTCATCTGACCGGCTACTTCCGGATAACAGGGTGTCAGACATATTTCCATCTGTTTTACATCTTTCGGCAGTTTTACAAAGCTCCATACATTTCCTGTAGTATGCCCCCACACCCCGCCGTTCTGATTCAGACTGTATATCCGTTCTCCGTCTGCAAACACATCCACATACTGATGCGAAGTAAAAAACACCAGTGAATCTCCTTCGTTCTTCTGATCTATGTTAAAATAAATCTGTTGTACACCATTATCCAGATCCTGTATACGCTCAGGTTCACACTGAGTCAGCGCGTTTTCAGGTATCACGGTATCTGCTGTAGAAAGCGCACAGACTGCCAGTATGAAAATCAATGCTGCCATAACACCTAACAGTATTTTCTGACTTTTCTTCTCTTTCAGAAATTTTTCGTTCATTTATTAATCCTCAATCCTGTCTTTTAGCATCCTAGTACATTGTATCGCGAAATGACCTGTTTTGAAAGTAAAAAAAGCCATGTCGGAGGATTGTTTTCCCCCGGCACAGCTTTCTCTGCTGAAATATTTTATTTAACTGTTACTTTAATCTTGTAAGTCTTTTTGCCGGATTTCACGGTAATCGTTGCTTTACCTTTCTTCTTTGCTTTGATCACACCTTTGGAAGAT